>NZ_AZGM01000140.1 GCF_001435935.1 Limosilactobacillus panis DSM 6035
CGGTGGTGTGAGAGGTCGGTAATTGAACTAATCAATTACCTCCTACTCGATTTCATCGTCGTCTTTTGTTACTTCGCGGGAGACATTCTTTGCCTGGTCCTCATTGTAGCGGGCTAATAGTATCTGCTGGTACTTGTCCTCAATCACGCTATTGATGTCCTCATCAGAATTTATCTGTGGTTTTTCTTCCCTAATTTTGTTGAGCACATCATCTGCAAAGCTAAAATTGGGTTTAACCGCCATTTTACCGTTCAAGACATCCATTGTTTGGTCATAGTCCAACACCGTGAGGTCCCAAGCCGAGCGATCGGCATCCGGTTGGTGTAAAACGTCCTTACTGTTTTTGAGATCCTCGCGAAAACCATTCTCATCATATTCTACTTCTGCCATTTGTCCGTCAGCCTCCTTATTTCGCTAGTAAATTATATCATTTTATAAGGGCTTCTCCCAGAACGGGTAGGAGTCACAGGTTAAGCGAAGGTAGTAGGGCATTTTCCCCGGTTCTTCACCATCAAGTTGACAATCCTGCGGGCTACCGATTTGATATTCAAGCTTACGCGCATGAACCACCCGGGCCTGGCGCGAATAGATTAAACGACCGCCAGCAAACATTAACATGGCAACCAGCAGGGACCACCAGTTTCTCTTTTCAACAACCACCAGCTCCAGCTCATGGTGGTCAATTTTAGCGTCGGGAGCAAGGACAATGCCGCCCCCGATGTAAGGGTGATTGCTGGTAATCAGGAGGAACGTCCGGGAAAGAGTAACCACCCCAGTCCTGTCTTTAATTACTGTTTGAAAGGTTGGCTGGGTAAAAAACACGTGGATAGCCTTGGCAATGTAGGAAAGAGTTCCGAGGTGGTGGTAGTTCAGAAAGCTTTTTAGCCGGGAATGGTTAGTGGCGTGAACAATGGCGGCATCAAAACCAATACCAATGTTGTTTAAGAAGATCCCGTGTTTGCCTGAATTTAGCTCCTGAAAGCAGCCAATGTTAATTTCCCATGGTCGGTCGTTTTTTAAAACCTGTTGAAGGGCAATCCGGGGATCAGTTGATATTCCGTACCCCCGGGCAAAGTCATTACCAGTCCCCGCGGGGATGTAGGCCACCATCATCTTTTCTTGTTTTGCCTGCTGGTAAAGGCCATCAATCACTTCATGTAGGGTCCCGTCACCACCGACCACCACCAGGCAGCCGTATTTTCGCTGTTTGCCGGTATCATTGGCGATTGCGCGGGGATGGCCGGGATGCTTACTGAAGCAAAAATCATAGTCAACGTTTTCCTTAGCCAGCAAGGTTTGCAATAAGCACCAGACATCTGCCGCCTTGCCACTTCCCGCAGCGGGGTTAATTAAGAATAAGTACTTTTTCATGCGCGACGAAACCATCTCCGTTAGCTTAAATTAAACTGCGCCCTTACCGCATCAAAGTTCTTAACTGAAGCGGGCGTCTTTTCATGCGAACTAATGAATTTTTCCATCCAGATAATATCATACCAGCGATCGAACTTGTAACCACAACTATGAAAGTGGCCGGCAAGTTGGAAGCCACGGTGGCGGTGAAAATCAGCGCTATTCTTATCAAGGTGCGGATCATCGTCGCTTTGCGGATAGCCAATGCAGGCGTTGAGGTTTGTAATATTCATCGAACGGCAGACAGATTCAATTTTATCATATAGTTGTTTACCAATTCCGTGGTGGCGGACAGTTGGAGCAACGTAAATTGACGTCTCAACTGACCAATCATAGGCTTTACGAGCTTGAAATGGGCTGACATAAGCGTATCCAACCAGGCGACCACCTTCAACGGCAACCAGGTACGGGTACCGTTGAAGGGTTTGAACTATCCTTCTTCGGAACTCCATCACAGTGGGAACCGTGTATTCAAAAGTAATCGCCGTCTTCTCAACATACGGCGCATAAATTGCTAATAATTGCTCGGCATCGGCTGGCTGGGCAACGCGGATCTGTATTGAACGCATGGGTGAACACTTCCTTTTGCAACAATTAAAAACAGTACACATTTCCTAAGTTGGATGTCCAGTAATTACTAATGAAGACGGTGAAGAGGAGGGCCAGAGCTTTAAAATCAACCTGTCATTAAAATTATAGTTTTAATGCAATTGAATAATGAACCGCCCCGAAGATAGCTTATTTGCGGCCAATCAGCAAGCTGCGTTTTGACCACTATTTTGCATTTACTGTGCATCACATAAAATTATTTTCTCTCGTCTATGCTAAACTTTATTTATAAAGAATAACAGATAAAAATGGAGGCTCCTATGGCAAACAAAAGTAATAACAGAACTTTGATTATGGATGCCGTTGCCAAAATTATTACTAATGATGGCTATGGTAGCGTTTCAATGAGTCAGGTTGCCAAGCTTACTGGATTATCAGTGGCAACTGCTTATAATTACTTTACGAATAAGCAAGATATGATTATCACTACATACCACGAAGCATGTGAGCGTCTTAACCAATACATCATTGACCACGTCAGCAAAAACGGTGCCCCGGACGTTAAACTGGCTTCTTATATGCACGCTATCTATGATTTCTCAAAGATACAGCCGACGACTTTCCTGTTCACTAATAGTATCTTCAATAGTCCCATTAACCGTGAAATATCGCAATCTGACCAGTGGATCGACTCGATTATGCAGCCCTGGATCAAAATAGCACGTGATGGCATTCAGCAAGACTATTTTCGGCAAATGGACCCGCTCACGTTGATCTACTTAGCATATAGTAACGTGAGTTGTTTTATCGTTGATACCTTTAACCACAACATTTCTCCAGATAGTACATCAATTGATGAAATCATCATTCTTTTCTTAAACGGTATCCGAAACCCTAAATATATTAATAATCATTAATCTTTTTAATTGCTGATTGTAAGCCAATCATAAGCATGTGACAAGCTTCACATTGACATAATATTAATATTCATTTATAATTTATTTGTGAAATAAATGTAAGCGCTTATTTTTGCAGATTATCATGTATTTATCGATTACAGGAGGCAATTACTATGAATTCCTTATTTGATCGAACAAGGCTGGGAACAATGCGGCTCAAAAACCGCGTGTTCATGTCAGCAATGGGTACCACGGGCGAAGCGGATGGCTCCTATAACAACGAAGCCATTGATTACTTTGAAGAACGAGCCAAGGGGGGTGTCGGGATGATCATTACTGGTGCTAACGTCATTTCAACTAAGTTCGAGCCCCGGCCATGTACCGAACTCTCCAATTTTCACCATGTAGAGCGGCTTAATATGCTAATTGATCGTTGTCACCACTATGGGGCAAAAGTTTGTGTCCAGCTCTCCCCTGGCCTCGGCAGACAACAGTTCACGGACCCCTTCACCCCACCTTATAGTGCGGGAAGTGTGCCATCCTTCTGGTTCCCTAACCTTAAATGTAAGCCGTTTAGTAAGGAAGATATCCAGTTAAGCGTATGGGTTATTCCGCTAGTTTAGCTATTAATGCTGGTGCGGATGCAATTGAGCTTCACGATTACGGTGGCTACTTATTAGATCAGTTTCAATCCAAGCAGTGGAATAACCGGACTGACGAATACGGCGGCTCTCTCGAAAATCGGATGCGTTTCACCTTACAATGCATTAAAACTATTCAAGATAATGTACCACAAGGCTTTCCAGTTATTGTCAAGTTCACCCCTGATCAGCGGGTTTAAAGGCTTCCGGACCCTGGACGAAGGTCTAAAGATTGCTAAAATCCTTGAAAAGGCTGGCGTAACTGCCCTCCACGTTGATACTGGGTGCTATGAACAATGGTATCAGGCAATTACAACGATTTACAGTCCCGAAGCAAGTAAACTTGATGTCCAGAAAGCCGTCAAAAGAGTTGTTAACATCCCCGTCCTCGGTGACGGAAAGTTAAAGAATCCGCTAACTGCCAAGAAGGTAGTAGCCGATGGTGACCTAGACTACGTTGGCCTGGCAAAGCAGATGCTTGCGGACTCGTTCTGGTTCAAGAAGGTCAAGGCTGGTCACACTGATGACATTGTACCTTGTATTGGCTGTAACGAATGCCTTGCTGCCGGCTTTTCTGGGAAGCACTATTACTGTACAGTAAATCCGCTGTGTTATGCTGAAAAAGCCTTCCGCCTGCCACAAAAAAACGGTGAAAAGCGCGCAGTACTCATAATTGGTGGTGGCTCCGCCGGTATGGAGGCCGCAATTACTGCCAAGAAACGCGGGTTTGAGGCAACTATTTGGGAGAAATCCAACCGTCTCGGAGGACTATTGTGGGCCGCTAGTGCTCCCGCCTTTAAACACGATGTTAAGAACCTACTTAATTACCTAATTACCCAATGCAATAAAGACGGTGTAAACGTTATTTACGACAAGGAGGCAACAAAAGCCGACCTTAAGCGGCTCTAAGGTCAGTTTGATGAAGTGATCCTAGCTACTGGGTCCTCACCAGTCACGACCTCTATCTCCGGAATGAAGGAAAACGCGGCTTTTGCAGTTGACTATCTCAACCACCGCGTTAAACCCGGTCACCACGTCGCCATAATCGGTGCCGGCCTCACAGGAACCGAAACCGCCTGTGACTTGGCTGAGCAAGGGTACCAGGTGGACCTATTCGAGCAATTACCAAACATCCTGCAAAACGCCAACGAGTGCTTGAACAATGAACAGCACCTGAAAGCTAAAGTTGCCGTAGATAATGTTACTGTCCACACGAGTGCAACAGTTAAAGAGGTCGAGAATGGCCAGGTCACCTATGTTGATAATCAGAAACGAGTGCAAACGCTGGCCTGTGATACTGTTTTGAACGCCATCGGTTTTCAATCCAATGACCAGCTTAGTAACGACCTCTATGCCCTCTTTGACGATCACGCAAACGTTATTGGTGATGCATTACAGCCACGTAAGATCATGAACGCAATCCACGAAGGCTACCACACAATTAGAACATTAGAACAATGGAATAGTAACAAAACCCAGGAGATAAAGGGAGCAGATGCCCTTTATCTCCTGGGTTTTCTTTATCCAAACAACAAATCTAAGGCTTGTTCGGTAGTAATATTTTGAATTGGGGTTTTCTGCAACCACTGGTCCAACACCGGACGAATTATTGCCGGCTGAAACATTTTCCCGGCAAGTACCTTCTCCAGGCCTCGAACATCTAGGTTACTGAAAAAGTCACCAGTAATGTGAATCTGCTTTAAATAACCATGATCAACGTTCACGGCGAGTTTAACAAGGCCCCCACCATGAAAATACTTTTCCTTCATAATTGCCGTCCGTGGAGTTTGCCCATAGACAAAGACCGGATTAGCAAAGATCCGCGCCTTAATCGCCTGAATTTCGCCCTGGTCGGCACTCGTCAGCGAATAATTTACTACCTTACCGGCCTGGTTAAAAACAGCCTGCTTTAACTTCGCACCGAACTCATCCGAAGACAAGCTAGGAAGAAAGTTCCGTAAGTTGAGAACCCGCTGGTGGACAGAAGAGATTTTTTTAGCCTTCAGCTTCATTGGGTCAACATGCAGGGCCGCCGTCATTTCATCAATGTTGGCATCGAAAAGAAGGCTCCCGTGGTGAACCACACAGTCATTTCGGTTGTACTGGGCATTCCCGGAAAACTTGCGACCGTTGATTGTCAAGTCATTACGACTGGAGCGCTTCACCGGTAAGCCGAGCTCAGTCAAGGCATTACAAATAATTTTCAGGAAACTATCAAAATCAATCGTTTGCTTTACTGACGGCTTAATAAAGGAGTATTGGTAGCTCCCCCGGTCCGTAAAGATGGTTCCACCGCCCGATAAACGCCGGGCCACTGTTAAATGGTGCAAATCAGCGTATTCCAGGTTGACCTCCGCTAACGCATCCTGGTACTTACCCAGCATAATGGTGGGATCAGTCGTCCAAAGTAAGAAAACAAGGTCGTCAAACCCTTTCTTGGTGAGCCAGTATTCCAAGGCGAAATTGTCAGCTGCCTGGTGCCCCATGCTTTGAACGAAAATCATTACCGACTTACTCCAACGGCAGCCAATTCAGCACTAGCCTTGTAGGAACTCCGAACGAGTGGTGAACTAGCAACGAATTTAAAGCCCTTATCCATCGCAACGTTATAGTACTTCTGGTATCGTTTAACAGGAACCCATTCCTTGAGTGGGTAGTGCTTGGGTGAAGGCTGGACATACTGGCCAATGGAAAGAAAATCAACGCCAGCATCAATCAAGTCGTCCATCGTCTGGTAAACTTCATCGTCTTTTTCACCCAGGCCCAGCATAATCCCGGTCTTAACGTAGGTTCCTTCGTACGCGTGTTCGTGAGCGTAACGCAAAACATTTAATGAGTGATCATACGTTGCCCGGTGGTCACGAACCAATGGGGTAACCCGGCGAACCGTCTCGATATTGTGGTTGAAAACATCCGGTTTGGCATCTAAGACCCGCTGAACAAGGTCAGTCTTCCCTTGGAAATCAGGGGTCAAAACCTCAATCGTCGTGTGTGGTGACAACTCCCGAATTGCCTTGATAACCCGGACAAACTGGTCGGCCCCGAGGTCGGGGAGGTCATCCCGGTCGGTACTAGTAACACAAAAGTGCTTCAGGCCTAATTCTTTGATTGCCTTAGCAACCCGCATCGGTTCCTTCAGGTCAACGGGTGCTGGACGCTTATGGGGAACATCACAGAAGCGACAATTCCGCGTACAGTAAGGCCCCAAAATCATGAATGCCGCTGTTCCCGTCCCGAAGCATTCACCAACGTTTGGGCAGTTTGCTTCGGCACAGACAGTATTCAAGTTAAGTTTATTTAACAGCTTGCTAACGTGCTCAACCTTTTCTTCATCATAACGAACTTTTAACCAACTGGGCTTTTTTGCAGCTAAACTTTCGGTCATAGATAATAGCCAGCCTTTCTATTCATCAACTTCGATTGTTGCAACAACATCCCCAACAGAGATGGGATCGCCTTCGCTGACTTTCTGCTCCTTGAGTACTCCGGCAAAGTCACTTGGGACTTCGCTGATTACCTTTTCGGTTTCCACTTCGAAGAGCGGGTCACCTTTCTTAATTTGATCACCGGGTTGCTTCTTCCAAGTACCAAAAAAGTAATCATCAGACTTGGGACTCAACTTGGGCATTTCAATATTCTTTAGCATAATATTCACTTCCATCCATTTTGTCCAATAACAATCCGCCTAAAGTATAGCACCGATCCTTTCTAAACAGTAACCGCTTTCAAAATTAACTACTTTTTTACTTATAATAGAAAGCCAGGCCGGTAAACTCACCTGGATATTACCATGAAAGACTTAGGAATAATTAGTTAGCTCACAATTACACTAGTCTGCTCATTAATATTCACATTGCCGTCTTTAAAATGCTAAAATATTAGTATTTGATATATTGAGATGGAGTTATATAATAATGGATTTTTCATTTACAAATAAGCGACCGCTAAAGATGCTCTACCTAAAGTACACCTTGGTGTTTATCTTTCTGGCAGCTTGTATTTTTGGGACATACTTGCTGACCGGGCATACCTTCATCCTCAGCAAGGATGCCCTAAACCAGCACGTGCCCCTGCTGGCCAATTATCGTCAGGCACTGATCAATTTTTTTCATCATCCAAGCCATTTTTCCTTCTGGTCATGGCAAATGGGTCTGGGGACCGATACCTTCCAGGTCTATTCTTACTACACAATTGGTGACGTTTTCGCCTACCTCGCCCTCCTCTTTCCGGCAGCTAAAATAACCCTCGCTTACCAGGTAATCGGGATTATCCGAATGTTCTGTGTCGGCTTAGCCTTTGTTTACTTTGCCCAGCACTTCAAATTCCGTGATAACGTCATTTTAGCCGGGGCGACTACCTACATGGTGAACGCCTTCCTCCTCTATGCATGCGTTGCTCAGCCCTTCTTTACGACCCCGTTCATCCTCTTCCCATTAATTGTGGTCCAGATTGAACGGGTCCTTCAGGGAGGCAGTGCCTGGCCGCTAACGGGGGTATTTATCTGGATGCTAATCAGCAACTACTACCTTGCTTTTGTTCTCGGCATTGGCGCTGTTATCTTCCTGGTATTACGGGTCCTGACTCACTACCGTCACCGTCTCAGTTACATGCCGACGGTGGCTAAACTCGCCTTTGCCACAATCACCAGTCTTCTGGTGTCCGCTGTTATGCTGGTTCCAGAAATCATGGCCATCATCAACTCAACCCGGACTGGTGCTGAGTTTGCTAACGGGCTTAAGGTTTACCCTCTCTACTACTACCTCTTTTTACCCAAGCAACTGATTAACGGTGGGCAGTGGTATTTCATGTACTGGACAGCACTGGGAATCGTGTCAATCGGGTTCATTGCCCTGGTCTACATTTATATGCACTACCGGCAGTACCCCTTACTGACAATTAGCCTCTTCTGTTCTTTGGTGATGCTCCTTATTCCCGCGGTGGGCGCTTTCTTCAATGGAATGATGTCGGCATCTAACCGCTGGACACTGCTGATTTACCTGCCGTTAGCAATGGCCGTCTGCCTATTGATGCAGAATGCTCCAGTAATCAGTCGCCACGAACTAAATATTCTGAGCTTGGCCACCGGGATTTATGTCCTAGTCCTGACCGCCACCTATTTCTTTGACAACAAGGATGACAGTTTTGTCCCCGTCATCTTCCTGATTATTTCTCTAATGGCACTCTGGGTCGTAAAGGTTCAGCCAGCAATTAAACTCGACCGCTACCTGCTTTTGATCATCCTGCTCAATGCTGGATTTAACGCCATCTACTCCGCCTTCCCCGCTAAGGGAAACTTCTCAACCATGATGCTCAGCCGGGGTGAGTACCAAGCCATCACCGCGAATCGCTATGGTGGCCTTGACAAGGGTCTTAAGAAGAACCCCTTTTACCGGGTTTCGACGGTCAGTCAAAACCAAATCATTAATAATAACACTAGTCCCGATGGCCTCGGGCCCAGCCTCGATAACGACCTAACCTCGGGCTTGCATAATATTGACTCCTACTATTCCCTTCAGAACAAGTACCTCGGTCAATTCAATAACTCCCTGCAGAATAACCAGTATCAGGCAAATATTCCCATCCGCCAGGCCGATGACCGGTCCGTGATGAATAACTTCTTCGGTGTTCGCTACCTCTTTGTCCAGAGCAACGGGAAAAACGCCCTGAAGATCCCCCATGGTTACTTCCTCGATAAGGCAACTGACCCCGTCATCAACTACGACGTTGGCCAGCCGAGCCCAAATAGCATCAAGAATAACAAGAAGTTGCTGCTGCCCACCCAGACAATTCGCTACAAGAGTAACCAGGCCTTCCCACTGATGTATTGGCAAGGTGATTATATCAGTAGCGGTCGTTACCAGCGTTTATCGCCAAGTGAAAAGGAACGCGCTCTGGCTAGTGGGGTCCTCGTTGATGGCAAGGCCAAGGGGATGCGCTCGGCTAAGTTGACCCGGGCCACCGTCCTAAAGAGTCAACTGGTCTCGAACCGCCTAAACAAGGTTAACCCTCACCATCTGAAATATACCGATAGCGATGAGTATTACCAACTGCAGTTTCCTGAATTGCAAAAGGCAGGGGTGGCGCGCCGCTACCGGGGGAGCGAACTGCACATTGAATTTTCCAAGATTAAGTACACTCCATTTACGATGCGTGAGCAAATCAAGTATGACAAGCAACACCTCCAGCAAATGGCCGTTAATCCGGGAAGCCTTATCAACCAGCGTTATAACCAGTATAAGTACTGGCGTTACCACGTCTTAAACGGGTCACCCGACATCAGCTTTAAGCTCAATTATAATAGTAAGTTTGGCACAGCTAGTGTCATCCAGGCCAAGCAAAATGTCCTGTCCCTGTTCAAACGGGTAACAAACTCGACGTTAAACATTGGCTACTACAATGGCAAGCTTCCGGTTAGCTTGAAGTTCCAGCCTTCCAAGTTGGGAAACTACCAGCTCCACTACCGGGTCGTGGCTGTTAAGCTTGGTCACCATTACGACCAGCAGGTTCAGGCAATTCAACGCCATGCCTTGAGGAATATCCGCTTCGATCGGAATAGCTTCCGAGGCCAAATCACAACGAACCGTCCGGGGGTATTGACCTCCTCGATCCCATACTCGACGGGTTGGTCTGTCAAAGTTGATAACCACCCCGCCAAGACAATCCGCACCAACCAAGCCTTTCTCGGGGTTTGGCTGCCCCGGGGTAATCACCACGTTACCTTTACCTATCAGGTACCAGGATTATTGACAGGGGCTAAGGTTAGCCTGATTGGCCTCCTTTGGCTCGTCTTTGCTGTCCTGGTTTCAATTATCTGGAAGAAAAATAAGAAGTAATAGAAAAGGTCCACTGACGCTCAAGAAAACTGAGCGTTAGTGGACCTTTGATAATTTTGGAAAGCCTTTTATGCCAAGTGCCGGCGCAGGTACTTAGCTAGTAATGACAATGAGTAACAGACAATGAAGTACAGGACCGCCAGCGCAACGAACATTGGGATAATGTAATTAGTGTTTTGCCCGTAGATGATTTGTGCGTGGTACATCAACTCCGGGAGAACAATGATGGTTGCCAAGGAGGTATCCTTCACTAAGGAAATAAACTGGCTGACCAAAGCCGGCATCATGTTACGTAAAGCCTGCGGCAGGACAATAATCCGTAGAGCCTGCCAGCGGGTCAAACCATTGGCCAGGGCCCCTTCTGTTTGCCCGTAGTCAATTGAATTAATTCCTGACCGGACGATTTCGGCGACCATTGCCGACTCAAAAATTGACATGGCAAGGATGGCGGCCGGAATAATTTCGGGCTTGATTCCAATATTTGGCAAACCAAAATAGGTGAAGAAAATAATCAACAGTAACGGCAAGTTTCGGATAATGTCAATGATAAAACCGACAATTGCGGAAAAGTACTTAAATTTTTCGTAGCGAATAATACCTAGGATGGTTCCTAAAATAAAACTAACAATAATTGAGACCACAGAAATTTCAATTGTGACCCACAGTCCCTGTAAAAGGAAGCGGATGTTGATCCAGGAATAGGCATCAATGAAGTTTTGCATTTGTCCCACCCCCCTAAGCTAGTTTCTTTTCCAGGTGCCGCATGTAATAGCTAAGCGGCAGGGTGATAATCAGGTAGAGCACCCCGACGATGAAGTAGGTCGGCATCGTCTGTAGGGTGTCGTTAGCAATCAAGTTCCCCTGGTACATCAGGTCGAAACCAGCAACGAAGGCCAGAACGGAGGAGTTCTTTACCAGGTTGATAAACTGGTTGCCTAGTGGTGGAATTACGACCTTAAACGCCTGGGGCAGGATAATGTAGCGCATTGCCTGAGTATAGGTCATTCCGTTGGCCAGGGCCCCTTCCAACTGACCCGTTTCAACGGAGTTAATTCCCGCCCGAACCGTTTCGGCAATGAAGGCGGAGGTGTACAGGGTTAGGCCAATCGTGCCCGCCGTAAAACCGTTGATCTTAGCGATATACATGGGCACAATCAGGAAGAAGCCCATCGCAATCACCAGTAAGGGGATGTTCCGAAAGACTTCAACGTAGACACTACCAATTACCCGAATAACCCGCTTCTGTGAGATTTCCAAAAGGGCAAAGAATGTCCCAATAATTAGACTGCCAATCAAGGCAATCACGCTGCAGAGGATGGTGTTCCATAACCCCAACAGGAGCGGTTGCCACTGGCTCGAAATTAAATTAATCATTACCGCTTCATCTCCTGGTAATTAAATCCTTTGACATGACCAAACCACTTCAAGAGGAGACGGTTATAAGTGCCGTCTTTTTCAACCTGGTCCAGTGCCCAGTTGAGCTTCTTGCGAAAACGGTTTTGGTTCTTATTTACCGCAATTCCATAGGGTTCCTTAGTGAAATTACCACCAACTACCTCGTAGTGGGGATTTTCGGCGGCCATCCCGTATAGGATCCCGTTATCCGTCGTCAAGGCATCACCCTGCTTGGACTTCAGGGCCGTCATCGCCTGGGCGTAGTCGGATAGCTGCAGGACCCGGGCACGCGGGGCAAACTTCGCCACGTTCTTGACGGAATTAGAACCCGAAACACCTAAGATGACCTTGCCCGGCTTGTTCAAGTCCTGGATATTCTTGATAGGGCTCCCCTTCTTAACCAGTAGGGACTGGCCCGCATCGAAGTATGAATGGGTAAAGTCAACCTGTTTTTCCCGTTCCGGGGTAATGGTCATCGTGGCCATAATCGCGTCAATGTTCCCGTTCTTCAGCAAGGGAACCCTGGTCCCACTGGTGACGGGGACAAAGGTACATTTTCCGTTGGGGCCCAAGATCTTCTTGGTCAGGGCCTTGGCCAGGTCAATTTCGAAGCCTTCCAGTTTGCCGGTCCGAATGTTTTCGAGACCGAATAAGCGGGTATCGGCTTTTACCCCCCAGGTGATCCGGTTGGTCCTTTGGTCGGTAGTCAAGACATCCTGCTCAGCGACTGACTTTGCCCCGCAAGCGGACAAGCAGGTCAGTAACACTAACCCCAGGAAGGCGGCTGATATCAAGCGCCAAATCTTACGCATGACTAATCACCCCTTCCTCACAGATGGCCACTGATCTTGCTCATGAATTCGCGGGCCCGGTCGGTAGATGGCTGGTCGCCAAAGAACTTCTCGGTTGAGTCATCCTCAAGAATCTGCCCATCGGCCATGAAAATAACCCGGTCGGCAACCGCCCGCGCAAAGCCCATTTCGTGCGTCACCACCAGCATGGTCATGTTTGAATTTTTAGCAATGTCCTTCATAACATCCAAAACGTCATCAATCATTTCGGGGTCAAGGGCACTTGTCGGTTCATCAAAGAGGAGGCATTTGGGCTGCATTGCCAGGCTCCGGGCAATTGCAATCCGTTGTTTTTGCCCACCCGAGAGCTGGCTCGGCATGCTATCGGCCTTATTGGCCAGCCCGACCTTATTGAGGAGCTGCATTGCCAGTTCATGGTTTTCGTCTTCAGGGCGCTTAAGGACAATCCGTGGCGCCAGCATAATGTTTTCCAGAACGGTCTTGTTCTGGTAGAGATTAAAGTGTTGAAAGACCATCCCGACGTCCCGACGGAGCTTGTTGATATTTGTCTTCTTATCAGAAAGGTCGTAATTATTAACAATCAGTTTACCGGACTGAATCGGGTCAAGGCCGTTGATGGTCCGAATCAAGGTACTTTTTCCTGAACCGGATGGACCAATTAAGACCACCGTTTCTCCGGCATCAACATTCAGGTTGATATTTTTTAGAGCGTGAAATTTTCCATAATATTTTTCAACATTATGGAATTCAATCATTGACATACTATATCCCCCATCCCAATCATAAATTATGATGTTAAATATGTTATAAACAACGCTTTTAATTATAGGAGTCGCGTTACTATTCGTCAAAGCCATTTTAAGACGGTGAGCACGTAACTTTAGTTCATAAATTACGTAATTTATGGGCCACTCAAAATGGCTTGTTCAGGGGGAATGTGGTTTAATACTATTAAAGAAAATAAGCTAGTTAACATAATTCAATTATCGTAATGGGAGATGGTACGATCACTAACCGTGAATTAAAATTTATTAGTAAAAAGATGTCCTATGCCCTGCGCCATAATCCCCAAAAATATGGAATTAGTCTGGATGAGTATGGGTACACCGACCTTGATGGCTTCATTTCCGCAATGAACCGGGTCCACCACTTCTCACCTGCCCTGACTAAGGAAACGATTGATGAAGTAATCGCTAAATCAAATAAGAAACGCTTTGCAATCAGGGGAAACAAGATTTGTGCGCTCTACGGTCATTCAATCCCGGGAATCATTAAGCACCGAGCATCGGTCCCACCTGCCGTCCTCTTTCATGGCACTGCACGGCGCTTCATGCCTAGTATTGATAAACTAGGTCTACTGCCGATGCAGCGTCAGGTTGTCCACCTTTCTACTGATATTGCGACTGCGCGAGCGGTGGGGATGCGCCATGATAGTAACCCCGTAATTCTCCAGGTAGATACAGTGGCCGCCCGTAAAGCCGGCATCGAGTTCTACATCGGTAATGACCAGGTATGGCTTTGTGATGAACTACCGAGGCAGTTTTTCAAAGAAATTCAAGGAAATTAAAAAAAGTACTTGCCTATTTACGGATCACTTGGTAGAATAATAAACGTTCGCTAAAGAACACTAATAAGTTCGGAAAATAGCTCAGCTTGGTAGAGCACCTGGTTTGGGACCAGGGGGTCGCAGGTTCGAATCCTGTTTTTCCGATAACGACTTAACCGGGACCATCAACTTCAGATTGAAGCTGGTGGTCCCGGTTTATTTTATCCTACCTATTTTCAATCAGTGGCAGGTAAACATTGGCCCACCATTCGTGCTTTTCCTGATCATTAGTTTGACCATCCCGTTTCCACTGGACAGGCTGAATCAAATGATCCGGAACCCCGAATAGTCGTTGGCGTCCCTTGACCGGTACCGGCTCAATATGGTAAGACTTCCCCGTTTGAAATGGCGAAAAGCGCCAGCCCAAAGTCTTGTCAGGAAAATGGTAGATTCCTTCCAGATTCATGACACATAAGCCGTAGCCGGACAAGTAACCACAAGTTTTACGGGCATTTGCACATATCAGTACGGGCCCCCGATACTTTGTTTGCCAGCTCCGGTATTCCACCAGTTTTTCATCCCAGGCAACGGCCGCCGCATTTTGGGGATAAAGCGATAAGGCTTTCATATTCTTCCCTTCTTCTACACTTGTTTGTGCCTAACAGTTTATAATAGTAAGAAGAGATTTTAAAGGAGGAAAAAATGGAAGCCGATAAGTACCTGAATCTAATTCAAGACGAGCTGAAAAAGCTCCCCGACTACGTAAACGAATACTACCTGGGAACCAACCACGCGGTAACAACGACTTACCAATATCTGACCGAAATTCGCCGTTTCTTTGACTGGCTCCGTATCAGCGGTCTTTGTGACGCTAAAAGCAATCGAGAAATCAGTACCAAGGTGCTTGAAAAGCTCCGTCGTAATGACATCATGCTATACATTGACCATTTAAAACACACCCAAAACAGCCAGGGGCACCTCAATTCACCAACCTCAATTAACCGGTCAATCAATGCCCTCCGCTCACTGTTTAAATTTTTGACGGTTACTGCTGATGTTAATGACGGTGAACCATACTTTTACCGTAATGTCATGGCCAAGATTGATTCACTAAATGATACCAAAACCCTGAATTACCGTGCCCACACCCTTGCGGCCCATATGTACCGCGGCCAGATGAAGTTTGACTTTATCAACTTCATTAATAATACCTATCCCCAGAAGTGCGACAAGCGGGCCCTTCCAGCATTTAAGCGCAACAAGGAACGTGACGTGGCGATAATTGCCCTAATTCTCGGAACCGGCGTCCGGGTTTCTGAAGCAGCGAACACTAACCTTGCCGACCTCAATATCAAAGAAGGTCTCTTAGACGTGGTCAGAAAGGGGGGACAAAAGGATTCGGTGCCAATTGCCCCCTGGGCAACCCAGTATATTAAGGACTATCTGCTAATTCGGGTCCAGCGTTACCACGCCCTCAAGAAAGATATCGCCCTTTTTCTAACGGTCTACCATGGTACAACCCGGCGGATGACTGCTAATTCGATCGAACGAATGGTTAAAAAGTATTCAACAGCGTTCGGCCACCCTCTGACGCCCCACAAGCTTCGCCACACCTTGGCTTCGGAAATGTATGAAGTTACTAAGGATCAGGTCCTGGTTGCTCAGCAGCTAGGACAAAAGGGCACCTCAGCCACGGACCTTTACACCCACGTTGACCAGCACCAGCAAAGGGCGGCTTTAAAAGAAATTAGTGATGAAGAAAACAATAAGTAGTTGCTCAAACGGCCGCGATTATCCAGGACTGGATGATCGCGGCCGTTTTTTCATCCTATTTAAATTTAACTGCCGTTCCATAGGCAACAACCGACTGCATATCCGTACTGATTGAGCCAGAATCGAAGCGCATCATTACCACTGCATCGGCCCCCTTTTTATGGGCCTCGTCAGCCATCCTTGAAATTGCCGCTTCCCGAAATTCATGGAGCATCTTAGTGTAGGCCTTAATTTCGCCACCAACGATATTCTTCAGTCCCGCCCCAATATTGCTGAAAACGTTTTTGGACTGGGTCGTAACACCAAATACTTCCCCGATAATTTCATAATCGTGCCCGGGAATTTTTTCGGTTGTGGTAATTAACACAATTTCCCTCCTCAGATATTTCACAGGTTCTGATGTTATTTTAACACATCGCACAATTAGCGCTGAGCGTAACTAAGATGATCAAGTACCCGTCAAAATAATTTTCAGAGTGTCTGAGAGCTAATTGCCTTTTTTAACCAGCTTTTTGAGGAAAAAGGTGATCCGTAAGACTCTTTTGATGAAAGAGTCTTACAAATCTTTTAGAGGAAGCCCGGTATAATAGGCTTTTAAATTGATGTATTTTTGTGTAAGACTGTTGTATAATTTTATTTAAAAAGTGTCTCACGTAATTAGGCCTATTAATAACCCTCCTAATTACTAAAATAAGGAGTTTTGAGTTTTTATGTTATACAATGCAGCTTTAGTTCTTGAAGGTGGCGCCTTTCGTGGCCAGTACACTGCGGGGATCGTTGACACCTTCTTAGCACACCACATTGAATTCCGCAGCGTAATTGGTGTATCTGCCGGTTCACTGTGCGGAGTTAATTTTGTATCAAAGCAGTACGGTCGGGCAGCAAACATCAACATCAACCACCGGCACGACCGGAAGTACATTTCAATGACCCGGATTTTTCGCAAGCAGATTATCAATCTTAATTACCTCTTTGAAGACCACGGATATTCCTGGCAGAATTTTAACGAGGCAGCCTACCGCCGTTCGGCATCGCACTTCACCGCGGTGGCAACCTCGGTTGAGAGCGGTAAGACTGTCCTTTTCAACGATCCCGTTAGTGATGAGTTAACCGTCGCTCTCAAAGCATCATCATCGATGCCCTTCCTGTCAGAACCGCAGCGTACTTCTCAGGGACCCTGCCTTGATGGTGGAATTACTGACTCCATCCCGTATGATGTTGCCCAGCAACAGGGCTATGACAAGATAGTTGTTGTCCGTACCCGGGATGTCAACTACCGCAAGAAGCCTTCCAGTAAGCCTGTTAAGGAACTGTACCGCCGCTTTTATAAGGATTATCCGGTCTTTGCTGAGGCGGGAATAATGCGGCCCGTCCGTTACAACCAACAGGTTAACCAGATTAATAAACTTGCCAAAGATGGCCAACTTTACAACGTTGCTCCCAAATCACCAATTAAGATTAAACGAGTGGAAGGTAACGTTAAGAAAATTCGCCGCCTTTACGAACGGGGAAAAAAGGAAGGCGAGGAGTATTTACCGGGTCTAATTCGTTACCTAGAGAACTAGTCAAAGGAATGGTAATTATGTCAACTAAGCAAAAAAAGCGGATATATGTTCCCAAGAACAAGACCAATGGCCAAATAAAGGGACGGAAAAAGATTTGGGTAGAAAACGTTAAGTTTCTGACCCTGGACGAATACGAAAAGTTAGAGGAGACAATTAAGAAATACTCGCGTCCGGAACTCGTTAACCGCAACCTCCTGATGATTGCGATTGCTCTCAACAATGGTCTCCGTGCTTCCGACGTGGTTACCCTCCGCGTAGGGCACGTCTTGAACAAGACTAAGACCCGGGTGATTGAGCAAAAGACGGGTAAGGCAAAGACCCTCTTCTGGAATAATTGTCTGGCGGAAATTATTAACTACCTGAACGACCTCGATTACCATGATGAAAACGACTACCTCTTTCCTGGGAAACAAGATGGCCACTTCTCGGTCCACGGTTTTTATGAAATGCTGCAACGGATGGGGAGGAAGACCGGTGACCCGAAGATTGCCGCCAAACTAGGTACCCACTCTTTTCGGAAGACATTTGGGCGCCAACTATACAAGAAAGGCGTGAACGTAGAAATTATCTCCCAACTGTTCAACCACTCATCAGAACGTAATACCCGTCACTACTTGGGGATTGAGCAGGAAGACCTCGATAAAGTTGTTCAGAACTTTAAATTTGAGTAGATGTCATATCATATATTATGTCAACTAGCGCTTAGCAATTAGTTGGTGTATAATATATATAATTAAATAATCGTTTTGCATTAGGGGTGTCTGTTTCCCAGACTTAGATACGGTTAGATCCGTGGACCCTACGAACCTGTTAAGTTGACACTTGCGAAGGAAAATGCACATCTTGTTTAATGACCAGGTTTTTTTGACCTGGTCTTTTTTGTTAGGAGGCGGCCAATGAACAAACATATCATTTACCAGCTACGTAATCAGCATCCGATTGTATTCACCATTGCTAACACCGTAACTAGCGGCAAAGTTGCCGACGGACTGAGTGCGCTGGGCATCTCACCGATAATGTCTTTTCAGCCTACTGAAGCCTTAGAACTTGCTAAGCTTGTACAGGCAGTGGTAATCAACCTGGGTACACCATGCCAGCCATTAGAAGCCGAATTTGACAGCGGTGCCGCGGCTGCTAACCAGTTATGTACACCCCTGGTTCTCGACCCGGTCGCTTGCGGCAGTTCTGCTTACCGGGCTCACCTGGCAAGGCAGTTACTGAGTCAATATGACTTTACAATTATCCGCGGCAATGCCGGTGAGATTGCCGCTTTGGCAGGCGAACAATGGGAAAGTCATGGGATTGACGCCGGTTCGGGGAAAAAGAACCAGGTTGATATTGCTCGCAGGTGTGCACACCTGTATCACTGCGTTGTTGTGCTCTCCGGAAAGGAGGACATTATCACAGATGGTACCGTGGCCTACCAAAACCGGTGTTCCACCCCCTGGCTGGCGACTAACGTGGGCTCCGGTGACCTTCTTTCGAGTACCATTGGCGCTCTACTCGGCATTGGCATTACACCACTAATTGCGGGACTAGTTGGTTGCCGGATAATCACCACTGCTGGCACCAAGGCCGCCCAAGGTGCTAACGGACTCGGCAGCTGGCAGGTTCGTTTCTTAGACGCCCTAAGCAAGCTTAACGATCAAGATTTAATGATAGAAAGGATCCTTACTAATGACGAATGATTTTCCGCAGGCACTCACGATTGCTGGAACTGATAGTGGCGGGGGCGCCGGCATTGCTGCCGACTTTAAGACCATGCAGGAACGCGATGTCTTTGCGACAATGGTAGTTGTGGCCGTCACTGCACAGAATACCCTGGGCGTGCAGGATGCCTTTCCAATGCCACCTAAAATGATCGACGAACAGTTTGCTTCGCTGGCGGAGGATCTTAATATTCGGGCCTGCAAGACGGGAATGTTAGCCGATGCGCCCCGGGTTTTGGCGGTAGTCCGCAACCTCAAAAAATATGATTTTGGTCCCGTCATTGTTGACCCGGTAATGATCGCGAAGGGTGGTGCCAAGTTATTGAGTGACGATGCAATTGCAACCGTCCGTGACCACCTCCTCCCCCACGCTAGTCTGGTTACCCCTAACCTTCCTGAAGCTGAGGAATTAACGGGCCTAAAGATTACTACTGAGGATGAAATGGAAAAGGCCGGAAAAGCGCTGCAAAACTTGGGCGCAAAAAACGTGCTGGTCAAAGGTGGGCACTTCACAAACGCAAATGAGGCCAACGATTTTGTCCTGCTGGAAAACGGGCACAGTTTCTGGCTAACCGCCAACCGAATAAACACGAAGAACACCCACGGCACCGGGGACACTATCTCTTCTTGCATCACGGCTGAGTTAGCCAAGGGACATTCAATGGAAAAGGCCATCCGGACGGGAAAAGAGTACGTAGAAGCGACAATCAGGAATGGGATTAACGTCGGTCATGGTCACGGGCCATTGAACCACTGGGCAAAGATTGGAAGTGAGCAAAAGTGAAATTCAACCCACGCATGCTTGAAACCTACCTAGTTGGTGGTGCCCAGGATGTGAACAACGACCCCACTGCCTTCCTAGACAGTGTTAAGCAAGCACTAAAAGCCGGAATTACCGCTTTCCAGTACCGGGAAAAGGGCACCAGTAAGCTAACCACAGATGAAAAAGCTGGAATGGCGCGGGTCCTTCGTAAATTGACCCGCGAATACGGAGTTCCCCTTTTGATTGATGACGATGAGGAACTCGCCCTAAAAGTCGGTGCCGATGGGGTCCACGTTGGCCAAAAAGATCGACGGATCGAGAAAGTCATCCAACGCGCTCATGGCAAATTAATAATCGGCTATTCTTGTAATCAAGTAGACCAGGTGACAAAGGCTAATTCGCTACCAATCGACTACATTGGTAGCGGCCCGGTCTTTGCCACTCACTCAAAAGACGATGCGGACCCGGTAATTGGCTTATCAAAGCTAAAACAGCTGGTTTCCTTAAGTACCCACCCGGTCGTGGCGATTGGTGGCATCAATTCCGCCAACATGGCCCAGACACTGGCAACTGGGGTTGCTGGCCTTTCCGTCATCTCAATGGTGCTTCAGAGCAATAATATTGGCTTGGCCGTAAGCGAAATACGTCAGTTGCTTTTTAATCTGCATAGCTAAAATTATGTTAACTAACCCATCTTAAAAAAGCGGTAAAGAGGTTCTCTACCCCTTACCGCTTTTAATATAAGGATATTTGCCGAACCAGGTCATAAGCTTGGGAAAAAAGGACTTCTTCATTCCCGAGGAAGATACTAGCCTTAAGTATCAGGTCCAGTTCGGTTACTGACATACCGAGAATGTACTTCTCTCGTCTTTCAATCCAGGCAGCAGGCTCTTCCTGAACTCGAACCCGATCGTAGAGGTACTTACGAAACTTTTCTACCTCAATCCCATATTGTGCTGCCTCCGCTGTATCAGCAAAGCGGTTTAAGAAGAAATCGCGGTCAAGTTTCTTCCTCGTGCTTGGGTAACAAGCGACGAGTTCCTTCTCTAGTGAATGGTAGAGGCGAAGCAGGAGGATTACAATTTCCTGCCTCTCGGCAACGTTTTGCACTTTTTTTATGCGCGGATCAACAACCAATGAACGAGTCGTTCCTAGAATGCTGAGCAATATTTGCTGTTCCGCCGCACCGGGATTGATCCGCAGGATTTGTTTAATTTTTGGATTTTCCAAAATCTCAATTGAGCACAGTATTTGCCCATTAAAAAGGTAATGAACTTCCGTCCCAATCAGCTGAATCTGTAGTCGATTAACCTGATTAGCGGGCACATACTTCACGTTCCAGGTTGTAAAGAAAGCCGCTAACCGGGCGAGCAATTCTTTAAATTCCATAGTGGGTCCCCCGTCTGACGCCACCCCATCTCCACCTTTATTATACCGTGAAAATGGTGTTTAAAGATAAAAAAGAGGCCTAAAAAGAAGGCCTCTTTTGCATGGTAGGCAATCACTCTACCACTTGTTATCATACCAACTTTGTCGTCTTTTCACAACATTAATTGGCCTTTTGTAATAATTTGCTGATTGTAATGGACACCGCGACCCCAACTGCTAGTGGCAGGAGGGCCGTGTAATTGAGGTGGCAGACCTCAAATAGCATAAACATTGCCATCAGTGGCGCCTGCTGTGAAGCGGCAAGAAAGAGCGCCGCCCCCAAAACGGCTGCTTGCGCGAGAGTAACTGCTGGGATAACCATCATGTAGCAAATACCGACAAATACGCCAAGAACAGCACCAGCAGCAATTGACGGTGTTAGGATACCACCATATCCACCACACTTGATTGTCCCAAGGGTAATTGCCACCTTCGCCAAAAGGCCAAATAACAAAAGCATTAGGACACGTTGGCTGACTGTCCCGGCGTTGATAGCAAGCTGGGCCAGGCCCCGGCCATTCCCCATTATTTGTGGATAAAAGCTCGCCACACCAGCAGTAATAAGTGATAAAATCGGTAGTTGGACAAGAATATTCTTATTTGTCGCCCGCTTCTCTTTAGCGAGCTTAACGCCCTGTTTAAAAGCGGTCCCCAAAAGGCCACCAACTATTCCCAGAATGACCGCCAGGGGAACTGTCCAGAGGCCAAAATTACGGGAGCCAACGATGTAATATGGTGCGTACCCCTTGACAATTGAACCAATCAGGGTTGCAATTACTGACATCGTGAGACTAACCGCGATCACGCGGGCATTCACCTTTTTGTAAAGCAGCTCAATGCAAAAGACTGCCCCGGTCAACGGTGCAATATAAACACCCGCAAACCCGGCACCGGCCGCGGCAGCAATCAGTAATTTCTGGTCATCATTGCTTAATCGCAGTCGACCGTTTGCAAGCCGCGTCCATTTCTGAGCAATTGCGGCACCGGCTTCCCGTGGCGCCAATTCACGACCAATTGAATTTCCGGTGCCAACAAAGAAGATCTGGGTGCAAACGTGAATCAAGGTCTTTCCAAGCGGCATTGTTTTCCCGGTTATGGCCTTTCCAATACTTACGGGATGATATTTACGCTGCAAAACATACCAGATCACGGCAGAAATAACCCCACCAATCAGAACAGAGATGAGCCGGTGGTGGCCACTAACAAACACGTTTACCGGCACCAGGTTAGTTTCCTTAAAGTCGAGGAAAAACTCCTCCGTATAATCTAAGAGGAGACTTAACAATAGTGAACTGCAGCCCACTACGGTTCCCAAGACTAGGGTTGCAACTGTCATTGCAAAGTTATTTGATTTATCGTTCATGGGTTCACCGCCTTTTTTATAAACGTCTGTCATTATATCACGGCTTACCCTTTTGCTAAATCAATAAGGAAAATTTATGGATTTCAGGTGATTACTTTTTATGACTATTCATACTAAAAAGAAATTATTGGCTGGACTGGCTTGTTGGTTAGTGTTTACTGGAATACTGGTTGCCGTCGTCACTGGGCAAGGATGGGTGCGTGAGTTCGACCGTATCGGTTATGCGATTACCCACCCGGTTCGACCGTGGAAAACAGGTTTGCTGAACATTATTACGACCTGCGGGGACCCGTTTGTAATTGACATTCTCACCTTCTTTCTTGTCCTCCTACTAGTTTACAAGCGGCGCTTTCGACAGGCCCTCTGGGTAGATGCTATCCAGTATGTTGGTTACCTCTTAGTTATCGGCATCAAATACAGTGTCCTTCGCGTCCGCCCAATCCATCGCCTTGTTAACGTGGGCGGGTATAGTTTCCCCAGTGGCCACACCTTTGCAACATCAATTTTTATGCTGACCATTTTATCTTTAGTTTGGCCGGTGCTTAAGAAGCGGTGGCAACGTTACCTGCTAGTGATTGCTGTTATTTCGGTAATTGCCCTCGTAATGCTTTCGCGGGTTTACTTACGTGCCCACTTTCCTACGGATGTTACTGCGGGACTACTTTTGGCCCTGGGCTGGTGGTTTTTATTTATTATTTTTGGTGTTTAATTTGTTGTTTGTTTTAGTTAAAGTAAATAATATCTAATGTGTTTGATTAAGCAAGAAAAAAACGGTAGAATTTAACTATTATCACTAAACTGTGGGAGTCAATAATATATGGAAACAGCTTTTCTCTTCACCCTAACCACCATTTTCATTATCGAAAGTGTCTTTGAAGTACGCTATTACGCCCAGGTGCGAACGATTTTTCTCCGGTCTGGGCGAGCTGCACCGACCAAAAGAGTCTCCCGGATTATCAAAGTTGAAAACATGTGGAGCTGGGGTTCATGGATTTTTCTTATTCTGATGTTTATCCTTCCAGAACGTTTCACCTTCCTATTGATCTGCATCATTACCCTAATTGAAACCTGGGTGATTTACGAACTTCGTAACGCCCGTAACTATGCGGAAAAGATTAATAAATAAGTGCACATAACAGCGTGTTCCGGACATCTAACGCGGCGGAACAAAACAGTTGAAAGTACAAGAGGGCTCTAGTGTTCGGATGATTCGAACACTAGAGCCCTCTTTAACTATATAGGAGACTTATGTCACAGCACTTGCTTTTTACGAATTACTTACCTACTTGCTGGTTTGCCTTTCCATCATCAAGGTAGTTAACCATCTTCAGAAAATTATCAACATCTAAACTTGCCCGACCAATCAGGACCCCATCGATATCCGGCTTGGCCATTAGGTCCTTGATATTATCAGGATTAACACTTCCCCCATACAGGATCCGAATTTTGTCGGCAATTTCGTAGGTATAGTTATCGGCAATCGTCCGCCGGATTGTCCGGCACCCTTCCTCTGCCAGGGCGACGTTAGCGTGCTGACCAACACCAACCGCCCAGCTCGGTTCATAAGAAATGACGACATTACGAATCTGGTCCAATGAAACCCCATGGAGAACACTCATGAGTTGTTGGAAGACGTAGTGGATTTCACCATTGACTTCTTTTTGAACCATCGTTTCATCGGTACAGATAATCGGGGTGACCCCCATCTGGAGGGCCGCCTTGACCTTCTTATGAACAGCCGTGTTATTTTCACCAAAAAGACGGCGCCGCTCGATATGGCCTAGCATGGCGTAGTTGGTCCCTAAATCATGAAGTCCCCGCAAACTGATTTCGCCCGTAAAGGGGCCATTGTATTCTGCCGCTGCGTTTTGAGCAATGATCTTCAAGCCCGAATTTCTAGCTGCCTGGACCATACTGTAGAGGGCAAATGCTTGCGGAGCAATTCCAACTTCCACCTTTGCCGGGTCGGGAAGCTTGTCCTTAATCTGGTTCACAAAGTCAACCGACTCCGCAATGTTCTTATGCATTTTCCAATTAGCGGCAATAAATGGTTTTCGCATGATTCTTCCTCCGTCCGCTTTTTCCTCTATTATGGCATACTGGCCACTTAAATGCACTTAGTCTTTCCAGTGTTCCTGCTTAAACTGGGCCCGACCACCCGCCTCTTCCAAAGCATAACGTTGCGGATTCTTCTTGTAGAAATGCTGGTGGTAGTCCTCAGCCGGGTAAAAGGGCTGTGCATCCTCAATTTGGGTTACAATCTTGGCATCCCCAAACTCACCGCTTTCCTGCAGTGCCTGTTTCGACTTTTCCGCAATCCGCCGTTGCTCTGGGCTGTTGACAAAGATAACGGGCCGGTAATTATCTCCCCGATCTTGAAACTGCCCCATTGCATCCGTGGGATCCGTCTGGTGCCAGTAAATTGTGACCAGTTGGTCATAGGAGATAACATCCGGATCAAAGGTAATTTTAACTGCTTCAGTATGTCCCGTCGTCCCGCTGGAAACCTGTTCATAGGTCGGATTGGCGATGTGCCCACCAGCATAACCGGAAACAACCTTCTTAATTCCCGGATAAGTGTCAAACGGCTGAACCATACACCAAAAACAGCCGCCCGCAAAAATCGCCGTATCTAAACTCATATCAAACACCCTTTTCTTATGCTTCCAATTATATCATTGAGAATTTTATTAATTTTCTATATTTTAGCCATTAACCACCTAAAAACAAAGCAATCCGCTCACGTCAGAACCAGGTGACGCAAGCGGATGCTTACCGTAAAATTAAATTTTTACTTTGCTAAGTGGTAACTTTCTTCCTTGCGATCGTAGTCAAATTCAAAACGACCGCGGTCTGTTTCTACGTAAATCCGGTCATAGGTTGGTTGGTAACCATGCTTATGAAGCTGTACGGTAACCTGGCCGTCAGCAGCGACTTCTACGTAGTATTCGTTATACTCGCCTTCTTGATACTTGAAGTCAAGACCGTTATCTTGGTAATGCTTATAGGCACCGCAATCACCGAAGAGACGGAAGGTCATTACCTTCTCCGGCTGGTCGCTAATGTGCTTGACCTTGTTACCCCATGGCAAAATCGTATCCTTCTTAATGAAGAGTGGCAGCTTCTCGATTGGGGCATTAACCATAATTGTCTGCTTACCTGAGTATTCAACATTGTTCCAGAAGTCGAGCCATTTCCCTGCTGGTAGGTAGACTAGGCGCTTGTCAGCTCCCTGGTTTACGATTGGGGCAACTAGGATGTTAGTCCCCACCATGTATTCATCATTCAGCTGACGAACAGCAGGGTCCTGGTCGTAGTTAAGTACCAGGGGCCGCATTACTGGCAAACCGGACTCTGTTTCGTGACGCAGTTGGTCATAGAGGTACGGAACAAAGCGGTAACGGAGGTTCAGGTAGTCACGGTAGATATCAAGGGTCTGCCGGTCAAATGCCCATGGTTCCTGGTAGCGGGTCCCCATCTCAGCATGGTTTCTGAAGAGCGGAACAAACAATGAGGCTTCGAGCCACCGGGTGAGCAACTCCGGCGTGGTGTCCTTCTGGAAACCACCAATATCGGTCCCAGCAATTGCAAAGCCACTCATTCCTAAACTATTCAGCTGGGGGATTGCTAACTGAAGGTGGGACCATATTGACTGGTTATCACCCGTCCAAACGGTGGAGTACTTCTGGGTACCAGCATAGGCCGCCCGGGTGATGACGTATGGCCGTTTGCCAGTTGCATCCTTCATTCCTTCATAAGCCGCCTGCGCCTGCAAGTGTCCGAAGACGTTGTGCATCTTGGCATGGGTGCTCTTTTGATCACCATCACTGAAGACCAAGTCCTTTGGCAGTTCGCCATCAAAGGAGGCTGGTTCATCCATATCGTTCCATACCCCACAGGCGCCCATGTCCGCAAAGAACTTGATGTGCTTTGCCCACCACTTGCGGACTTCTGGACGGCCAAAGTCAGGGAAGACTGCGTCACCAGGCCATACCCGGCCGACAAAGACGGTTCCGTCAGGATTTTCAACAAAGTAGCCCTTTTTGACCCCTTCTTGGTAAATGTCGTAGCCATCTTCATCCTTCTTGACTCCGGCATCAAGAATTGGCATCAGGCGAATTCCCCGCTTCTTCATTTCAGCAACAAATTTCTTGGGGTCCTGATACTTCGTCGTATCCCAAGTAAAGTCGCGGTAACCACGCATGTAGTCAATATCCAGATGAATAACATCGATTGGCAGGTGGTACTTTGCAAAGCCATCAGCAATGCTCTCTACCCGTTTATCACTGGTACTGTAACCCCACCGTGACTGCTGGTAACCGAGGACCCACTTCTGTGGCAGCGGGGTAACCCCTGTCAGGTAAGTATAGTTAGCGACAACGTCCTTCAGGGTGTGACCACCTAGAACGTAGTAGTCGATATTCCCGTCAGCTGCAGAGTAATAGTAATAGTTCTCACTTTCCTTACCGAGATCAAAGTGACTCTTGTAGGTATTGTCAAAGAAGAGGCCATACGGGTGACTGTCTTTGAGACCGTACATCACTGGGATTGACTTGTAGATCCCCTTAACCGATTCGTTATGAACCTGGCCAAAATCAACGTTCCAGTTGTCGTAGTCATAACCCCGTTTATCCAGGAAACCAGGCTTGTCACCTAGGCCGTAGAACTGTTCGTCCGGGCTCAGGGACTTGATGATCTCGTAGTGCCGGTCATCACTCTTCCCAAGGAGGTTAATATCGTGGCCTTCAGCCAGGACCGTAGACTTATGCTCGTCGTCCAGGTCGTTTGCCAAAGCCTGCCGGCGACCCCGGTAGTCCATTACTAACGGATTACCCTCGCCGTCAAAGAAGTCGATGTGACGGCCGTCATATGCCTTAACGGTCAAATCCGGGGTGCGCACTTCGATGTGGTCCCCCTTATTATCAACCGTATAGTTTGTTTTGTGGTGTTTATCACCCTGGATTGCATAAGAATTAGTCGTGCAGTTCCGGTCCATAAATACGCGAATAATTTGACTAGTTAGGATGTCTAAAACCAAATTATGACCATCCTCGTAGTTCAGTGTTACTTTTGGTTCACTACTCTGGTAGCCAGTTAAGCGATTAGTCATTTTCTTTCCTGCCCCTTCCGGATTTTTACTAAATGCAAATTCTTTACATTTCCTACTTTACCACTTTTTGCAAACGTTTACAAATACATTATTAATAGAATGTAAGCGTTTGCGTATATTACAATAATTTAATATAATATGGGTAAGATAACTAGTAAGAGGAGATAAAATATTGAAACCAACTATTAAAAACATTGCGAAGGCTGCGGGTGTTTCCACAGCAACGGTCTCACGAGCACTTTCCAATAAAGACGATGTCCTAAAACCGTCAACCGCTAAAAGGATTCGCCAAATTGCACAGGAAATGGGCTACCACAAAAATGTGGCCGCCTCTCAATTGGCTTCCCACATTACAAACACGATTGCGGTAATCATTAACTACCACCAAACTAACTTTTGGAAAGATATCATTAACGGTATCCTTCAACGGGCCTACGAGTTAAATCATAAGGTCATCATCTTTTCCGCGGGGAACAATGATTCTGCCCGTCTGACCGAGACGGTTAACGAGGCCTTGGAGCACCAGGCAACCGGGATTCTCCTTATTTCCGGTAAGATTGAACCCGCCCAGCTAAAGATCCTTGACAAGGCCCGCATGCCCTACCGCTTAATCTCAATTTATGACCAGCAGCATCCGGAACAACGCTTTATTAGTTCAGATAACGTTGCGATTGGCGAGAAGGCAACCAACTATTTAATTACCCACGGGCACCAAAAGATTGGGATTGTAGGAATTGACCATTCATCTACCGGGCAGCAGCGGCTCTTTGGTTATCAGCGGGCAATGACGGCCGCCCAGCTGACGATTAACCCCCACTGGATTTGCTACGGTGACTACGGTTACCAAAACGGCCAGGAACTTTTCGAAAAGATTGAGGGACACGAGTTAACCGCAGTAATTGCCGGTAGTGACTTGACGGCCGCCGGACTGATCAAGGCCGCTACCAAACACCACATCCACCTCCCCGACCAGTTGTCCATTATCTGCATTGACGGTTCCATGATTTGTGAAATCACTAATCCAACCCTCACCAGTGTCACCCAGGATTTCTACCAGATGGGTGTCAAAAGCGTTGATAACCTTCTTAATGACGAACCCTCACTATTCATCCCAACGTCAATCCATGAGCGATCAAGCGTCAAGAATATTTAATTCCAAACGAAAAGGGCCCAGTTTTCATTGATTTGAAAGCTGGGCCCTTTTGTCACCTAATCATTCTGCTTTAGTGAAATTAGGATTTAATTTCTACGCTTCTTAAAACCAAGTCCAAGGCTACCCGCAAACATAGCGGCAAGTACAGCAGCAACAATGCCCATGTTCCCTTTACGACCAGTTTGTGGTAACTGGCGGTTAGGTTGCTTAGGCGTCTGCGGTTCAGTTGGTGCCGTCAACTGAGTTGGTTGTACTGGATTGGTTGGTTGAGTAGGCCGCGTCGGTTGTGTTGGTTTTGTTGGCGAAGTCGGTACTGTCGGCTGGGTTGGTTGCGTCGGTACCGTCGGTTTTGTAGGCTGCGTTGGTTGTGTCGGCTCGGTTGGCTTCGTTGGTTGGGCCTTCTTGGAATATAGGACTAAGAATTCGAGGTCGGGTGAGTTATGATCAACACGTTGAGCTTGAATGACTGACTTATCAGGTGTGTAGCCATTGATCTTCGGACTGGTTACCGCTTTAAACTCTTGAGCAGGTGACCACTGACCGTTCCAGACAACAACATTGGTAACCATGTCCTTGTAACCAGTTTGAGTAAACGAAAGTGGCTTGGCTACAAAGTCTGGTGCAGCAGTCTTACCAGTATCCTTGTACCGATAGCGAATAACCTCATTAACCTTTACTGTCCGGCTCTGTGGCGTATTAGCGTGGAAGTAATAAACGTCAACTTCCCCACCAGAAACGTTCCGCTTAGCAGACTTCTCTACGACTACTGCAGCGTCCTGCTGATTGTGCTGCTGATTGAACGATGGTACCTTCTCATAGCCAAAACTGGTTAAGTCAGGTGAAGTTACGGCAGGGTAATCGCTGCTTACTGGCAACCATGATTTAGCGGCATCAGTAGTATCAACAGTCAACTGACCATTCTTATCCTTGTGGCCTGTCGTGTTATACCCAAGAACCTTTCCGTTTACCTTATCAATGATTTGGACTTGCTTCCAGGATACCGACTGAGTAACTTTCTTAGCAAGCGCGGTCTTCTGACTCAAGTCCTGACCGGTCTGGGCATCAAAGTACCTAATGATTCACTGCTCAGTAACTGTATTTTCTTTATTGGCCTTTTGGTGAACAAGGTAAACGTTAAAATGGCTATCACTCTTAGTGTACTTATCATTCAACTTATAGTCTGTAGAAACAAAGAGGTAGCCCTGGTGGACAAAGGATGGAGTCCGGTCCTTAGGAAGATGAATTACCTGTCCTGGTTGGCCATACTGGTCGGTATCTTGATCGAATGCCAGCTTAACCTTATCGCCCATTCCGTTAGTGATGTCCCAGTAGGTAATGTCAGCATTAACGTCAACGTGGAAGTAATAAACGTCAACTTCCTCAACAGGAACGTTCGGCTGGGCAGATTTCTTTTCTACTACCGCAGCGTCATGCTGATTGCTCTTTCGGCTAAATGATGGTAATTTCTCATACCCAAGGAAGGTAAGATCTGGGGACTCAACTTTCGGATAGTCACTAGCTTTAGACGTCACAACCCAAGACTTTGCTGGATCCTTGGTTTCTACAAGCAAGTTTTTATTAGCATCTTCTTTACCGGTAAGGTTATAGCCCACTACCTTATTATTTATTACTTGGTCCACAATCGCGGTTTGCTTCCAGGATACTAGTTGAACAACTTCGTTAGCGAGCTTGGTCTTTTTATTTAACTCTTCGTTGGTTTGGGCATCAAAATACTTAATAACCCGTTCCTCACTGCTATAGTTCGTTACCACTGTTTTAGCATGCTTAACATGAATAACAAAAGCCTGGGAAGGTACTACCTGTTGATCTTTTATATCATCAAAATTGCCAAATTCGTATTGTCCTAGTTCAGCCCCGTCTTCCGGATGCTTTTCATCTGTTTTAGAAATGCCAGCATAGATGTAATGCTTATTAAGCAAATCATCTAATTCCTGTTGGTCATTCTCAAAGGTAATTGCATCCCCGGTTTGACCGACAGTGTTGATTGGCTTTGCAAGGTTATCCAAGAATACTTGAGCATCATCATCGTAGTAACGAAGCAGGGCCCGCTGGCCATGGTCATAAATTAGGTAAACATCAGTATGATGCTTATCCGCCGTAGTGGAAGGAACGGTTTCTTCCTTACCCAGGTTCTTAGTTGCCGGCGTAATATACCAGGTGTTACCATTCTTATCCTTAATGGCCTGCTGGTTTTCATCGTCAAAAGAGACAGTTGACGTTGCCTTATTTAAGATGGATTTTTCACCGGCTTTGGGTTGCCACTTAACTGCCGTAGGCGCCGCTGAAGGGTTGACAAGGTAAACCTTGTCATCTTCCTTATTAACATGTAACTTATGAGCTTCCTTGAAATCCTTCAGGGTTATAACTGCTACTGGATTACCCTGAGCGTCCTGGTATTGACTGCCACTGAAGCTAACGGACTGATTGACCTTCTTAGCAAGATCAACTAACTTTGTCTGGTCGGGCTGGTCAGCATTGGCTTCTTTGTAGTAAACCGTCCGCGTGGCCGTCTTTGAGACGGGCTGTAGCTTTGCCGTACGGACGACAAACTGGAGAGTAAAGCTTGTTGTGTAGGTATAGCCGTCACGCTCCTTGGTTCCCTCTCCATATGTACCATATTTTACGTTGCTTATTGCACCAGTACCATCATAAAGGTCAGAGCCATTATATTTGCCACTTATTAAGGTTCTTTTGGATACACCAACCAACTGGTAACCGGCTTTTTCAAGCGTCTTGATTGCACCTGACTGGCCGGCAAAGGTAATTTCTGTACTCCCAGAGGCATTTTCTTCACCATCGCCATTCAAGGAACTGACACCGTGACCCCTATCGAGGGATGTGACGTTATCTGTATCGGTAATATCTGCAAAGTGAAGGGTTGCTTCGTAAGCAATTTGGTGCGTGAACCCATTACCACCACCCTGGAAGACTTTCGAAGTTGACTTGTCAATCTGGGTTCCAACACCACCAAACTTTCCTGATGCCCGGTTGTAGGAAATTGAAGGGCCATCACCCGGCGTTGTCCATGAAACCGGCATATTGTAATCCAACAGGGTATCGAACTGAATAAAAAATGTTGAGTGGGGACTCTTAACTGTACTGTCCTCATTGTCACCGCTATTTACTGAAAAGTTGTGCGACTGCCCATTAGCGTCCGTTGAAAGTTTAACGTGGGCCATATCACTCTCTTTCAGATGAATCCCGTTAACCAGTGGCGGCTCAGTCCTGTCATGTTTTGCCTTTTGTAGGGCCGTCTGGTAGTCACGCCAGGAAAGCTGCGTAGTCGAATTGTTGACGGTCACTGTCAAGTGGTCCTTCAGGAACTGTTCAAATGCCGGGTCTTCGTTAACAAAGACACCGTTTACGCAGTCAGTAATCTTACTATACGATTTATCGATGCTTACCCGCTGGCCGTTCCCGTCGACGGCATTTGGCTGGTAAACCCGGAAGACCTTAATGGTATCCGGCAGCATCGTCTGGCCCTTTGACAGGTAAGCCGTAAAGTCTGCGGTCTGCAGGGGGCTGAGGGTCGTACCTTTGGTGTTACCAACCTTCCCGTAGTTCCACTCGATCATGTACTGCATCACTTCGCGGTTGTCAGCTTCCTTGCCTGTCGTTGCCTTCGTACCGCTAAGAATATCATGAGTATTATCAAAGTTCGTCTTTACTTTATGAACATCCTTGGCTGCCCAACCATGGGCAATTTCGTCGGCGACAACATGATCCTTATAGGGGATAATAATCGGCTTGACCGTCTTAGTGTTAACGGTAGCGTTCCCCCGCTTTGTTGTAATGACCAATGGCGTAAGCGTGTTACTTTCAACATCACCAGCGTATTGCAGAGCAAAGTGCAGGGCAAAGTTGATATCCAGGTCTTTATCCATATTTGACTTAACCGTAAAGGTACCATGGCCATTGTTTGTTGCTGTCAGGTCATTGCCCAGTTGCTTGCTAACACCGTCTTCCCAGTCAACAACTGTCCATTGACTCGGATTACTATAAGAGATTGTGATTGGTTGACCAGCTGGTAAACGATTATTTTGGTAATTGACCGTCACTTGAACATTATCATTATGAGCCATCACCTGCTGACCATCAGCGTTGCGCATCGAGCCATCCGAGTTAGCCAGTTGGGCAGTGACCGTTGTACTCTCCTGCTGGCTTCCTGTTTACTGATTACTTGATGGAGCTATTCCTTGCTCATTAGTGGTCGACACAGTCGTAGGGGTGGCCCTATTTGCACTAGTCGTTGTCAAGCTATCAGCATCCGCTTGGGTGCCGCCGACAAAAAATGTTATTCCCAATAAAACAGAAGCCACGCCGACAGTCAGTTTGCGGAGAGCAAGCCGTTGCCGTTGAGGCTCCATTCTTTTCATATACTCATTTTGATTATTCTTTGACATAAAACTTAACTTCTCCCATAACATTCATGTTTACATTGGCGTCTAATTCCACTTATTTGCCATTGAAAATGCAACCATAAATTATCATAAAAACTATACTTCCATTACAGGTGATAGTCAAGATGGTATGCTACAATGAGCGTCGTCAAATCGCGCTTTGTAACCATTAGTAATGCAGAATAAGAGTAAAATAAGCAACGTTTAAATAAACTTATATAAAACCAATATCACGATTAATGTTATCGACTCAAAAGCGATTTTTGTCTATTATCAACAAATTTACATAATATAAAAAAGACGCCGGCCTGTTATTTCAACAGTTAGGCATCCTTTTCTATTGATTAAATTCGTAAATCTGCTTAATTAGCTTCTTCGCTTGCCTTTTGTACCCTAACCCCTTCATGAATCCTTGGTACAACGAGGGCGCCAACTAACAGGGATAATCCAGCAATCAGCATCATCATCGTTTGGTTGTGCCCCACGAGCGGGAAAATGATGAAACTGCACAGGGAAGCTAAAATCTGGGGAACACAGATTCCGACATTAAACAATCCAAGGTAGGCTCCTTCGTTCTTACCGTTTAACGAGGAAGTCAGCAGGGTAAATGGAATAGTATTAATACTAAAGTTAGCAATACCAAAGAGAATCATTGCGACAATTGATAGTGTCTTAGAAGTGATAAATGCCATGCTGCCAAGGCCAATAGCACCAAGGACCATCCCCAAAACATACCATTTCTTCCGGGAGTTAGCCTTAGCTTTAGCGTATAGTAGTCCCCAAATAATACCGGCAATACTGTAAACGGCGGTCAAAATCCCATACCAGTTACCAGCTGCCTGGTAGCCGGCAGAGCTAACGTCAGTGGTGTGCCAGATATTCTTAGCAACTGTCCCCGTCGTGTAGGTCCAAACATACATAATTGCAAACCAAGAGAATAATTGAACCAGGTTAATTTCCCAAAACGACCGGGGTGCCTGCTTAACTAGTTTCCAGAGACTTACCTTTTCGTGTGCCTCGTTAACATCGATGTGGTGGTAATCGGCATAAGTCTTCGGATCGTATTCCTTAACGTTGAAAACAGTCCACAGTCCCGTAATCAGCAGGACAGCAGCGGCACAGAGATAAGCCCAAATGACGGTGTGCGGAACAACTCCCCGCTTTGCGGTGTTAGACATCCCAAACGCGGTGAACAGGAATGGTAGGATCGTGGCGAGAATTGCCCCACCATTAGAGAAGACCTGTTGCCATGACCAAGCGGCATTCTTTTGCTTGTTGTTAACCATATCACCAACTAGCATCCGTAATGGCTGCATGCAGACATTGGAAAATAGGTCCATGAAACAGATAGCAACGGCAGCGTAGGTCATTGCGGCCAATGAACCATATCCGAAGCCAAACGACCCGGAAAACGGTAGCATAATCAAGACTAAGGCCGCAATTGGGGTCCCAAAGAGGAGGTATGGTAACCGCCGGCCAAAGCGGTTCCAGGTCCGGTCAGATAGTTGCCCCAGGATCGGCTGAACAATCATCCCCATCAGCGGGGGGAAGATGAAGAAGAAGCCGAGGCTGTTTGGGTTAGCACCAATTGTCTGACAAATCCGGCTCATTTGTGAGCTTTGCAGTGAGAAAGCCATGTTAATTCCAAAGAAGGCAAATGTAATTGAGAAAATTTGGCTCTTGGATAATGACGGCATCCCCGCATCAAGATCAATTCGATTATCTTCGTTAGTCTTTTTATCCATAATAACTATCTCCCAACTTAGTATTGGTAAACCTTTGCTTCATAAGGACGAATCGTCTCGCCCGCGTCATCAGCATAGTTAGTAATCAAAAGCTTAGCACCGTCCGGAACGTCGTAGTGGCGTTGCAGTGTTTGGTCGGTGTAGTTGGTGATGACGAGCAGGGTGGTATCGGCATTTTGACGGCGGTAGGCAAATACAGCCGGATCATCCTCGTTGCCGGCGACCAATTGAAAATCACCGTTAGTAATTACCGGAAGCTCATGACGGAGCTTAATCAACTTCTGGTAGTAATAGAAGATCGAGTTTTGGTCTGTCAGTGCCTTTTCGACGTTGATGGTCGAATAGTTTGGGTTGACCTTTTCCCATGGCGTTCCAGTGGAGAAACCAGCATTCTTGCTGTCATCCCATTGCATTGGTGTCCGCGCGTTGTCCCGACTATGCATTGACAGATACTTCAGCATCGTTTTCCCATCAAGGAGATGTTGGTCGTCAACGAGCTGGTGGTATGCGTTAATCGACTCAAGGTCAACGTAATCCTCAAGCTTGTCGAAGTAGACGTTTGTCATTCCAATCTCTTCACCCTCGTAAATATATGGGGTTCCTTGCTGGAAGTGCAGCATGGTTGCCAACATCTTTGCAGACTTTACACGATTTTCTTCGTTACTGTCATCACCGAAGCGGGAGACAACCCGTGGCTGGTCGTGGTTATTCCAGTAAAGGGAGTTCCAAGCGGTCCCCATCAGGCCCTTCTGCCACTTTGTGAAGTTAGCCCGCAGGTCTGCTAGCTTCGTTTTCTGATCGTTCCACTTTCCCAGTGCCGGGTTGCTATTGCCATCGAGCCCCATGTGTTCGAACTGGAAGATCATATTAAGCTCTTTATTATCCAGGTTAGCGTATGCCTTAGCTTGCTCCGGTGTGGTCCCAGGCATTTCGCCGACCGTAATCATCTTATGCTTACTCATGACGTTACGGTTCATTTCCTGCAGAAATTCGTGCATCCGCGGACCATTAGGCACGAGTTTTTCAACGTTGGCGTACTTTTCATCACCCGTCAGTGGTCCATCAGTGAGTTCCTTTGGCTTGGAAATCAGGTTGATAACGTCCATTCGGAAGCCATCAACCCCCTTTGCAGCCCACCAATTCATCATATCGTAAACACTGTGGCGAACGTTTGGATTTTCCCAGTTCAAGTCGGGTTGCTGGGGAGCAAAGAGGTGGAGGTAGTACTGGTCGGTTTCCGGATCGTACTTCCAAGCAGGACCTGAGAAGTAGGAACCCCAGTTATTGGGTTCTTTACCATTCTTCCCATCTCGCCAAATGTAGTAATCCCGATATGGGTTATCCTTACTCTTCCTAGATTCTTCAAACCACTTGTGTTGGTCAGAGGTGTGGTTGACAACCAGGTCCATCACCAACTTCATTCCGCGGTGGTGGATACCATCAATTAATTCCTGGAAATCAGCCATGTTACCTAAGGTTGGGTTAATTGCCTGGTAGTCACTAATGTCGTACCCGTTATCAACTTGGGGTGACTTGTAGATCGGATTCAACCAGATAATGTCAACTCCAAGCTTCTTGAGGTAGTCTAAACGGTTAATGATTCCCCGGAGATCACCAACCCCATCACCATTACTATCCTGAAAACTCTTCGGGTAAATTTGGTAAACAACCGAGTTATTCCACCAATGTTTATTTTCCATCAATAACAGCACCTTTCGTTCCATGATTACTTTATGTAACCGTTTGCATTTCCTACAACTCAAATAATAACACTATCACCCAGATAATCAACCCTAATTATGTAAACGCATTCATTTTTATATAAATTCTTAGTAAAATTAACTTTTCAGGTCTTTATTACTGAACTATTTTACTGTCCTATTGTACTTTAGCGCCCGGTTTGTCTTATAATAAAAAAGAAATTGCAAAAAAGAAGGAATTATAATGCTCGATAGTCTAACCAGCCTAATCCTGGTGTTTGCATTTGGTTACGGCTTATCACGGAATTTTAAGAAGGGGAATTATGCCTATTCCTTTGTTATGTATGCTGGTGCGGTCATCTTTTACGCCAACCTATACCATACATTAAGCGGGAGCCTGGCGTTTTGTACGATGATGGTTGCCCTGTTTTTAGCAATCATTTTGGCCATCGCCTTTATCTACCGCGCCATCCAAGCAAATAACGGGAACCGCCATTACTGGGGAGCAACCGCGTTATGTGGAATTTCAATTATCCTCGTAATTATCTTTAAGTTCATTCTCTAACTGCGGAAGAAGGGACAAGCCTGACAAAGCAGTTGAGTGGCTCGGCACTCAACCGGATACAAGTTAAAAAGCTACAGCGCAGTAAACAAAGGGACTCTAGCGTTCGGATTTTCTCGATCACTAGAGTCCTTTTTATGCTTTCTAAAGACTTGTTTTGCAGCAAAAAGCTCGCTAGCTCTGTTTCACTCCACTATTAACAGTCATGCTGCCCACGCAATTTTTCCGGGAAGTTACCGCGACTGTAATCGACCACCTCAACATTTTCCGTGAGTGTCCTCCTATCTGAAACCAACGGCAGAGTAAAGAGGTGCCGATTAAAGCGAATCTTCATTTGGTCATCGAATTGCGCGCGTGATTCCCCCTTTATCTTTACCAGTCCCAGATTTGAATTAATCTGGGTGTCGAAATCCTTCATGCTTAGCCCCTTGTCAATAAAGATTAGCCGGTAACCACCATCGAGTGAGCAGCTACCAACGGCAGAGAAGGGACCTACCCCGTCCTCAAAATCAAGCAGGATCTGCTTGTCTTTAGCTACGTACTTATCAAGGCGTTCAATGGCCTCTGTGGTGAAGGTTAATTTCATTGTCCTTATCCCTCCTTGAAATATTGGTATTTTAATTTTAAAGATACGTGGCCTTAATGTAAATTATTCTGCTTTCACACAATTGACATCCACCCTACTGGCCAGTATATTGAAGCTATTACAACATATAAGGAGTACAAATATGAATTACTTTATCGGTGTTGACGTGGGAACAACCAGTACAAAAGCGGTTCTCTATGATGAACACACCAACGTAATCAAACGATTCAGCCAGTCCTACCCCCTCTTCCGCCACCCTAACGGCATGGCCGAGCAAGACCCGACCACGATTGTCAACGCAGTGGAAAAGGTAATTGGGGATGCCGCCCAGCAAATTAACTTTTTCAAAGAAAGACTACTTGCCGTTGCCTTTTCTAGTGCAAACCAGAGTCTAATCCTCCTCGACCAGGCGTTCCGACCTCAGTCACGGTTGATCACCTGGGCCGATACCCGGGCACGGCACGCGGCAAACCAGTTGAAACGGTCCGCCTTGGGGAGACAGTTGTATGTGAACACCGGTACCCCCATTCACCCGATGTCACCGTTGACAAAGCTTCTCTGGCTCAAGGAAGCGGACCCCGAACTTCTTTCCCAAGCCGCATATATTGGTGACATCAAGTCCTACCTCTTTTGTCGCTTTTTCGGCACATTCAAGGTCGACATTTCAATTGCCAGTTGCACCGGGATGATGAACATCAATTCCGGTGACTGGGACCCGACAGCGTTAAACCTAGTTGGTATTCGCCAGGAACAGCTACCGGAAATCGTTAACGGCACCTACCAGGCTACCGGCCTCCTGCCAAAGGCCCAGGCAAGGATGGGGATTCCTGCCGATACCCCGTTTATTTACGGAGCGTTCGATGGTGCCCTATCTAACCTCGGCGTGGGGGCACTCAAGCCAGATACCGTGGCGATTACCATCGGTACCTCGGCGGCTGTCCGGGTAATCACCGACCATCCCGTGATTGACCCTCACCGGCGCCTATTCTGCTATGCGGTTGACAATCATAGCTGGGTGGTAGGTGGGCCGCTTAATAGCGGTGGTGATGTCTACCAGTGGGCCGTTAAGCACCTGGTCACCCCGAGTGCGGTCGCTAACGAGCAGGTTGACCCCTACACCCTGGCAAGTCGGGTAATTTCTGATGTTCCCGCTGGTGCCCACGGCCTGCTGTTTCTCCCCTTCTTAGGTGGCGAACGGGCCCCACTGTGGGATGCCAACGCCCGGGGAAGTTTCTTTGGGCTCAATAACCTCCACACGCGGGCGGACATGCTCCGTGCGGTCATGGAAGGGATCAACATGAACATCGCGACGGTCTTCAAGGCTGTCTGTGACCTGGTGGGCCAGCCAAAATCCATCACGGCTACCGGTGGATTCGCCCGGTCCCGCGTTTGGCGACAAATGCTTGCCGACGTGTTAAACTGTCCGGTCGACATTCCCGAATCGTTCGAATCGGGTTGCCTCGGTGCCGTTACAATGGCAATGAGGAGCTTAAACCTGGTCAATAGTTACCAAGTTGTGCAAAACTTCATTGGTGAAGAAGATACTTACCGTCCAGATCCAGCGACGGTCGCTATTTACCAGAAATACCTTCCTCTCTTCCAGCAGGTCGAAGGGCTCTTGTCCCCCGCCTACTCAACAATTGCCCAGCTCCAAGAAAATGGGGCCAAATAAAGGTTAAGTGTTTGCCAACCGTTAGACAATGTGATCTTGCAATTGGCGGACACTTTTTAATACCTGATTCTATTGGTGGGTACGGTATCCAGCTGCCTGAGCTTCAGCTAGCGAGTCAAAGTAGACGACATTTTCAGGAGCAATTCCGGGATCTGGGTATTGGCCCGGAAGGTAGCAATACATGGTTGAGCGGTCACCAATAATCGAATTTGGCTCATAGTTATCGGGATCAACCCACAGCTCTTTTTCCTGAGTATTGGCTGGGACCGTATTTTCGGCGATACTTGGCTGTTGTGGTACGGTCGTGTTCACTGTTTGACCTGTACCATTGACTTCCGTTTGCCCACCGCTTGCTGGTTTAGTAAGGGAATGATCTTTTTCTTTATCTTGCGGTTTCTTGGCTACTTTTTCCTTCTTATCCGTCTTTTTGCTGATCTTAGCAACTGTGTCCCTCGGCGCTTCTTGGGTTTGACTGCGATAGTTGATAAACCAGCCGCCGGCAATAAGTAGCAAAAGAACGACAATCCATAGCCATGGTCGGCGGTACAATGGTTTTCTGTTCATAACTAGCCTCCTTATAGTTGGATTTCCGCTTCTATGTCAATTATTCTCTAACCTTATTATATAAAAATCAGCGATAAATAAGATACGCTGTTTAACAATCCTTAAGGGGGTTAACTAATTTTTAAGAGACGGATGCAGGTAAGCCCGCCAACAAAAAAGACCTGGGAAAATTTCCCAGGTCCTTTTATTACCATTATCTATAAAGATTAGCCTTCAAAGGCATCTGTCAATGGAGGAACAACTTGCTTCTTCCGTGAAACAACACCCGGCAGGTTCATCCGCTTATTAGCATCAAGCTTGTGACCAAATGCCCTTTCAACCTTGTCGGTGTTGTCACCAACAACCAGCAGTTCAGAGTCACTGTTAAGAATGTTAGTGGCAATCAGGATGAATAGTTGGTAACCATTGGCATCCATCAGTTCGTGCATCTTCTTTTCAAGGTCCGCTTGCCGCTTGAAGACATCGTCGAGTTCAACCGCGTTTACTTGACCAATCCGCATCTTGGTGCCGCCAAGTTCAAAAGTCTTAGCATCACCATCAACAATGTCGGCATCGGACTTGGCATCAACATCAGCGCCCGCCTTCAGCATAGCAACCCCGTACTTGTTGTAGTCAGCAACGCCGGCAACCTTAGCTAAGTACTTAACCGCTTCACGGTCGTGGTCCGTAGTGGTTGGGGAGTTAAGTAACAGGGTATCAGAAATGATTGCGGAAAGCATCATCCCCGCTAAGTTAGCTGGAATATCAATGTGCTTTTGTTGGAACATTTCCGTCAAAATTGTTGAAACACAGCCATATGGGCGGCAAGTTACCCACAGTGGTTGAGCAGTATTGAAGTTTGCAATCCGGTGGTGGTCAACAAGGTGGGTAACCGTAACCTTGTCGATGTCACTAACACTTTGTTGTGGTTCGTTGTGGTCAACCAGCATTACCTTGTCGACTTCGTTAGCAGCGGTTTTGATAACCCGCGGGGCCTTCATACCGAACTTCTTAAGAGCGTACTGCGTTTCGGCGTTTGGTTCGCCGAGAGCAACTGCTTCCGTTTCATAGCCCAGTTGGTTTTGGTAATATGAAAAAGCCATTGCCGCAGTGATTGCATCTGTATCTGGCTTTTGATGTCCAAAGACTAATTCTTTTTCCATAAAGTAATTCCTCCTGTTTGTGCTTCAACAATACAACTAAAGCAATTTTCACTATTCATTTTATCACGATAAATAGTTCTCGTCCGCATTATTATTTAACATTATGCTTCTTTGTCCAATATTCATTCAAAATTGCCCACATTTTTTCATGTTGGTGGTTAAAGAAGCGCGGTGGTCGTCCTTGCAGGGTAAAGTATCTTGTCGTAACCGTCTCGCTCGGCTTAACTGAAAAGTGTTGGTCACTGACCTGCCGAACAAGGTAAAAGGCATTGACCGGCTGCACAGCATCCCCATTTGGGTAAGTATATTGGTCATTATCCAGTATTTTTAAGAGGCAGACCGGCTCAACTGCGAGTCCCGCGTCCTCCTTAAATTCGCGTCTGACGGTATTGTCAAATCGTTCCCCAAATTCCATGTAGCCACCCGGAAAACCCCAGTCACCGGTATCGGCCCGGGCCTGTAACAGGACGGCACCGTCTGCATTGACAAGTGCACCTGAGGCACTCGTCAAGATCAGCGGCATGTGACCAACTTGCGAACGCAAATCTGCAATGTACGCCATTTTATCCCCTCCTTTAAGAGCTATGGTTCTCCTGAACCTGGTCAAGGTACACCCTCAAGTATACGCGACAACTTATCATTTGGGCTAGTCGATCGAGCAGGCGCTTTTCCTCGCTATCCGGAACGGTGATTTTTTCCACCTGGTCACCTGCAGAAAATGCCTGACGCAGGGCCAACTCGAAGGCAGCACAGAGATAATTGTAACGATCTTCAACGCTTTGCTGCCCTCCCCGAAAATGGAGGAGGGTCTGAATCTCATGAAGGGAGAGCCCCTGACGGCTAATAGTAATTAGAAATAGGCTCGCCAGCTGGCCCCGATCGTACTGTCGGTGCTGGGGGTGGTTTAGTAACCCATGCTTAACATAGCTACTGACCATTGTATTAGTCATCTTTATCCCCATTGCTTCCGGGAAGTAGCCATTGATGTATTTAACCACTTGGTCCAGGTAGAGACCCATTTTGGGTAACTCATCATAACGGGGAAGACGGAAGGCACTTACAAGTGGCTGAATTTGACGCTCAACAATTCCCACATTACCACCTCATCATTTCAGGAGTGATTGTTGCTCAGGATCGTTTAAAATATTGGCCTGCTTGACGCGCAGCTTTACTGGGGTCCCCTGGGTCTCGGTATCAATCACAAAGGTACCATTGGACTTGATTGAACCCAGGTGGTGGTCACTAACGGAGATATCCTGGAAGAGCGGCCGGTCAGTAATCACCTCAAAGTAACCCGTGAAGTCAGCATCGTAAGCAGTAAAGTCAGCAATCCGGTGCGGATGCGTCTTGAGACGGTGGAGGACAAGTTCACCCCGGCGGGCCCGGGCACCGACGGCAATTTCGTCAACCGGCATTTCCTTAAAGGCCCCCCGCTGGGTAATTGAGGCAATCCGCTGCCCATCAGCAACGATTGCAAGATCGACTAATTCATCGCCATCCTTGAGGTTAATGGCCCGCACCCCGGCAGTCCGCAAGCCGGTAACTGGGACATCCGCAACGTCGAAGCGGACCGCGTAACCCTCACGACTGATTGCCAGCAGCGACCGGCTCTCATTTGTTGGTTCATAGTAATCAACACTGACCACTTGAGCATCTTTACTCTTGAGCTTAATCGCCATGCTAGCGTGACTCTTATAACGTGAGCCCGGCTGGTAGTCCTGGTAGGCGGACTGCTTAACCTGACCATCACTGGTGGCAAAAATTAGGGTTCCTGGTAGGTCCAGGCGGTCAAATACCATCGCCTTAATAATCTCTTCGTTTTCCGCTAGCCCGATTGTCTGTGAGATGTGTTCACCTGTATCCTTCCAGCGAACATCAGCTAGCTCATGAACCGGCCGGTAAATCACATGCCCGAGATTCGTGAACATAAAGAGGTGAGCCAAGGTGGTGGTCTGTTCAACTAGTAATGGGTAATCGTCTTCTCGGAGGCCGTTTTCATCCAGTGACGAGGCCTTGAATGATCGCAAGCTAGAACGCTTGATGTAACCAGCGTGGGAGACAAGAACAACCACGTCCTCATTAGCAACGGTGACCTTCGTATCGATTTCCAACTTTTGTACCTGGTTTTCAATCTTGGTCCGCCGTGGGTTGCCGAATTCTTTCTTGATGGCCTTCATCTCGCGCTCAACCACCTTGGCAAGCTCATCATCGTCACCCAAGATCAACTGGTATTCTGAAATCAACTTATTTAAATGGGCCTGTTCATCCTCAAGCTCAGTCACGTCTGTATTAGTCAGGCGGTACAGCTGTAAGGTGACGATTGCTTCAGCCTGCTCTGCGGTGAAGTCATACTCTTCAACCAGGTTCTGTTTAGCATCCTTACGGTTTTTGCTGGCCCGGATTGTCTTGATTACCTGGTCGAGAATAGAAAGGGCTTTAATCAGACCCTCAACAATGTGGAGACGGTGTTGGGCCTTCTGCAAGTTGTAGTTGGTCCGCCGCCGGACAACTTCCTTTTGAAAGGCGAGGTATGACGTCAGGATATGCTTTAGTCCCACCCGCATTGGCCGCTGCTTATCAATGGCGACCATGTTAAAGTTATAGTTTATCTGCAGGTCAGTATTTTTCAGGAGGTAGTTAAGAATCCCTTCAGCGTTAGCGTTCCGTTTCAATTCGATGGCAATCCGCAGGCCACTCCGGTCGGTCTCGTCACGGGCTTCAACAATCCCCTCAACCCTTTTAGCGAGACGGAGGTCATTAATCCGCTTCACTAACTGGGCCTTGTTGACTTCATAGGGAATCTCGGTGACGTTAATCTGCTGACGACCACCACGGAGAGTTTCAATTGCTGTCTTCGCCCGGACAACAATTCTGCCCCGACCGGTCTTGTAGGCCTTCTTTATCCCGTCAACCCCCTGGACGATCCCACCAGTGGGGAAATCTGGGCCGGGGATAAATTCCATCAACTTTTCGAGACTCGCTGACGGGTGCTTCAGGAGGTAAATTAGGGCATCAAAGACTTCACCCAAGTTATGGGTGGGAATTTCGGTTGCGTACCCTGCCGAAATTCCCGTGGCCCCATTAACGAGGAGGTTCGGAATCCGGGCCGGGAGGACAACCGGTTCCTTTTCGGTATCATCAAAGTTCAGGGTCATTTCGACCGTGTCCTTATCAATGTCTTGCAGCATCAGTCCCGCAATTTTGCTTAAGCGCGCTTCGGTGTAACGCATTGCCGCTGCAGGGTCCCCATCCATTGACCCGTTGTTCCCGTGCATTTCGACCAGTGGTTCACGTAGTTTCCAGTCCTGGCTAAGGCGGACCAGGGCTTCGTATATTGAACTGTCACCGTGGGGGTGGAAGTTACCCATGACGTTACCGACCGACTTTGCTGACTTCCGAAAGCCCTTGTCATAAGTATTACCGTCCTTGTTCATTGCGTATAGGATCCGCCGCTGAACGGGTTTAAGTCCATCGCGAATATCTGGCAGTGCCCGCTCCTGGATAATTGATTTGGAATAGCGACCAAACCGCTCCCCCATCAACTTTTCGAGCGACATTGTCTCAATTTTTGCGTCTCTCACTAAAATGATCCCTTTCTTTACTTATTCAAATGCTTCTTGCTGGCAACCAGTTTATCGGATTCTTGGTCATCACTAAGGGTAAATTGAACGTTGTTTTCAATCCACTCCCGCCGGGGCTCAACCTTGTTCCCCATCAGGGTTGTGACCCGCCGTTCGGCTAGTTCAGCATCCTCAATTCGGACCCTGATCAAGGTCCGCGTAGCTGGGTTCATGGTCGTTTCCCAAAGTTGGTCCGCGTTCATTTCACCGAGCCCCTTAAATCGTTGCAACTGGGCAGTCTTACCCATTCTCTTGGTCAGCTTAGTAAGCTCTTCGTTTGTCCAGGCATATGTAATCTTCGTCTTTGCTCCCCGCCCCTGTTGAAGACGGTAAAGGGGTGGTAACGCGATATAAATCTTGCCGGCTTCAATCATTGGCCGCATGTACTTATAAAAGAAGGTAAGAAGAAGGATCTGGATGTGGGCCCCGTCGTCATCGGCATCGGTCATGATGATGATCTTATCGTAGTTGGCATCCTTAACATCAAATTCTGAGCCAGCGCCGGCACCAACCGTGTAGATGATGGTATTTAGTTCCTCGTTCTTCAAGACATCATCTAGCTTTGCTTTTTCCGTATTCAAGACCTTGCCCCGCAATGGCAGAATCGCCTGGAACTTGCGGTCCCGACCCTGCTTTGCGGAACCACCGGCTGAATCCCCTTCGACTAAGAAGAGCTCATTTTTCTGGGCGTTCTTTGACTGGGCCGGTGTTAATTTACCGGAAAGGTTACGTTCCTTACGGCTCTTCCGTTTGCCACCCCGGGCCTGGTTACGGGCTTTACGGGCAGCCTCCCGAGCTTCGCGGGCCTTCAGGGACTTGCGGATTAACATCTGAGCGAAGTCACCATTTTCCATTAGGGCGTAGTTCAGTTGCTCACTGACAATTGTATCAACAATCTTGCGGGCTTCGGGCGTACCAAGCTTATCCTTGGTCTGTCCTTCAAACTGCAACAGTCGTTCTGGAATCCGCACCGAGATAACGGCCGTGAGTCCTTCCCGGACGTCACTCCCCTCCAAGTTTTTATCGTTGTTCTTTAAGAGACCGACCCGCTTAGCATACTCGTTAAAGGTCTTGGTCCAAGCGCTTCTGAATCCGGCCTCATGGGTACCCCCATCCGGTGTCCGGACGTTATTAACAAAGGAAAGGAGGGTCTCTGAGTAACCATCGTTATACTGGGCAGCAACTTCTACTTCAACCCCCTGGTCCTTACCGTCAAAGTACATGATCTTTCCCAGGGTATCCTTCCCCTCATTGAGGTAGGAAACAAACTCCTGGATACCATCCTTGTATTGGAAGACATCCTGCCTTTCCTGTCCTGCCCGCTTATCGGTCAGCACAATTTTGATTCCCTTCAAAAGGAAGGCCGATTCCCGCAAACGATTAGCGAGGGTATTGTAGTCGTAAACCGTCGTGGTGAAGATTGCCGGGTCCGGTTTAAACGAGACAGTTGTCCCACTTTGCTCCCGGGTTTTGCCAAGTTTCTTCAACGTTCCAACCGGTTGGCCACCGTTTTTAAACTTCTCTTGGTAACGAACATGGTCACGAACAATCGTTAACGTTAAGTTTGTGGAGAGTGCATTAACGACCGACGCACCAACCCCGTGGAGACCACCAGAGGTCTTATAACCATCCGCCTGACCAAACTTTCCCCCGGCATGGAGGACCGTCATAATAACTTCCGGAGTAGGCTTACCTGAAGCGTGCATCCCCACGGGCATCCCCCGACCATGGTCCTGGACAGTAATTGAATTATCCGCCTCAATCGTCACCTTAATCTCATCACCATAGCCAGATAAGGCTTCATCAACGGCATTATCAACGATTTCATACACCAGGTGGTGGAGCCCCCGTGCGTCTGTGGAACCGATATACATCCCTGGGCGCTTACGGACAGCTTCAAGCCCTTTTAATACTTGAATTGACGATTCATCATATTTTACCTTTTTCGTGGTCACAAAATGACCTCCCGTATCATTTCATTTCTAAAACATATGTTCGATATAGTTAATATTATCATGGTCGCGGTCAACTAGCAAATAGATTAAACTCGGCCATGGTAAATAGTTACAGTATTGATAATACTCAAATCCATTTCATTTGGCAAACGGCAATTTGCTTTTTGCGCTCTACCACCCTGAAGCATTTCATGGTATTCTTAAATTTTGAGATATACTTTAATTCATGAGGAGCAATAATTATGATATTTGAAATATTGGGAATGGTGATCATTTCTTACCTTTTAGGCTCCATTCCTTCTGGCCTATGGATCGGTCAAGTTTTCTACCATAAGGATATTCGTAAGTTGGGTAGCGGAAACATTGGGACAACCAACACCTTCAGAACACTGGGCCCCAAGGCCGGGACGGTGGTCCTCTTTATGGACGTATTAAAGGGGACGTTGGCCGCCAGCCAACCTTACATTTTAGGTATTTCGCACAGCATCAGCCCCCTACTGATTGGGCTCTTCGCATCCCTGGGCCACACGGTTTCCATCTTTGACCACTTTCATGGCGGAAAGGCAGTGGCAACAAGTGCAGGGATTTTACTAGCCTATAACCCCTTTCTCTTCTTGGTTGCCTGCCTGATTTTCATCGGGACTCTCCTTCTGACCTCGATGGCTAGTGCGGCCAGTATCATCGGCATTAGTGCCATCTTTATAATTGCCATGTTTGAACACGATCTTATTCTTTCCTTGGTTGCCGGTTTCTTGACCCTCGTGGTTCTCTACCGCCACAAGAGCAATATCAAAAGAATCTGCACCGGAAAGGAATCTCTTGTTCCCTTTGGCCTGGTCTACTACCGCCGTCACCATCAGTCAAAATAAGTACCCATTTAAAAGGCAACGAGGCTGGGAGAAAACTTTGTTTTCTCACCAGCCTCGTTTAGTTCTCCGAATATTACACAGTAATCACGGAAAAAAGCGTGCTCCTAGTGTCTAGTTACGGACAATCATTGACCCGTTCCGTGCCAACAATCGTCCTATACTAGCCATCCGGAGCACTCTGAAGCTTTTTTCCCCAGCTTCGTTTTTTGTTAATCACAATTTTTTAACATACTAAAATGGCCGAATGCTGAAATGGTAGTCCCGTTCCTGTCCCGGAGCCAGGCGGTACATTCCCTGCTTGTGCAAAAGCAGACCATCAGCATTGACATTATCAGCAATCCCCCACCATGGTTCGATGCAAGCAAAATTCCCCGTTGCTGGGTAAGCCGACCACAGACCTACGTACTGGGTTCCTGTGGTTGCGACACTAACCCCGTGACCACTACCCTTGTCAGCAAGAGTTGCGGTAAAGTCGCTCCCACAAGTCTTAAAGATGATTGCATCATGGTTGAAGAGATCGTGATTGAGCATGAATGGCTTGGTCATATCAATCATCTGGGGATGACCAGAATCATTGTAGGGCCCATCCAAAATAATTCGGGAGTATTTTTCCGCTGGGGTAACGCTAAATTCCACATTTTCATAGGAGCCCTGTGAAGTAAGGGGCATATTGAAGCCGGGGTGGGCACCAATTTCATAAATTAGTGACTGGCGGGCCGGATTGATTACCCTATAGGACACTGCTAAACGGTCACCAACCAGTTCATAGGCAACCCGGAGGATAAAGTCAAACGGGTACACCTTCTTGGTGTCATCGCCAGCATGTTGTTCGAGGATTACCCGATCATCCAGTTGTTCCGTGACCGTGAATTGGCGGTCACGAGCAAAGCCGTGTTGAGTTTGGTGGAAAGTTTGGCCGTTAAACTGGTACTGATCGTCCTTAAGACGACCGACAAATGGAAAAAGGATTGGTGCTTGCCGTCCCCAGCTATCCGGTGATCCCTGCCATAAGTATTCAATCCCATTATCTTGTCGCTTGATGCTGTGTAGCTGGGCCCCTAGCTCATTGATTTCGACGGCGAGTTCCTTGTTTTTAATTTTAATCATTTTATTACCCCTTTGTTGCTAAACGTTTAACATCAAGCATATAGAACAATGTTTACTTGCACAATACCAAATAATGACGGCGCTTTCAATATCATAATAAGTAAAAGTCAGTAAAACTGCATAAACAGTTTTACTGACTTTTACCTACTTTTGGACAGCTTCCTCATAATCACCGTTTGGACAAACAACTTGTTTGCCACCCTTAACCTTCTTTTCGACGAGGAAGTGACCATCCTTAGGGCAATCACGCCCAATTGGCTTATCCCAGGAGACAAAATCGCAGTCAGGATAACGTGAGCACCCGTAGAAGGTGCGGTTCTTTTTCGACTTCCGTTCAACGACGCTTCCCTTATGGCATACCGGACAGGTTACGCCGATTTCCTTCACGATCGCCTTGGTATTACGGCACTTTGGAAAGCGTGAGCATGCGTAAAACTTGCCATAGCGACCCATCTTGATTACCATCGGTGCACCGCAAATTTCACAATCACTCCCGGCAAGTTCATCCTTCATCTGGATCTTGGCAACCTTGTCCTCCGCATCCTGAACTTCCTTAGAAAACGGCTTATAGAAACTGTCGACAACCTTAATCCAGTTTTGTTTCCCTGCCTCAACCTGGTCAAGTTCACCTTCAACATCCGCTGTGAACTTTGCATTGACGATGTCGGGGAACTGCTTGGCAATAATCTTATTGACAATTTCCCCTAACTCCGTCGGTTCAAAGTGACGAGAAACGAGGCGGACATAGTAACGCCGCTGAATTGTATCCAAGGTTGGCGCATAAGTTGATGGCCGACCGACCCCGTTGCTTTCAAGCGTCTTGATCAATGCCGCTTCAGTGTAACGGGCCGGCGGCTGGGTAAAGTGCTGGGCGGGGTTGTCATTGACCATCCGCGCATGGTCACCTTCACTAAGGTCTGGTAAGAGGTTGTCCTTTTCTTCTCCCCGCTTATAAACCTTGGAGAAACCAACAAACTTAACTTTAGACCCGTTTGCCCGGAAAGTTACCCCGTTTTGCTGGAGGTCGACTGTCATTGTATCAATTACTTCCGGCGTCATCTGGCTAGCCACGAAGCGGGACCAGATAAGGCTGTACAACTTGTATTGGTCATTGTTCAAGTAAGGCTTCATCTTGGCCGGTGTTCGGTAGACAGAAGTTGGCCGAATGGCTTCGTGGGCATCCTGGGCCCCCTCCGGCAGCTTACCCTTTACCGGTTTGATGGCCGCATACTCGCCCCCATATTCCTCATGGATAAACTTGGAGGCCTCGTGCTTAGCAATCGATGCAATCCGCGTGGAGTCGGTCCGCATGTAGGTAATCAGGCCGACCGGCGCCCCCTGCTTAATATCGATTCCTTCATACAGCATTTGAGCGGCCATCATGGTCTTCCGGGTCCGGAAGTTAAGTCGGCGGTTAGCATCCTGTTGCATCGTTGAAGTGGTATATGGTGGCTGGGGTTGCCGACGCCGTTCCTTTTTAGTGACCTTTGAAATGGCAAAGGCCTGCTTTTTATCCAGCTTACCAAGGACCTTTTGAACATCCGCATTGGTGGCCAGTTTTGTCTTCTTACCGTTCTCACCGTAAAAGACAGCCTTAAATTTGTCCTGGCCGTGTTTGAAGTCCGCATCAATCGTCCAGTACTCTTCTGGTTTGAAATTACGAATCTCATTTTCCCGCTGGATGATCAGGTTTAGCGCCACCGACTGAACACGACCGGCACTCAGTCCCTTCTTAACCTTTTTCCAGAGGATGGGACTAATTGAGTAACCGACAAGCCGGTCAAGGACCCGCCGCGCCTGCTGGGCATCAACCAGGTCCATATTAATCGTCCGCGGTTCCTTAAAGGCATTTTTAACCGCGTCCTTCGTAATTTCGTTAAAGGTAACCCGGTTCTTCTCCTTATCATCAAGCTTTAAAATGTTGGAGACATGCCAGGCGATGGCTTCCCCCTCCCGGTCCGGGTCTGATGCCAGGTAAACGGCCTTGGCATTCTTCGCATCCTTACGAAGTTCCTTGATAACGTCACCCTTCCCACGAATCGAAATATAGTCCGGTTGGTAGTTATTTTCAATATCAACCCCCATCCGGCTCTTCGGTAAGTCGCGCACATGGCCAAGACTTGCAACAACTTTATACGAGCGGCCCAGGAAACGACCAATCGTCTTTGCTTTTGACGGTGACTCAACAATCACCAAATTTTTCTTAATCTTAGAACGGCGCCGCGTTGTCTTCCGCTTTGCCGTCGTCTTAGTACTTTTCTTGGCTGTTTTGGTTGCCATAAAAGAGGCTCCTCACATTTTTATTTGTTTATTTCTTCATATATAACATTATTATTCCATTTCACCATGGTCTGTCAAATGGAAATCGTATTTTAGAGGAAATTATTATAAAATGCAAGGATCTTTACTCATAGCATGTACTCTTCGAGGATGTCTTGTGCCCGCAGAATCGGTTTCGCACCCGCGGCAATTAGCTCATTGCAGCCTAATGAACGGTAAGTATCAATTCGTCCTGGGACCGCGCAGACCGTCCGATTTTCCTCTAGAGCAATATTAGCCGTGATCAGGCTCCCACTCTTTTTCTTGGCCTCCACCACCAGGACCGTCGAGCAGAGGCCCGCAATTATCCTGTTCCGCTCAGGAAAATGATAAGCCACTGGTGGTTCACCGCGCCCGTATTCCGTGAGGACGAGGCCGGTCTCAGCGACTTTGGCCTGTAGGTGAGCATTCTCCCGGGGGTACGCCTGGTCCAATCCACAGCCAACGACTCCAATCGTCTTTCCGCCATGCTCAAGGGTGATGCGATGACACATTCCATCAATTCCCTTCGCCAGCCCACTGACGGTGACAATTTGCCGCTTTACGATGTGGGGAAGCATCCCCCGTAACACCGCTTCACCATACGCCGACATATCCCGGGCACCAACCACTGCTAACGTGGGTAACTGGAGCAGCCTGAGGTTCCCCTGGTAGTATAGAACAATTGGCGGAGCAAATATCTCACGTAACTGTTCCGGGTATTGGTCATCTGCAATGGTGACATACGGGAAAGCCTGGTTACGAGCAACTGCCGCATCTAGTTCCTTACTTGGCCAGTTATTCACCAATGCTTCTTGTTCCCGGTCACTCAGCCGAATGTGGGTAAGTAGTTCGTTGATGTCATCGTAACATTCGTACTGGTCGGCAACTCGACATAAGCGATACTTTGTCTTGTAGCCGATTCCCCGGCATAGGTTCAATCGTAGTAGAAATTCACGTATTTGTTTCATAAAAAAAAGCCTCCTACCTAATAGATACGAGACTCTTCTTCATTTGCACTATAAAAATTTAGGAACCGGGTTAAACGATCGCCGGTGAATTGGCGAGACACCATATTTCCTTAGTCCGGCGAGGTGTTCTTTGGTGCCATAACCCATGTTTTCCGCAAAGCCGTAACCTGGATAAACCCGGTCATAATCAAGCATTAAGTGGTCACGGTACTCTTTAGCAACAATACTGGCCGCCGCAACACTGATACTCTTTTGATCGCCCTTGACTAAAGTCGTTTGCGGATAATTAAAGGGTAGTGGAACGGCATCAACAATTAAGTGACCTGGCTGGTGGTTTAAGCTTTTGATGGACCGCATCATCGCATCCTGTGTTGCCGCGTAGATGTTAAGACGGTCAATTGTTCGCGGGTCATTAACCGCAATGCTGACCTCGACGGCCTCGTCAACGATCCGTAAATAAAGTTGTTCCCGTTCATGACAAGTCAGCTGTTTGGAGTCGGTCACCTCAACCAGGTCAAAGTCAGGGCTCAGAATTACCGCACAGGTGACAACCGGACCAGCCAGGGGGCCCCGGCCGACCTCGTCCATTCCAGCAACGTAGCGCACCCCGCTTTTCCAGAGGGCATTCTCATACTTAAACCGCTGCTTGAATGCCTGATAGGCCCTGATTTGCCGTTTAATACGCCGCTGGTGGCGCTGTAAGGCCTGCTGAACACCCTTTCGGGGATCAGCCTGCCAAGTCTTAAGGCGCGGGTCGGTCAGACTATCAATTGTATCTAGGAGCCGCGAAATCTCACTTACTGTCTGCTTACTCATTAATGCCATCCTCATTTAGGTCTGCGGGAATCTCCATAGTGATGGGCCCGAGTTTACCCTTCCGTAGGTCAAAGATCAACCGTTCACTGGCCCGGTCGTAGTCATCTCTAAAGCCCATCTTCTGAGTAATTACTAACAGTAAGTCGGGGTTGCTAACCGTTTCTGCCAGGTCTTGGTCGGTTAGCCGATAGCGTTTCTTCAACTTTTCGGGCTGGTGAAGGCGGAGGTATTTCAAGGCGAACAGGGCAACATCATCTTTAGGATAAAGGCTATCCTTAATTGCTCCCGAGAGAGCCAACATGACCCCCTGCTTCTGGCTGGCAAACTTGTGCCACAGGACTCCGGGGGTGTCTAAAAGTTCCAACTCAGCTGATGATCGCAGCCACTGCTGCCCGGTGGTTACGCCAGGACGGTTTCCCGTCTGTGCTACGTTCTTTTTAACCAGGTGATTTAACAGGGTCGACTTACCAACATTCGGCACCCCGACACACATTGCCCGAATGGGCCGTTTCTTTAACCCCTTGGCCTTTTCTTCGGCCAACTTATCTTGCAAAATCTCCTTGCTCTTCTTGGTGACAATCTTTGCCACGTTTTGCTTTCGTGAATCGAGGGCCAGGACCGGCTGGCCCTTTTCCTTAAAGTACGTTAACCATTCTTGCAGACGGTCACAATCGGCTAAGTCCGTCTTGGTCATTATTAAAAGCCGGGGCTTATTGCCAGCTGCTAATGCCACTTCTGGATTTTGGGAAGAATATGGCACCCGTGCGTCCACTAACTCAAAGACAATGTCAACGAGGGGCATCTGTTCACGAATCTGTCGCAAAGCCTTTGCCATGTGTCCAGGAAACCATTGAATTGTTGCCATTTTATCCCTCCTAATTTCTCTCTTCTAGGTATTTTTGCCATGCAACGTCAAAAATCGTCATTGATGGTAGGTAGTCCGCATTTTCTTCCAAATACTTCGAAACCTCATCAAAGTCGGTTGATTGCTTAGGAAACGTCGAGTCTAAAAAGGCGTTATTAGCGAACTGCTCAATTTCGTCAGCAGAATTAGGGTTACGTTGGGTCATTAAATAACGATAAAAACTATCACGAACCATGCGACATCCTCCTCTTGATCATTTAGTTGGGACGGTTATCAAGAACTTAAACCGTCCTTCTGTCATATTGATTTCTTGTGCCTGGTACTTTAATGCCCGCTTCTCACTGTACTTGTTCAGATCCAGTAAAACGGTCTTCTTTTGGGCATTGATCTTTACCCAGTCCGGAATATTGTAATTCTTGGCAATATAGCCCATCACAAACTTGATGGGGATATTAAGCCGCCCGACCGAAAGGCCCTTGGCCCGCAAAAGGACATTACCATCGCTTTGCCTAACCGGAACGAAGTTAATGGCAAAGCGAATCTTAGCACCAAGGAACTTGGTATCACCCGTCAAAGTGGCGTACTGTTTACCAACCAGGAAGCTGTACTTAATCTTCTGTCCCTTCAAGAACCGGTTAAGGTAGTTAGCCGCTAGGGCGTTGACCTGGTGGCGATTCAACTCAATGGTGACTGACGTATCACTGGGTTTAACCAGCTTGCTAACTGCGGGACTGGGCGCCGGCGCCGTGGCCCGGTGGATTACCGTCCCGGTCGCCACTATAATTACCAGAACGAGGACGATAAACGCCCACTTCCACCAGTTGATTGATTTCGTTTTCGTATCCTTTTTCATTCGCTATTTTACCTCTTTACGTATTCCCAACTATTGTGGTCCTTCATTGATTTAAATAGACGGTTGGCCATCTGCTGATAACCACGATGGTTCGGGTGAAAGTTATCTTCCGTTGAGATGTATTCGTTTAAGTTATGGTCGCGGTTCCGCATAATGTTGACCAGCCGGGTCTGGGAAACCTTTCCCTGGTTAGCCTGTTTTTCCTGCTGGATCAACTGCTGACGCTGGTCTGGTGTCTTGTATTGTCCCCATGACATGAGGTGGTTAATATTTACAAAATACATCTTGTGGTAGTTTCCCATCACCTTTTGGGTTGTTTGGTTCCACTTCACGATTGAATCGTTAATCACATCCACGTCCGGAAAGTAGGTGTAAACGGGATTATAAATACTCATAATAAACACCGGTGCATGGGGATTCTGTTTTCGAACTGCCGTGAGTAACTGGTTGAGATGCCGGACATAAACCTTCTTTGCCTGGTCAACATCCTTGTCAACCGTCTTGGGGGAGTTCATGATATTGGCCTCAAGGTCTTGCATCAGGTCGTTACCACCCACCGTCATCGTGATTACATCTGCCTTCCTGAGGTTCGCCCGCATCTTAGGTTGGGAGTTAAGGCGGGCCAGGATTTGGTCAGACCGGTCACCACTAACACCGTAGTTCTTCGTGCTTACCGTCGTTTTACGGTAGTGGTGTTCAATCTTATGCTTGATGATGCTAACGTAGCCGCCCTTCTTTTTCTCATCCCCTTGTCCATGGGTCAAAGAATCACCAACTGCCACTAGATGGACACGCTTTTTTTCAACATAGCGTGGCTGGGCAGTCGTCTTCGTCACGGCTGATGACTGACGATGATTCTGCCAGACACCGCCAGCGACCACCGCTAAAACTAGGATTACGGCAATTATCCACCATCGTTTTCGCACTTGCTCGTTCCTCCTTAATAATAAGAGGCTGGGAAAACAGTGTTTTCTCCGGCCTCAAATAGCTTTCAATTCTGTTGACACAAGCAGTGGGCACTGAGCTAAAAAGCTTTATCCCTATTCAGTGTAGTAAAGCAAACAACATGCACCCATTCCAGTATGCGTAGCAATGATCGGCACCGTTTCCCGGACCGTAATCTTTTGGTCAGGGTAGATCTTTTCTACGCCGCTCATCAGACGTTCAACTTCTTTGTTACCTTCAACGTGGGAGATTCCCACCTTGACCGGCTTTGGTCCATCGGCCATTTCCTTTAAGATCCGGTCCCATTCCTTATGAATTGCCTTTGTTCCGCGGCCCTTCATAATAATGTGGATCTGACCACCAGCAACTTGGAGCATCACCTTGATGTTGAGGAGACTGGAAAGGGCACCAGCGAACTTGCTAATTCTGCCACCGGCAACCAGGTTATCAAGGTTATCGATTGCCAGGTAAAGTTTCGACTTGGCAAGGACATCCTTCATCTTAGCAACCGCATCATCAACACTACCGCCAGCTTCAAGGACTTTTGCGGCCTCAACAATTTGAAAGGCCATCCCCTGGTCAGTAGTTTGGGAGTCGTAGACCGTCACCTTCGTCTTTGACATTGTTGCCGCTTGTTCGGCAGCGTGAACAGTCCCACTGATTGATTCCATCATGGTAACACAGAGAACCTCACTACCGTCTTCTCCAAGCTTATCAAAGGCGTCAACAAATTTACCAATCGGTGGCTGGGACGTCTTTGGTAAAGACTTAGCATTTTTCATCAGCTGCGGAAACTCATCATTACTGATGGTTTCACGCTCGACATAAATTGTCCCATCAATCATAACCGTAAGTGGTACGATAGTAATGTTATACTTTTTAATGTCTTCTTCTGTCAAACCGGCGGAAGAATCACAAACTATTTTTACTTTAGACATGGAAAAATCCACTCCCTCTTGACAATTATCGGTGGTTTATTTTAATCTAGTTTTGATAACTAGATGTATTCGTTCATAAGAACATTATAGTCAATAAACGTAATTTTTAAATACCTATTGGTGATTTTTATAGTCTTAGTATACCAAAAAGCCTTAAATAATGCATTTATCAGCCCGAAAGGAGTCTTGCCCAGTGAGTAAGCAACACATTGATAAGAAAACACTATTAATTGAAATCGGTAACGCCATTAGCCACGGGATTGGTACCGGTCTGGCAATTGCTGGTCTGGTCTTCCTCATAATTCGGGCCGTCCATAGTGGGAGTGCCATGAAGGTGGTTACCTTTACAATCTATGGCAGCATTCTCGTCTTATTCTACCTCTCGTCAACCCTGTTTCACGCCCTTGTCTTCACCCGGGCCCGGCACGTCTTTCAGATATTTGACCACTGTATGATCTATGTCCTGATTGCCGGAACTTACACCCCCTACTGCCTTGTTAGCATCAAGGGATGGCTAGGCTGGACAATGTTTGGTGTCATTTGGGGGTTAGCCGTCATTGGGATCGTCTATAAAAGTATCTGGCTTAAACACAAGAGTGCCCTCTCGACTTTAGTTTATATCCTGATGGGATGGCTTTGCATCTTTGCCTTCTTCCCCCTCTGGAATGCCCTCGGACCGGTGGGCTTTGGCCTCTTGCTTGCTGGGGGGATCACCTTTACAATTGGTGCCCTCCTGTATAGCCGGCCAACTGCTTACACCCACCTCATCTGGCACTTCTTTGTCCTGGTTGGGACGGGGCTGATGTATTTTTCAATTCTCTTTTACGTTTAATTGCCACTCTTCAAACCAGCAAACTGGCTGACCATCCTTGGTCACCGTTTGGCGGTCCTGCAAATGCCACTGGTCATAGTTGACCGGTGGCATTTTTGTATCCCCTTCGTAATGACCATTGATAATGGTACGGTGAAGCACCGTTACCAACGACATAAGTTCGGTAAAGAGGCGGCCGCCACCAATGATATCAACCACTGGGGCCGAATTTTCTTTAATCCATTTTTTCAAATCTGCCAGGTTTTGAAAGGAAACGACCCGTTTATCTTTAATCTCACGGTGGGTCAGAACAATGTTTTGCCGACCGGGAAGGGGACGGCCAATTGAATCAAAGGTCCGCCGCCCCATCACTACCGGGTGGTCAGCCGTGACCCGTTTAAAATGCTGCATATCGGCCTTGACGTGCCATGGGAGAGAACCATCTTTGCCAATCCAACCGTCCAAATCCTCTGCCCAAACATAGGTAATTTTCTTCATTTCTTTTCACCTCAGACAGCAACTGGCGCCTTGATTGCGGGCTCGTGAGTGTAGCCATCAAGCTTAATATCCGTCATTTCGTACTGATCAATAGGCTTAGCCTCAGCTGGCAAAATCAACTTTGGAGCCGGGTGGGGAGTCCTTTGCAGCTGCTCTCTTACTTGGTCAAGGTGGTTAAGATAGATGTGGGCATCCCCCAACGTATGAACAAAGTCACCGACCTCAAGACCACACTGGTGGGCAATCATGTGGGTAAGGAGGGCGTAACTAGCAATGTTGAATGGAACCCCTAAGAAGATATCCGCACTTCGTTGGTAGAGTTGGCAGCTAAGTTTCCCATCATTAACGTAGAACTGGAACATTGTATGGCACGGTGGGAGGGCCATTGACGGCACATCCTCAGGATTCCATGCCGACACAATCATCCGCCGTGAATTTGGCGTTGTCTTAATCTGGTGAATAACGTTGGCAATCTGGTCAATGGTTTCACCCTTACTAGTCTTCCATGCTCGCCACTGACTACCATAGACTAGACCAAGATCACCATACTTCTTGGCAAATTCGTCATCATCAAGAACCCGTTGGCAAAACTTCTTTTTTTCAGCTAGGTACTGTTTCTTAAATTCGGGGTCCTTCAGCCAGCGGTGACCAAAATCCGTCATATCAGGTCCATGATATTCATCACTTTCCACCCACTTCTTAAATGCCCATTCATCCCAGATATTGTTGTGGTGCTGAAGTAGGAAGCGGATGTTGGTGTCGCCGCGTAAGAACCACAAAAGTTCACTCTTAATCAGGCCAAAGGGAACTTTCTTCGTTGTCAGGATTGGGAAGCCCTTGGAAAGGTCAAACCGCATTTGGTAACCAAATACTGACCTAGTCCCTGTCCCAGTCCGGTCAGACTTTTCGTGTCCCTTTTCCAAAACGTACCGGGCAAGGTTCAGGTACTGCTGTTCATTCTGATTTTCTGCCACCGTTAATTCCTCCTATAATTAGTCAACATAGTTACTCAAGTATTCCCAGCGTTCCGTCTTCTGATCAATCTGCTTTTGAACCTCATTAACCTTTTTCTGTAGTTCTGCTAGTTTAGGGTAGTCGTTGGCATTAGCGGCCATTTCCTGTTCTAACTTATCATGCTGCTGACTGAGCTTATCAAGGTCCTGGTTAATTTGGTCCCACTCGATTTTTTCTGCATACGTCAACTTGGTCTTCTTTTGAGAAGATTCCTTTGTTGGAGCGGGCTTACTTTCTTTTTTAACCGGCTTCTTCTCTGTTTGCTGACGTTCATGATCTGCCTGCTTTTCCTTCAGGTAGTCTGTAAACCGACCGGTATAGCGCTGGATATCGCCATTACCGTGGAAAATCAGGAGGTCATCGGCGATCTTATCCAGGAAGTAACGGTCATGGGAAACCGTAATCACCGTCCCGGCGAAACTATCGAGGTAGTCCTCTAAAACCGTCAGTGTACTAATATCAAGGTCGTTTGTTGGTTCGTCCAGGAGTAAAACATTTGGCTGCTGCATCAAGATCTTTAACAGGTACAAGCGGCGTTTCTCCCCACCAGAGAGTTTCCGGATTAGCGTCCCGTGCATAAAGCGGGGAAATAGGAAGCGTTCCAATAGCTGGGTAACGCTGAGCTTATTGCCATCCTTATCGGTTACGCTCTCCGCAACTTCTGATAGGAAGCTGATCATCCGCTTGCTGTCATCGATTCCCTCTGTTTGCTGTGTGTAGTAGCCAAACTTGACCGTTTCCCCAATCTTCAAGACCCCACTGTCCAGGGGAACACGCTGGGCAATCACGTTTAACAGGCTGGTCTTCCCAGCGCCGTTTTCGCCGGTAATTCCAATCCGGTCGCCAGCCTGAACAAGCCAGTCAAAGTCTTGCAAGATCTGATGGTTTCCCAACTTTAGGTTAGCATCTTTAAACTTAATCACGTCCTTGCCTAGCCGCTGGGAACCAAGGTTAATTGAGATATCCTCATCTGTTTTGAGGTTCCCTACCTTATTTTCCAGCTGGTGGAAACGGTTGATCCGTCCCTTCTGCTTGGTCGACCGGGCCTTAGCACCCGTTCTCATCCAGGCTAACTCCTTCTTGTAGAGTTGCTGATTCTTCTGTTCAGTCTCCTTTGCAAGTGCCAGCCGGGCCGCCTTCTTGGCCACGAAATCCTGATAGTTACCATCGTATTGGTATAACTTACCAAAGGACAATTCCCAGATATAGTTTGTTACCTGGTCCAAAAAATAACGGTCATGGGTTACTACCAGGACAGCGCCCTTATAACTGGCCAGGAAGTCCTGGAGCCAGATAACCGAGTCAAGGTCCAGGTGGTTAGTCGGTTCGTCCAAAAGTAAGAGGTCCGGTTGCTGGATCAGTACTTGGGCAAGGCCCACCCGTTTGCGTTGGCCACCTGACAAGTCAGCAATTTTCTGGCTGGTGTCCTTGATCTTTAGCTGGGTAAGGATGGTCTTGATACGGCTATCCGCCTCCCAGGCGTCCTCTTGATCCATCCGGTTCTGCATTTTATTGTAACGATCAACGGCTTGGGGGTCTTCAGGGTGGGCACTAAACTTGTTTAACGCTTCCTCATACTGGCGAACTGTCTTAAAAATCGTCTGATCACCGGCAAAGACCGCTTCCATGATTGTCTTGCTTTCGTCCAGTTGGGGTTGCTGCTTTAGGTACCCAATTGTGTAGTCATTTGGAGTCGTAATCTGGCCGCTTTCTGGGCTGACATCCCCAGCAATCACGTTAAGTAAGCTGGTTTTCCCGCTGCCGTTAACCCCAATTAAACCGATTCGGTCATTTTCGTTAATAATAAAGTCAATATGGTCAAACGGTACCTTTTCACCATAGGTACTGGTCAGGCCTTCTGCTTTCATTGTCTGCATCTAATTAACCCTTCTTATTCTTTTTAAATCTCTTGTGCCCGTTTGATGAGCGTTTCTTTATCGTTCGGTAGTTTCCCTTCAACGACTGACCGTGTGACCTGGTTCAGAACCTTACCAAGTTGGGGGCCAGGTTTTATTCCAGCCTCCTTAATCAGGGTCTGACCATTAATGGCCAGGTCACGCGCATCCTTAATTGGAAGACGCTGATACTTTTCCTTAGCGTCAGGCCATGGCAACTGCCAGTTAAAGACGCCTGCAACCCGGTTAGCATCGGCAAAGGCCTCCCACCCTGCCTTGTACAGCATCCAGGCACTCACCTGCCGCCAACGAAGAGCTTCAATTAGGGGCAAAATCTTCTTTACCTGCCGAATGGTATCATTAGCGGTCTTCCAGGACTTAAGAAAGGTGGTCAGAGCCGCAAAGTTGGTTAGATCCAGGATGTAGGTAACCAGGGCCCAAACCTGGTTGATGTTCTTCATCCCCGCAAACGTCCGGTTTAGTCCCCCCAACTTATCTGCCGAATCGGCAAGGCCTGGACAGTACCTGTAGAGGCCAGACTTTAAGAAATAGTTCAGGCCAGCGGCCGGCTTTTGACCAAGGAACATCTTTTCAAATTCAACTTGAATTCGCTCTACAGCAATCTTTTGCAGTAGGGAAGCATTTTCCTTAATTCCCCGCAAAGTTGGCCCATCAATTTTGAAATCCAATTGGCTAGCAAAGCGAACCGCCCGCATCATCCGGAGAGCATCTTCGTGGAAGCGTTCTTCTGGGTCCCCTACGGCCCGGATAACGTGCCGTTTCAGATCCTTAATACCGTCAAAGAGGTCAACTACTTCCCCGTTTTCTTTCAGGGCCAGGGCGTTAATCGTAAAGTCACGCCGCTTCAGGTCCTCTTCAAGTGAACGAACAAAGGTAACGTGATCAGGGCGCCGGTAGTCTTGGTAACCTGATTCCGTCCGGAAGGTGGTCGTCTCGTAACCTGTTCCGTGGTCCAGAATCATGACCGTCCCGTGCTCAATTCCCGTATCAACGGTCCGGTCAAAAATCTGTTTAATTTCGCTTGGGTAGGCGCTAGTTGCGATATCAATATCGTGAATGGGGTCGCCTAAAATCGTATCACGAACACAGCCGCCCACAAAGTAGGCTTCGTATCCCGCTGCTTCAATTTTTTGTAAAACAGGGCGCGCCGGTTCAAAAATCGGTGGTAGTTGTTCAATCTTCATTCAATCAAATCCTTACATCCATTTTATGAAATAATCAGTATAAATTATAGCAAAAGACCTTTAGCCATGTGAACGTTTCTGTTTCTTTTTTAGCGATTGTTTTTTATAATGTAGTTAAAGTAAATTATTGCTTACAAGGAGGAATTTCATGGATTACCCTTATCAAACCAGGTTCCACCAGTTTTTATGCCATCAGAAATTGGCCCCCTTAACCATTAAGACCTACGATACAACGATTACCAACCTCTTCGACTATCTCCTGGCTAACCGACCCGAGTTTGCTAAGCACCCGGTCCTGGCTAACCTCACCGAGACGGATGTCCGTGCCTACCTGTCCTTCTTACGGACGGACCGCCAAATTACCATGACCACCTTTAACAAGATTCTATCCCAGCTGAACCGTTACTTCCGCTACCTCTTCACCCACCAGCTGATTAACAGCTACCCGACACTGACCTTGCACGGCCACGCGGTCACCCCCAACCAGCAGGTTTCTACCAAGTGGCTTGCCAAGCTGCCCGATATCTTGGCCGACGAGCACGTACACTATTACACCCGCCTGGCCCTCTTACTGAGCAAGTGTGGCTTTACCGTGGGGGAATTTTTAGCACCGGGCTTTTACCAGGTCTGGGATAAGCTCACCCTGTCCGGGCCAGGTGAAGAAGAGTTTCGCCAGGCTTTCAATGTCTTCATTCGTCCCCAACAGGACCTGCAAAACAGTCGTGACCTCTTCTTGAAGCAGCGCTTCGCCCCAGTAAATCCCCAACTAAGCAACGCTGCCCTGCATAAGTTTCTCAAGAAGGATGAGCAGTACTTAGGCTTTAGTCTGGCCCCCAAGTACCTCCACCAGAGTTATATCCTGCTTTTTCTTGCCCACCACCGGCAGTTAAGCGACCGTGATTTGGAGGATGCCCTCAAGCTTGACCCGGCCTCCTTGCTCTATTACCAACGCCTCTTACTCCATGCCAACCAATAAAGTTATAAAAAGCCACCGAACCAATTGAGGCCGGTGGCTTTTACTATTCATCAAAATTCTTCATATTCATCCAGCAGGTCCTGCATCTCTGTATCGGTCGGTTCAAGCGCCAAGTAATGGTGCAGGGCAGCTAGTAGTTTATCTCGCTGGCCAGTTTCGTGGTAAAAGTCAATACTTTCCCGCAAGAAGGCTGAATTGTCGCCATAGGTTTCACTGGCGGCCTGGTAGTACTTACCAGCAAGGTCAAACTTCTCCAACCTTTGATAAGAACGCGCCAGGTTCCAATAAATTTGCGGGTCAACCTCATCCTCCTTTACCAGGGGTAAAAGAAGGTCAACGTTTTTCTGGTCATCATGCTGGTGAAGGAGAAAATTACTGAGCTGGAGGGTAATTGTTAGGTTATCAGGTGCCAGGGAGTGGGCCTTATCAAGGTACTTTTGCATCAGCTTACTATTGCCCAAGTGACTAACAATTTCGGCTGCTTGGGCAAATAGCCGCTCATTATACTGGTCAACACTCAGTCCCTCCTGGACGGTCTTAAGAGCCTGAGAATACTTGTTTTGGGCCGCAAACGCTTGTGCCAGCGCTGGGTAGGCAGAGGCATACTGGTTATCGTCTTTAATTACTGCTTCCAAGCTCTTAATGGCATCGTCGTATTGCTTGAGGTGTAACTGGGTAAGTCCGGTTTGGAAACGCAGGTCGTTAGTCTGGTACTCTGGCTTCACCTGTTTCAAGTAGCCTAGGGCCTGCTTAAACTGACCACTCTGGGCATAGCACATCCCCAGCCGACCGGCAATGTCAACCTTGGCGAACTCGGTATAGCCATGTTTAATCAGGTCAAAGTAGTAAGCAATTGCCTCGTCAAAACGACTGACTAAAAAGTAAAACTCCGCCAGGGCGAACTCCACTGCCGGCTCGTCCGGAGCAATTGAATACGCTTCTTTCAACTTTTGCTCCGTAACTTCAAACTCTTCTTCGGTCTGATAAAGATCGGCCGCCACCAGCAGGGACTCCAGATATGCCGGTGAATCGGGCTTAACCTGGGCCAGGTAGGAAAGAACCTCATCATTATGGCCCTCATCAATTGCGATAGTCGCAAGGTTGGTGCGCAACTGGTCCTCATCAGGGTAACGCTGTAAAAGCGTTAGGTAGACCCGCCGCGCCTGCCGCAAAAAGCCCAGGCCGTATAGTTCTTCTCCCAGGCTAAAGAGCATGTCATCATCGTCATTTGCCAGTGCCTGCCGAAATGACGCCTTGGCAGTAGTTAACTGCCCTGCTTGAATCTCTTCTAACATTTTTTCTGAATAAGTCATCTATTATCGAGTCTCCTCATCGAATTATCCTGGGTTCTACTATAGCATAGATCAAGTTTGACGGTGGTAATTTAAGCCGGGAAAATAAAGAGACCCCCAGCATTCGCTAATTGAATACTAAGAGTCTCTTTGGATTTAGGAACATGGAAGTTCCATGCTCCCCCACTTGATCTGTTAATTACTTAACAGCATCCTTTAAAGCCTTACCAGGCTTGAATGCTGGTACCTTGCTTGCAGGAATTTGGATTTCTTGTCCAGTTTGTGGGTTACGGCCCTTCCGTGCGGCACGTTGACGAACTTCAAAGTTACCGAAGCCGATCAGTTGAACCTTTTCCCCCTTGGCCAGTGATGCTTGAATTGAACTGAAGACAGCGTCTACAGCAGCAGTAGCATCCTTCTTGGTCAAGCCAGTAGCAGCAGCAACGTTGCTTACTAATTCTGCTTTGTTTGCCATGTGTTTTCACCTCCCACAATTAGTGCAAGTTAATTACACTAACTCACAATGTTAATTTTGAGTGGTCCAAAATTAACGAAATAATTACGAGGAGTTCGTATCATTTCAATGTTAAGATTAGCATAGTGAAACCCTACTGGCAAGCGGTTTTGCCAACTTTCCAGGTCAATTTTAATATTTTTTAGGGTTTTATTATTGCCGCTGTCGCTTGATGAGGTGAAGCGGTGTCCCCGTAAAGTCAAAAGCCTGTCGAATCTGGTTTTCAAGGTAGCGCTCGTAAGAGAAATGCATCAGTTCCGGGTCGTTCACAAAAACAACAAAGGTCGGTGGAGCAGTCGCCACCTGAGTAGCATAGAAGATCCGCAACCGTTTACCATTTTGCGTCGGTGTCGGGTTAGCCGCAATGGCGTCCATAATCACGTTGTTAAGGACTGAGGACTTGATCCGCCGCTCGTGGTGGGCGTGAACATCCTTGATGAGGGCAGGGAGTTTATTTAAGCGCTGTTTAGTTTTAGCGGAAACAAAGATAATGGGCGCATAGCTCAGGTACTGGAATTCATTTCGAATTAGGTTTGTGAAATCGGTCATTGTCCGGTGGTCCCGATTTTCAATCGTATCCCACTTATTTACAACAATGATGACCCCGCAGCCAGCCTCGTGCGCGTATCCCGCAATATGCTTGTCAATTTCGCGGATTCCTTCTTCAGCGTTTAGGACCACCAGGACCACATCACTATCGTCAATTGCCCGCATTGCCCGCATCAAGGCATAGCGTTCAGTATTTTCGTAAATTTTACCCTTCTTACGGATCCCCGCCGTGTCAATCATGGTAAATTCCTGACCATCGGCAGACTGGAAACGGGTGTTGATAGCGTCCCGGGTCGTCCCCGCAACGTTCGACACAATCACCCGGTTTTCACCCAGGATGGCATTAACCATTGAGGACTTCCCCACGTTCGGCCGGCCAATCAAGCTGAAACGGATACTGTTGTCCGCATCGTTGGCTACATTTTCGGGAAAACTGCTAATTACCGCGTCCAGGAGGTCCCCAAGGCCAACACCATGGATACTAGATACCGGATAGGGTTCGCCGAGGCCAAGCGCGTAAAAGTCATAAATATCGCTCCGCCGCTCCGGATTATCAACCTTATTTACGGCCAAAACGACCGGCTTATTAGAACGGTAAAGGATCCGGGCAACTTGTTCGTCAGCATCCGTAACCCCGCTCTCGATATCCACGACAAAGATAATAACATCTGCCTCGTTAATCGCAATTTCGGCCTGCTGACGAATTTGGGTTAGCAGCGGCTGGTCAGATAGTTCGATTCCCCCCGTATCAATCATGTTAAAGTGCTTACCAAGCCATTCACCATGAGCATAGATCCGGTCACGGGTAACCCCTGGAGTATCCTCAACAATGGAGATTCGCTGGCCGGCAATCCGGTTGAAAAGGGTTGATTTACCAACGTTGGGCCGCCCAACCACCGCAACTACAGGATTAGACATTATTTCACCTTCCTTCAAAGAATAAAAAGGAAGTAACCACAAAAGTGCCACTTCCTCCTTAAAATATTTAGTATTTTCAGAAATTACTTACGTAAGTTCTTTAATTGGTCACCAATCAAGTCACCCATGGAGAAGCCACTTTCTTCTTCAGGAGCGTTGTTCATTGCAGACCGGTTGTTGTTCCGACGAGAACGACGACGGCCACGGTAGTTTTCACCATTGCCGTTTTCTTCACCCTTTGGACGTTCCTCCAAAGCCTTCATGGATAAGCCTAAACGTTGACGTTCAGGGTCAACATTTAATACCTTAACCTTAACTTCTTGACCAGGCTTCAGAACATCAGCTGGGGTAGCAATGTGCTTGTGGGAGATTTGGGAAATGTGAACCAAACCTTCAACACCAGGGAAGACTTCAACAAAGGCACCGAAGCTCGTCAGGCGCTTAACAGTTCCTGTTAATACAGAGCCAGCTGGGGCCTCTTCTTCGATGTCATCCCATGGTCCAGGAAGAGTCTGCTTGATGGACAGGGAAATCCGTTCACGGTCAGGGTCAACGTTTAATACCTTAACCTTGACATCTTGACCAGCGGACAATACATCAGAAGGCTTGTCAACGTGTTCGTAAGAAATTTCGGAAACGTGAACCAGCCCATCAACGCCGCCAAGGTCAACAAAGGCACCGAAGTTAGTCATCCGGGCAACCTTACCTTCAATAACGTCACCTGGTTGCAGTTCAGCAAAAATCTTTTGGGCAGCCTTTTCGTGCTCTGCCTTAACGATTTCACGGTGAGACAAGATCAGGCGGTTTTCACTTGGTTCGATTTCGATAATCTTGAATTCAAGTTCTTGACCCTTGAATTGGTTAAGATCTTCAACGTAGTGATCAGTGATCATTGAAGCAGGAACGAAACCACGTACTCCAGCATCAACGACTAAACCACCCTTAACTGCTTGGGTAACCTTTGCAGTGATGGTTTCACCATCGTCGAACTTCTTTTGGATGTCATCCCATACCTTACGGGCTTCAAGACGACGTTGAGAAAGTAAGTAACTACCATTTTCCTTATCGTTACCAATCTTGGAGATGACAACTAAGTCTAATTCGTCACCTACTTTAACTGCATCATTGATGTCTTCAACTGGCTTGGTTGATAATTCCTTAGCAGGGACGACACCTTCAACCCCTGCGTCTTTAATACCAACGATAGCTTGGCGATCATCATCGATTGCCAATACTTCACCCTTAACAACATCGCCCACCTTGACGGTTTCAATGCTGTCGAGCGCTTTTAACATATCGTTCTTGTTTTCGTTGTTTTCAGCCATTAAAAAAAATCCTCCTTGCAACAATCAACTCTGAACACTATTCTACTAGAAAAGTTCCCGCTTTTCCAGTGTTTACGATAATTCATTGAGAGTTTTTTTGATAATATCACTAATTTTGTCAACGACTTCGTCAATCGTTAACTTTGTCGTGTCCAAGCGGATTGCGTCCGGGGCCTGAACAAGGGGGGAAACCTTCCGGGAAGAGTCCTTTTGGTCACGGAGTTCAATTTCGTGTTGTAACTCCGCCAAGGAAGCCGTTGCAATCCCCTTCTCCTTGTTCTCAACGTAACGCCGCCGTGCCCGTTCGTGAGCCGTTGCGACCATAAAGATCTTCACGGGAGCATTGGGTAAAACGGTAGAACCAATATCCCGGCCATCCATCACGATTCCCCCTGTCTGGGCAATCTGCCGCTGTTGGTTCGTCATTTCTTGGCGGACTGCCGGAATCGCGGCAACCGCGGAAACGTTATTATCAATTTCACCCTGACGGATTGCTGTGGTAACCTCTTCACCATTGAGGAAAACCCGTTGCTCCGGGTCGCCCGGCTTAAACGAAATCTTGACTTGGCGGGCTAAATCGGCGATCTGTTTGGTCCCATCCATTGCGATTCCCTGCTGCAGGGCGGCAAGAGTTACAACCCGGTACATGGCACCGGTATCACAATAAACGTAATTAAAACGTTTAGCAACCAACTTAGCAACCGTACTCTTCCCCGCAGAAGCCGGTCCATCGATTGCAACTTGAATTCCATTCTGCATATTTATTATTCACTCCTCATTTATCGTACCCTAATCTGTTGTCCCGGTCGCAACGGCGTATTAACGGACACGTTGTTCATCCGGGCTAGTTCCTGCGCTGACATTCCATTTCGTGCAGCAATCCGGTAAACACTATCACCGCGCTGAACAGTTGTGTACCGGTTGTATGAATACTTGGCCCGCTGGCTGCTGCTAAAAGAATGTTGAGCGCTTGAACTTGTCTGTGACTCTTGACTGGTGCTAGACAGGCTATTAACCGTTGTCTGCCGATCATCCGTCGTCTTTTTACTTACCCTAGAGGTTGATGAAGAATGATGGGTTGGTTTTTTTTTACTACTCACGGCCGATTTAGCGGTTTGTTCTGTTCGTACTGGGTGATTAAACGACTGCTTGTTGTTGAGCCAGTATATCAATGGTGTAGCGGCCAACAGGATAATCAATACAATCAAAACGGTGGTAATCGTTGAACTGTGCGATTCCTGCTTCCGCCGTTCCGTCCGGGATAGGTGACCACTACTGTCACGGTCTTCATTATCATTGAACTTCTTATCCCAAAGTTCATCGTTCTGTTGCCGGCTCTCCTGCCGATGGTCACTCATTCTCACTCCTCCTTTCTACGTAAAGTTAACATTCTGATTGTAGCGCACTGAATTGCTAATTGTCTAGATGGCAAAAAATGGCGGAGCTAATTTTTAACAAGATTTAATAATGAAGCCAGCCGACAATGCCAGTCAAACGACGGTGACTTAAGAGAAGGCGGTACTCTCTTTGCTAGTATTCCTGTTTCCAGCCAGTCCGCTAACTCGTGATCGCAGCACCTTTCCTGTGTAGTGGCCGATTCATCAAAATAACGGAGAATAAAGTTCCGGCGGCATTCAGCAGACTGAACATAATTGGTCATCACCTGAAGTTGAGCAAGGCGGCGCTTCTTCCGCCGGGTAAACGCCAGCTCAACCTGGGCGGGCGTAAAATGGTGCTTAAGGTAAAAGGAAAAGAGCTGGTAGTCGGGCCCTAGTGCCTTTTCATCTACCTTCCCCCGCTGAACGGCCTGCATCAGGTCAGCTGGCGGAAGGTCAACCGTCAGCAATTGCCGCGGCAGTTGCTCATCCCCAGGGGCGTATAGGATAACAGCAGCACTTTGCTTACCGTCACGACCCGCCCGGCCAATTTCCTGGACATAATTCTCTAGGCTATCGGGAAGGTGGTAGTGAATCACGAAACGGATATTTTCCTTATCGATTCCCATTCCAAAAGCACTGGTTGCACAAATCAGTTTGACCTGGTCATTCATAAACTGCTGTTGGATACGAAAACGGTCCGCCGAAGACATTCCGGCATGGTAGGAAGCCACCCCGATTTTAGTCTGCGTATTCAGCCAGTTAGCCATTTCGTTTGCTAAGCGCCGACTACTGAAATATATTATCCCCGCACCACCGAGCTGGGTTACCATCTGCAGCAAACGGGCCCTCTTTTCCTCACCGTTTTGACACTGGTCGACGGCTAAAAAGATGTTCGGCCGGTTGACCGAACGCTTTACCGTCACCACTTGATCACCTACCAGGCCAACTTTCTGAATGATATCACGGCGAACAGCCGGTGTTGCCGTTGCCGTTAACATCAAAGTAACCGGGTCCCCTAAAACTTGACGGAGTTGCTTGAGCATTAGGTACTCGGGCCGAAAATCGGGACCCCACTGTGAAATGCAGTGGGCCTCGTCGATGGTCAATAGCGAAATCTGCACCCGTTGCAATGCCTTTACGACCGCCTGGTTGGTCAAGAGTTCCGGGGACGCAAAGATAAACTTGTAATTAGCCAAATTTTGGAGTAGTCGTTGACGGTCTGCACCGTAAACCTGACCCGTTAGCATGATTGCCCCCTTCTCACCCCGGCGGTGCAGACGGTCGACCTGGTCTTGCATCAAGGAGATTAATGGTGAAACAACCAGTACCGTTTCGGCCATTAGGTAACCCGGTAACTGGTATAAAAGAGACTTCCCACCACCAGTCGGCAGGACGGCCAAAGTGTTGTGACCGCCCATAATGGCTTTAATCGTTGCCAGTTGGCCATCACGAAATTCAGTAAAGCCAAAGCGCTGCCGCAATTCCTGGTAGATTTTTTTCTCATCCATTTTCTTCACTCCCCCGAATGATCTGGTAAAGGCGAAAGCAGAAGAAGTCGCGGTTTTCGTTGTCTCCCCATCTGACAAACTGCCAGCTGGCAACGGGCCCCTCATACTTGTGCTTTAAATACTCTTTGTCTTGCGACGGCAGTAGCTTTTCCCATTGGTAGACTTGGGGTGCCAAAATCGCCGCGGTAAGAACGTGTTCACGAATTGTACCAAGTTTAAGGTGACGGCGCTGGGCAATCGCCGCCAACCCTACCCCTTGCCTAAGCATATTGATTGTCTGCCAACAGCTAGTTGAAAGTGGTGAAGAGGCAAGTAAGGGTTGGAGCAGTCGGGCGATTGGGCCCGTGGTGTTTTTAGCAAAGGCGCTGATTCCGAGAAGAGCGTCATGGTTAATGACCATCATTTCACCAATGTTTAGGCCTAGCTCCTGGCTAAGCTGGGCAATGGTCTGCCCACTGCCATCGTGTCCTACTAAGCCAGCAAAAAAAGCCGTCACTAACTGCTCATCTTCCCCTTCAAAGGCCGTTCCCAGCAACTCGAGCTCCCGAGCAACCTGTTGGACAAGCTGTACAGAAGCATAGCGGTGAAACCAGGCTTTCACCGCTCCCTGTTCTGAATAGGGAACATGCACGGGGACATAGCGCCGGTTGCGGTAGGCAAATTCCGAGACAACCTGGATTCCCAGGAGAAAGCGCTGCTCAATCCGCCTGGTATTGGCTAACCAGAACCAGTCAAAAAAATGGGGCTCATAGACGGGACTTCCTTCCTGGTAGCTCACGCCGGCGGCCGTTAGCTGGACTTGATTATCATGCAAACTGATCAACCCCGCCTTTTTTAATGCGGCGAGTTCACCGTTAAACTCGGCACGGTCCAGATCGCGCCGGCAGCCCAGCCAATTGATAAGGGAGTACTGCTGAGCCCAGAACAAATTGGCAACTGTGGGGTGGTTTTGGCAAACATTTTCAATCACCCGAACCCGCCGTGGCTGGTGATAGCTGCACAAGTGAAGTAAAAAGTCATTCACCGCCTACCCCTCCTTTCCTTTCTACTATTAATATAATACGGCAGAAATTTATAAGCGCATCAAAAAAGCCCCCTAGCCATAAACGATCACTAGCGGGGCATGCGAACTTATTTTAATTGGTGACGAAAGAGCCATTGGCGCAAGTGACTAGCAATCAGGGCAAAGACCCCGGATACCAATAGGCCCTTAATAAAGTTAAATGGCAAAACGCCCATTGCGACCAGCTGCGCCACCGGAAGTGAAGAGCGCCAGTTCCAAACGGCCATGTACAGCGGGGTCAGTACCCAGAGGTTAAGTAACGACATTACAACGGTTAAGGTAATGGTCGAAAGCAAAATTCCCATCCCCATTTGCCGCTTGAAGGACCAGCCGCGTTGCCGCCAGACAAAGCAGAACGGCAACAGGATGGCCAAGGAGGAAACGAAGTCACCAAAGATCCCAATTAGTTCACCAACCGAAAAGCCATGAACCATTGCGTGAATCAAACACTTAATAAAGGCGATTACCACCCCTGCAAGGGGTCCGTAGATGTATCCACCGAGGAGAACCGGAATATCCGAAAAGTCAATTTTTAAATAAGACGCCACCGGAATGATTGGAAACTCAAATAACATCAAAATAAAGCCGAGGGCCCCTAAGCAGGCAACACCAACCATTCGTTGAATTCGCTGATGTGAAACTGTCATAAATAAACAACCTCCAATGAGATTGCCTTCAGTTGGCTTCCCTATGAAAAAAGCGCTGTCAACAAGTTGTCAACAACGCTTTCATTATAGAAATCTTCTCTATACCAGACTTTACTGTCGGCATTGGAATTTCACCAAATTCAACCGTTCACACGGGTTGCGGGCTATCACCGCCGGTCGGGAATTGCACCCTGCCTTGAAGACAATTCGTAATATTTTCTAATCCAATTATACCGGCGATTGGACACCATGTCAACGCATTCGCCCTTGACCTTAGCCAGGGGTGGCACCAATTGCACTCTTGTGAAAGAGTGCACGTCTATACCTAAAGTTGTTTTAACTTTTTCACTTCTTCCGGCCGCAGCTCCCGGAATTCACCGGGTTGAACCCCTTGCAGGTTCAAGAAGCCATAACTTTCCCGGTGGAGTTTAATTACCGGGTGCCCCACTGCTTCCAGCATGCGCTTAACCTGGTGGTAATGCCCCTCGTGAATTGTTAATTGAACAATACTCGTCTTCTTGACCCGGTCACTCTCTTTCAAGCGCGACTTAGCCGGCTTGGTCTTGCGCCCATCAAGCTTGACTCCCAAACGAAGCTGCTTCAAGTCATTGTTAGAAACCGGGCCCTTAACCTTGGCAATGTAGGTCTTAGCAACCTCAAACTTGGGGTGCATGAGTTTATTAGCGAGTGCACCGTCGTTTGTAAGGAGCAAAATACCCGTGGTGTCGTAGTCTAAACGCCCCACTGGGTAGATTCGTTCGTCAACGCCTTCTTCACGCAAAATGTCGACAACCGTCCGCCGCCCCTTCTCATCATGAGCAGACGAGATTACCTCCCGGGGTTTGTTCAGCAGGAAGTAAACGTGTTTCTCACGATGGAGGGGAACCCCATCGACCTCCACCGTGTCACGGCTGCTGACCTTAGTGCCCAGTGTGCGCACAGTCTGGCCATTAACCTGAACATGGCCACTGGCAATTAGTTTTTCTGATGCACGGCGGGAGGCCACGCCAGCCTCCGCCATTACCTTTTGTAAACGTTCCATTACTTATCCTCCTGACGTTTCTCACGTGATTGCAAAGCCGTCAAAAACAGGTCCCCACTTACCTGGTCGGGGGCGAGTTCACTTTCTGCTGGCAACAGTGGCAGGTCATCTAGCGAAGCTAGCCCAAAGTAGTCGAGAAAGTTCGTGGTGGTAACGTACAGAAACGGTCGACCGGGAGCATCCAACCGGCCTTTGGTATCAATCAGGCCGCGAACCATTAGCTTCTGTAAGGATCCCGAACTTTGCACGCCACGGATATCGTCAATTTCTAACCGGGTAATCGGCTGCCGGTAGGCGACAATCGCCAACGTTTCCAACAGTGCAGTCGTTAGGGGGACGGTCAATGGGACCTCAAAATAGTGCTTGATTACCGGTGCCAACGCCTGCTTTGTGGCGAGCCGGTAAGTTTCGTCACTTTTCAAAAGCACGAGGGCACAGTGTGGATCCGCCTGGTAGCGCTGGGCAAGGTCACTAAGTAGTTTCCGGATTGCGGGTTTCATAAAGCCGGTAATCTTGGCCAAGTCACCCAGGGTAATTCCTTCATCCCCACTAATAAACAATAGTCCTTCAATCTGTGCCTGGTTTGTCAACTGATTGTTCGTCAATCTTGGGTCCCTCCGTTAGTATGATTGGTCCAAAAAGTTCCGCTTGCTGCAAGTTAATCCGCCGGTGGCGACTCAGTTCCAGGATGGCAAGGAAGGTGGTGACCAGGCTGTCACGTGTCCGGTCGTTCTCAAACAGGGTGGTAAACCGGACCGGTCCCTTCTTCACCTGCTTTACCACGTCCCCCATCCGTTGGGCAACGCTCACCTTCTCTGCCGCGACCGTTTCTACCAGGGGCTGGTTGAGGCGGTGGTTCTTAAGAACCCGGGCATAGGCGGCCTGGAGCTGGGTAATTGTTACTCCCGGTTTAACGTGCGCCGCAATTAATTCGCGCGGGACGTGCATTGCCGGACGGGTAAATTCCTGCTGGCGGAAGCTTTCCTTATTCTTTAACTCCCCCGCCGCCTTTTTATAGCGTTGGTATTCGAGAAGCTGGGCAACTAATTCCTGGCGGGGATCAATTTCGTCCTCCCCAGTTTCTTCCTCGTCCACGGGTGGTTTAGGCAGTAACATCTGACTCTTAATATTCATTAAGGTCGCCGCCATCACGAAGTAATCACCGGCCACCTCCAAGCGGTGCGACTGACGCTGGTGAAGGTAGTCCATATATTGGGAAGTAATGGTGACGATTTTAATGTCATAAATATCCATTTTGTTTTCCTTGATCAAGTGTAAAAGAAGGTCCAGGGGGCCCTCAAAGTCAGGAATCTTGATCACCGGTTGGTAAGGATGTTCCGTCAATGGTTTACTCATGGTTCTTCTCCCAAACTGTTATCAGCGGTTGCGTTATTAGTGTCCCCATCAGTCTTTTTTGCGGGTACTGCTCCTTAATGGCATCCAGCAGCGCGTAGACGTTTCTGCCTGACCGTTCACTCGGGGTGAAAGAGATCTGCCGGAGTAGGACATAGCTCTCCCCCTCCTCGAGGATCACAACGGCAATGAAGTGGTTATCCTCTTCGTCCTTCCACAGGTAAATGGGGAAATGCCGGGTCACCGCGTTATGCAGTTCCTCGGTAAAGCGATCATAATTATGCAGTTCGGGCAGCAACGAAATCAGGCCCATGGCAATTTTTTCGTAATCCTTCCGGTAGCGAACTAGCAAGTAATCACTCCTTTATAAACGTGGCTGGTGCTGGCGGTAACTGTTCACCAGTTCCTGGGGACTCATCTTCAAATAGGGCTTTAGCATCCGCATCTCACTGTAACCAAGCATTGCCTGAATGAGGCGACTGTCGGCCCCGTTGTTTAGTAAACGGACCGCAAAGGAATAGCGGAGCGTCTGGGGAGTAACCACCTTATCGATCTGGGCAACCTTGACTAACTGCTTGAGGTTCTTCCAAACCCCCTGGCGAGTAAGGCGGTGGCCATGTGCATTCACAAAGACAGCATTCTCATCTGGTCCCGCCAGTTTTTCGCGAACCCTAGTCAAATACTCCTGTAAACTACCACTGGCCGCTGTACTCAAGGGGATCAGCCGTTCCTGCTTACTACCGGCCCCAGAGCGAACCATCTGAATGTCTAAGTGCAGGCCTTTTAGCGATAGCTGGACGAGCTCGCTAACCCGCATTCCGGTAGCGGCCATCACTAGTAACATTGCATGATCACGGCAACCCAGTGCGGTTGTCTTATCCGGTGCCTGCAGAAGGCGTTGCGTTTCACCCTCCGTCAGGATTTCCGGTGGTTGGGGAGTTGCTCGTTGAACATTATCCACCAGTTCCAGGGGATTAAACCGTAGCCCCCGGTGACGAATCAGATAACGGTAAAACCGGCGCAGTGCCGAGAGAAGGCGATTGATGGTGGCTGCCGACCGGCCCTGGTCCTTCAGATTGGTGATGAGGTCCATGATGGCATATTGGTCAACTTTTTCCCACTCGGTGATCTGGTGGTCCCTTTCAAAAAAAGTCGCCGCCTGCTTCAAGTCCCGTTGGTAGCTTTCCAGGGTATTTGCTGCTAACCCCGCATTTTTTAAATACTGAATGTAAGTAGCTACAACATCGTCCATTACTGGTCATTCTTTTCCAAAAGAATCAGCTGACCATTCTCTTCCTTAACAAGCCGTTCCTTTAACAGGTGCCCCACCGCCCGCTTAAACTGACCCTTGGAAATACCAAAGACCTGACGAATAATCTGGGGATCCGTTTTGTCGGTGTAGGGAAGTCGGTGGTTTAGGTTGTGGTCAAGCATTGTCAAAAGCATCTGGGCATCTTCACCAATGGCCTGGTATGCACGGGGCTTGAGTGAGAGATTCAAACTACCATGAGCGGACAGACCGATTACCCGGGCCTTAACCCGCTGACCAAGCCGGGGTTCCTGGTCCCGCTCACTAGGATGAATGAAGCCCAGGTGGTAGTCATCGGTGATCACATGGGTTCCATTCAGCTTGAGACGGTAAACGGTGGCTATCATATCCCGGTTTAGGAGTCTTTTGCTAGGCGCCACGGAAATCGTGTTATAGATTGCGTCGTCTGCTAATTTTCCCCAAATTCGGTCCTTGCTATCTACCTGCAGGGCCATTAATAGCCGGTCACCAGGCTGGGGCCAGAGGTGCTTTAGTTCTGGTAGGTCATCCAGGGAAACAACAATATCCTTATTTAGAAGACCAATGTCAACAAATACTCCCAGGTCACGACGGACACTGACGACCGTGCCATAGTCATAGTGATCCACCTGGACCGTTGGTATGTGTGCACAGGTCATCTGTAACTGGTGATCTTCGTTTTCATAAACAAAGCCGCGGACCTGGCCCCCAATGTGAAGGACTTGCGGGCTCTCCACTTTGGGTAGCCGGTAAGTCTGACCGTTGCGGTCCGGTTGGACAAAGTAGTCCTGCTCATTTTCGTCAATCATCACCGCGGAAACAACTTTTCCTAATGCTGAATTCATATTTTACCCCGTTCTTTATTTTTATAGTACTGCCTATTATTTTACACGGCCACACTTAGTTTGACCAGAACTGCTTTTACACAGTGAACTGCTCGGCCATTAATGACCGAGCTCCTGGGAACACGGAGTAGTATTTAGGATGTTATACCTGTATTCAGGATACCTAACTTACAGAACTCCACTCTTTTACCATGGCTAGTCCCTAGCCAATAGCTTTTAAACCTTGATGTAAGATATTAACTGCCTCATTAATATCGCGATCGTGATGGGTGCCACAGCTTTGGCACGTCCATTCACGAATTTGTAACGGCTTTGGTCCGCTATGGTAACCACAATGACTACAAATTTGGCTGGTATAGTTCGGTTTAACAGTTACTAATTTCTTACCATACCAGGTACACTTATACGCCAACATGGTCCGGAACTGATACCAACTGGCATTTGCAATGGCCTTAGCCAGGCAATGATTTTTTTGAAGGTTTTTGGTTTTCAAATCTTCAATGACGATTACGTCGTATTGCTTAACCAAGGCCGTTGTTAGTTTATGCAAGTAATCTTTGCGCTGGTTCGCTACTTTGGCTTGGTAACGGGCCCTTTGTTGTTGTGCTTGTTGCCAGTTTTGGTAATCACCCAGTTCTTTCTTGAAGGCTTTGTGGTTATGGTTCCATTGACAGACGGCAACCGTCGCCTGATGCTTCCGTTTGGCATACTTACTTTGCCACTTGGTTGCTTGTTTTTCCGCCCATTTAGCGTTAAAGGTCCTATATTTAATACCATCAGAACTAATGGCTAGATTAGTGATGCCAACATCAACTCCAACTGCTTTTCCCGTCTTCCTTAAGTGTTCGGGAGCTTCAACCGCCACTTGTAATGACAGATAGTAGCGGCCGGTGGGCTCAAGGCAAACCGTATAGCACTTAATCTTGCCATTATCTAACAATGTTGTTTTGCTGGTACGAATGCTACCCAGTTTAGGCAACTTAACCCGGCGCTTAGCAAGCACCCGACAAACTGACCGCCCCGTATAAGCTTGGCGAATAGCACGACGCGATTTAAAACGTGGGTAACCGCCCCGATGTTTAAATAACATATTAAAGGCTTGGGCGAGGTTGTGATTAACCACTAGAAAACTAGTTGAGTCACTCGTCCTAAGGAATGGGTATTCTTGTTTGAGTCTCTTCAGTAGATAGTTCATCCCGTATTCATTAACGAAGTGACTACCGGGATTATTTTGATACCGCTCTTTGGCCATTGCCAACATTTAGTTCCAAACAAAGTGATCGTTGCCAAACATCTGCCACAATTGTTCTCTTTGCTGGGTATTGGGATATAGACGAAGTTTGATTCCCTTTATAATTTGCGCTATTTTCACCACAATCTTTCATCATTGGCCAGTCAACAAAGCTAATCAATACCTGAACACCAATCTCTCTGTTAAGGATATTATATCACATTTCAAAACATACGTTCGGTTAAAACTTAAAAAATAGGCAATTCATCACGCCCTTAAAAGAACGTGTTTCCTTGCCCGTTTTCAAAAAAGAGCTAAGCAATGCCTAGCTCTTTTTATCTCAAATTAACTATTAATTAGTCAATCGTCTTAACACGCATCATGTTGGTTGCACCTGGTACACCCAGTGGAACACCAGCAACGATGATAATCTTGTCACCCTTCTTAGCAAAGCCAAGTTCAACAGCCTTTTGAGCAGCAAGGTCAAACATCTTATCAGTGTCCTTCATTTCGTCAACAACGTAAGGTTGAACACCCCAGTTGATCATCAAGCCACGTTCTACCCGTTCATTAGGAGTAAGGGCAACGATATCAGCATTTGGACGGTACTTGGAAATCATCTTAGCAGTGTAGCCAGAAGCAGTGTAGTCAACGATGGTGTGGATGTCCAAGTCCTTAGCGGCATTGGAAACAGCGGAACCAATAGTTTCAGTTACGTCAGACTTATCCCAGTCAAAGGTTTCAGTACCGAATTCCCAAAGGTGGTTTTCAGCCTTGATGTCGATGGCGTTCATCATGGCAACAGATTCTACAGGGTAGTCACCGTTGGCACTTTCACCAGAAAGCATGGTTGCGTCAGTACCATCAAAGACGGCGTTAGCAACATCAGAAACTTCGGCACGAGTTGGCCGTGGGTTTTCTTGCATGGAGTCCAACATTTGGGTAGCAGTAATAACTGGCTTACCTAATTCGTTGCACCGCTTGATCATGTGCTTTTGAACGATTGGCACGTTTTCAGCAGGAATTTCAACCCCCATGTCACCACGAGGAACCATCAGACCATCAGCAACCTCAATGATTGCTTCAAAGTTGTCAATACCTTCTTGTGATTCAATCTTTGGGAAGATTTGAACGTCTTCCATGTTCTTTTCCTTGAGAAGTTCGCGAATGTCAAGGACATCTTGTGGCTTCCGAACGAAGGATGCGGAAATAAAGTTGATCTTGTTGTCAAGGCCGAAACGAATGTCGCTGGAGTCCTTCTTGGTAATTCCTGGCAGGTTAATGGAAACACCAGGAGCGTTAACACCCTTCCGAGAACCAAGGACACCGTGGTTCAATACCTTGCAGACCAGTTCCTTGTTAGCGTCATCCTTTTCTTCAATTTGCATGTCAATCAGACCATCATCGAAGAGAACGTGACCGCCAACGTGGGTGTCATCGTAAAGGCCTGGGTAGGTAACAGCAATCTTATCATGCGTACCTTCAATAGAATCATCCATTGAAATCCGTACTTCATCACCAATGTTGTATTCGATCTTACCTTCCTTTTGAACGGTAGTCCGAATTTCAGCACCCTTAGTATCAAGCATAATACCAACGTGCTTGCCGGTGATTTTTTCGGCCTTCTTAACGTTTTGCATCCGGCCCAGGTGTTCTGGGTGGTCACCGTGTGAGAAGTTGAAGCGGAAAACATTTGCACCCGCTTGGATCAACTTAACGATTGTATCAACATCAGTACTTGCAGGACCAAGCGTACTTACAATCTTGGTTTTCTTCATAAATGAATCTCTCCTTTGCATTTATGCATCAACTGCGGTCTGCCATTTGCATCCCTCATTTGCACACTTGTATAATAGCACTTTTCAAAATTGGTGTCTGTAATTTTTGTGCAAATTTTCCCAAGAAAACGCTGCCATCACCAAATTGTTATTATTTCTAATCAATATTTAATGTTTTAATTGCTGAAGAACAACGTTTGTCGGCCCTAAAATTTGTTTCAACCCCTGCTGAGTTGCGGCACTGGTATTAAGCCACCGGCTGGCGGGCTCTAGCATTTTAACATCCGTCTCCGGGTAATAGAGGAGGACCGGGACCCTCCCCCGGTGCTGGGACATGAACTGGCGGAGTGCTTTTATTATTGCCGGTTGGTCCTTTGTCGGATTAATCCGCAGCACCCACCGGACATGGGGGATAAATTGCTGACGAACTTGCCTTGCGTCCCGAATCGTCTTAGCAATTACTTGTAAGCCGTGACCTGGACGTTCTTCACCGTGACCAGTGATCACCAGCACCTGGTTCTTGGTAAGCAGTTGCTGGTATTCCTGGTACTGGCGAGGAAAGACAGTGATATCGACCAGCCCACTCTCGTCTGAGACCGTGATAAAGGCCATCTGCCGGTGGTCCTTCTTAGTATAAATTGTCTTGATCCGGTTAACAAAAACAATCAGGGTCACCGGCTGACCAGGTTGAACCGCCTTAACCGGCGTTACGTTTAACCGCTGCGCCAGGTCGCGGTACTGACTGACCGGGTGACCTGACAGGTAAACCCCGAGGTATTCATTTTCCTTGGCTAACCGGGTCGTCAGCGGAAACTCGGCTTGGCGACTAATCGAGGACTGGAGACTTGGGTCCGCGGCAAAGTCACCAAGCATCCCCAACAGTTCGATTCCCGACAACAGCTTAGGTAAGCTGGCAATCATTTCCGCCCGGTTATAGCCCAGACCATCAAAGACCCCGACATAAATTAAGGGGGCAATTAATTCCTCCTTTTGCCACTTACTCGGCAGGCGGTTAATAAAATTGCGGATGTCCGTAAAGGGGCCGTTTTGGGTGCGCTCCTCAAGGAAATCGCCAACGAAGTCACGGCGGACCCCCTTAATGGCACTAAAGCCAAAGTATATCTCCTGGTCCTTAATGGTAAAGCCCTGCTGACTCACGTTGATCTTGGGTCCGTTAACCTTCACGCCCATCCTTTGGGCATTGGTAATGTGCTGGCGAAGTTTGGCCACGTTTCCCTCCGCATTCATCAGGGCGGTGTAAAATTCTGCCGGGTAGTGGCATTTAAGGTAGGCCATCTCGAAGGCAAGTTTGGAGTAGGCAACCGCGTGGGACCGGTTAAAACCGTAGTTGGCAAAGCGATCGATGTAGTCAAATACCTGACTTGCTAGTTCCTGGCGGTAACCCTTCTTTTCGGCGCCAGCCATGAACTTGGTCCGCATTCCCGCCATCGTTTGCTTTTTCTTCTTACTCATTGCCCGTCGCAGCAGGTCGGCCTCACCCAGGGTAAATCCCGCCATTGCGGAAGCCAGCTGAATTACCTGTTCCTGGTAGACCAAGATTCCATAGGTCGGACCCAAAATAGGTTGCAGGGCATTATCAGGGAGCTTAACCGCCTCTTGGCCGTGCTTTCTGGCAATAAAGTGCGCGATATTTTCCATCGGTCCCGGGCGGTAGAGAGCGTTTACCGCTACGATGTCTTCAAAGCAATCCGGATGAAGGCTAACTAAGACATTGCGAATCCCAGCCGATTCGAACTGGAAGACCCCGTCCGTCATTCCCCGTTGAAACAGGTGAATCGTCGCCTGGTCATCCAACTTCACCTCTGCCAGGCTAAATTTCGGCTGGCGCTTTTTAATTAGTTTGATTGTGCTATCCATGATTGACAGGTTGCGCAGACCCAAAAAGTCCATCTTCAATAGCCCGAGGGCCTCCACCGTGTCCTTAGGAAACTGGGTCATCAAAAGGCCGTCACTCCCCTTTTGCAGGGGAACAATCTTATGCAATGGTTCTTCAGAAAGAACAATCCCGGCCGCGTGCGTTGAATAGTGCCGGGGAAGGCCTTCTAACTTCTGGGCCACGTCAAAGAGCAACTTTATCTTCGGCTGGTCAGTTAACAAGTTACGCAGCCGCTGCGACTCGGCGATTGCCTGTTGCAAGCTAAAGTGTAAACTCTTTGGTAAAGTTGCCATGACCGTCGCCAATTCATACTGGGTTAAGCCAAAGACCCGGCTGACGTCACGAATGACTTGCTTGGCCGCAAGCGTCCCAAAAGTAATAATCTGGGCAACCCGCTGGTGACCATACTTATGATGGACATACTGGAGGACCTCCCCCCGGCGGTTATCGGGAATGTCCAGGTCAATATCAGGCATCTGTGCCCGTTCCGGGTTCAGGAACCGTTCAAAGAGTAAGTGGTACTCTAACGGGTCAACCTCGGTAATGGCCAAAGCATAGGCCACTAAGGACCCCGCCGCTGACCCCCGCCCGGGATCGGTCGTTATTTTCGCCTGGTGGGCAAAGTTCATTACATCCCAGACAATCAGGAAGTAATCATCAAAGCCCATCTGGTGAATTACCTTCAGTTCCCGGTCCAGGCGTCGCTGGTAGTCACCGGCTGTGAAGCTGTTAGCGACGGGACGCTTTTTTAAACCAGCAAGGCACAGGTCCCGCAGATACTTCCCCGCCTTTTCACCGCCTGGAGTTGGGAAATGCGGTAAGACCGGCGACTTAAACTGCATGGTAACGTCACACTGAGCAGCAATCCGACTCGTTTCCGCAACTGCGTCCTGCAGGCCAGCACGCTGGTAGTCAGCAATCACCTGTTTTTGGGGCGGCAGGAAGTTTTCCCCCACCTCCTTGGATTGGTCGGCAAGATTTTTCAGCTGGGCCCCCTGGCCGATTGCCTGGAGGACTTTGGTGGCAAAAAGGTCTGTTGGGTTCAGGTAGTCAACCGGGGCGGTGGCCACCAGTGATATGCTGTTTTCGCGGGCAAAATCGCTCAACGCGGCCCGCTCAACACTGTCTAAGCTAAGGTTAACCCCCAGATAGAAATTATTTTGAGCAATTGGTCCCTGAAATTCATCTAGCCAACTGTTTCCCTGACGGAGGAGACCGAATACCCCCACCTGGACCGGGACTAGGACGATAAGGTCCCCTAAGTACTTGCTAATGGTAGCCAGGGAGAGTGGCAACTGCTCACGGTCCCTTGTTTGGTGGATTGTCGAAATATCCATCAGGTTTTGATACCCAAGCTGGCTTTTGGCCAGTAGGGTGAGCTGCAAGCGGGTCTGGTTAATATCCGCCAGGTGCACTGTCATCTCGAGGCCAATCAGGGGCTTAATTCCGGCCTGCTTGGCGGCGTTATAAAACTCAACGGCCCCATACAAAATATTTTCATCGGTCAAAGCCAATGCCGAATAGCCACGCTCTTTAGCGGCCTGAACCAGGTCATTAATCTGGATGGGACTGTTTAAAAGACTGTAACTACTGTGCACCTGTAATGGTACGTAATCCACGATGGCCACTCCTTTCCTGAGAAAATTATAACAAAAGTTCGCCTTCCTGGTGACTTTTTACCCCTGTGTTTCTCTCCTAATTGTGCTAAAATAAGGTTTATACAGAGGGGATGAAATTCATGAAGACCTTATCAAAGAACATTATTGCTGCACTCTGGGGACTGATCCTCGCTGAAGTGTTAGCATACATCACTTCCCAACTTGAAGGGATGACACCTGACTACAAGTTAATGGCAATCATCGGTGCCGTCATGGCCATCATCGCCGTTAACTGTGTAAATGCCATTACCGGCAAGGCTGACCCTGCTAAACAAGAAAAGTAAAAATCAGCTTTTATTAAAAATAAGGGACCACGAAGATCGTGGCCCCTTATTTTTTTCGATAAACCGATTACTGGTGGTCAGCCAGGTTCAATTCGTTGATCTTGAGCAAGACATCGAGTGCCCGTTCCATCGTTTGTAGGGATACATACTCATAGCGGCTATGCATGTTTTCGCCCCCTGCAAAGAGGTTCGGCGTCGGCAGGCCCATGTAAGAAATTGTCGACCCGTCAGTTCCGCCCCGCACTGGGTAGATGTCAGGCTTAATGTCGAGTTCTTCCATTGCCCGCTTAGCAAGTTCGACCACGTCCATGTGGTCCTTTAAGGCATCCTTGAGGTTGTAATACTGGTCATAAAGCTTCATCGTGATCCGCTTTTCACCGAGCTCAGTATTCAGGCCATCGACGATTCTTTGCAAAAGGTGCTTACGCTCTTCAAAGGTCTGCCGGTCATGATCACGAATCAGGTAGGTCATTGAAGCGTGGTCAACAGTGCCATTGAACTTGTAGAGGTGGAAAAAGCCCTCCCGCCCCGCTGTTTTTTCAGCCCGTTCGTGGCTTGGCAAGCTGTCATGGAGGTCAATGGCTACCTGGATAGCGTTGACCATCGTTCCCTTGGCCACCGCCGTATGAACGTCTTTCCCGGCAATTTTAATTTCCGCCTGGGCGGCATTAAAAGTTTCGTATTCAAGCTCGCCAAGTGGTCCCGCGTCAACGGTGTAGGCAAAGTCCGCCCCGAAGTCGGCCACGTCAAAGTGGTCGGCGCCAGTGCCGATTTCCTCATCTGGACCCAAGCCAATCTTGATCTCACCATGCTTAATTTCCGGGTGCGCCTGGAGGTAGGCGGCCATTGTGACAATTTCGGCTACTCCGGACTTGTCATCAGCACCAAGGAGGGTTGAGCCATCAGTGGTAATCAGGGTATCACCCTGGTACTTCTTCAGTGAAGGGAAGTCGGCCACCGTTAACTGGTACTTGCCATCCTGGCCTAACTGGATATTTGAATGACCATCATAGTCTTTTACAATCTGCGGATTCACATTGTGGGCATTAAAGTCGGCCGTGTCAACGTGGGAAATAAAGCCCACTACCGGAACATCCTGATCAACGTTACTTGGAATAGTTCCCATCAAATAAGAACTCTGCTGGTTGATGTGGACATTTTCAACCCCCAAGTCCCGCAGCTCACCTGCCAATTCATTCAAAAAGGCAGTTTCCTTAGGGTCTGAGGGAATAGTTGACGACGCCGGATTGGAACGGGTCTCGGTTTTGACATACTTTAAGAAGCGGTCTAGCAGGCCATCATATTTTTCAACAAGCATAGAAAAAGTCCTCCTTACTGGTTAACGATAAAGGTAAACGGGTCGGTATTGATGGTATTTTCACAGATATCGAATTCCCAACCGTTTTCCTTTTGCCACTGCTTAAACAGGCGGGCAAGTTGGTGTTCACAAATTACTTCAATGTGGTGACCAGGGTCAACCACAGTTAAGTGATTAGCAATCATATCATGGGCAAAGTGGTAGCTAACATCCCCGGTTACGTAGGCATCCGCCCCCGCTTGAACTGCCTGCTCATAGAAGTCCTGGCCGGCACCACCCAAAACGGCAACCCGGTGGATTGGCTTTTCGGCATCAGCAGGGTTGGTAATCAAGCGGAGACCGGGGACCTTGAAAAGCCGCCGACAAAATTCGGCAAACTCCCGTGCGTTCATTGCTCCGTTAATGGTGCCCACCCGGCCCATTCCAACGGGTTCCTTGCTTACCGGGTCACTACCAGCCGGCACTAGTGGCTGGCAATTAGTCAGTCCTAGTTTAGCTGCCAGCCAATCGTTCATCCCGCCATTAGCGGTATCCAGATTGGTATGGGCAGCGTAGATCGTAATGTGGTTAGCAAGAATCTTAGCATACATTGCATTTTGAGGATTGCGGGTATCTAGGTCCTTGGCAGGATGAAACATCACCGGGTGGTGAGCAAAGATAAAGTCGACCCCCATGCTAACGGCCTCATCGACCGTTTCGGGGCGCACATCTAAAGTCGTCATTAGCCGGTGAATTGGTTGGTCCGGATCCCCAATCTGCAAACCAACATGGTCCCAATGCTCCGCTAGCTGTGGACTGGCGAACTTTTCAAAGCGTTTGATTAACTCTGTTCCCTTAGTCATCCTGTATGGCCTCCTCTACCATCTTTAATCGTTTCTTCAACTGACTAATCTTCGCTTGCGGTGGCTGCTTTGCCCCCGCCATCTGCTGAAGAACCCCGTTCTGGCGTTGCTGGTATTCTTGCCACTTTTGCTTGAAGATGGGTCCTTTTTTTTCCAAAAGGAAGGGGCCAAACATCAACTCATACTCACTGTAAGTGAAGGGAACCACGGACGGCTCCGCCATAATGATTTCATAGATGTGGTCATCTTCTTCAATTAACCGCTCGTCCATAATCTGGTAGCTATTTTTTAAGAGCCACTGCCGCAACCGGTATTCGCCAACGTTCGGCTGCAAGATTAGGCGCTTAACACCTGCTAATTGGGCCCGTCCCTTTTCCAGGATGTCAGCAATCAAAGCACCGCCCATCCCAGCAATTACAACCGTATCGACCTTATCGGTTGGCCGAATTGCAGCTAGACCATTGGCAAGACGGGGGATAATTGTCTTTGTCAGGCCATTCTCTGTGATTTCCTTAACCATGTTGTCATAGGGACCCTTAGCAACCTCACCAGCAACCGTAAATTGAATTCGCCCTTTTAAGGCCAAAGCCGCTGGGAGGTAGGCGTGGTCCGACCCAATGTCGGCTAACCGGGCACCCTGGGGGACAAATGCCGCCACCTGGGTGAGCCGTTTTGAAAGGTGTTTCTCGTCCACGTTATCATTTCCTTTTTTTTCTTATTCACTTACCAGTATACCAAAAGGATCAGCGGACTTGAACAAGGCAGCCAATCACCAATATAAAAGCACTTAGGGTCTCAGGCAAAAACGGCCAGCTCCTAAGTGCTTTTCTTCTTGTTAATTTTTAGCTAAGTTGCTTAACGTATTCACTGATTCGCCGTAATGCTTCCTTGATATCCTCATCGGATGAAGCATATGAGAGACGGATATAGCCTTGTCCACCGGCACCAAAGGCACTACCAGGAGTAACCCCCACCTTGGCTTCCTTAGCCAGGTTCCGGGCAAACTTTTCATCATCCATTCCGAAGAACTGGGGAATCTTTGCAAAAATGTAAAAGGCCCCTTGGGGAGTTGCCATCTCAAAGCCCGCCTTGGTTAACCCGGCAATGATCATGTCCCGCCGGCGTTGGTATGCCTTCCGGAAGGCAATTGGATCATCCAGACCGTTCGTGAGGGCTTCGGCAGCCGCTACCTGGGTGTTGTCCGTAACCGTCGTAACCAGGTATTCGTGCATTTGCAAAATCTTCTTTGCAATCTTTGCTGGAGCGGCAACATAGCCAATCCGGTAACCAGTCATCGCATGTGACTTCGAGAGGCCGGAAATCAGGATCGTCCGTTCTGGAATAATTGATGCAATTGAATAGTGCTGGACATCGTAAACCAGCTCGCTGTAAATTTCGTCCGCAATTACGTAGAGGTGGTGCTTAGCAATTACCTTTGCTAACCCCTCCAGGACTTCCTTTGGATATTCACGACCAGTTGGGTTATTCGGGTAGTTCAGTAAGACTGCCTTGACACCGTCGCCCTCCTTTTCGATTGCTTTTTCTAACCGTTCGGGGGTCAGAACAAAATTATCAGCAGAAGTGTCAATTTGGACCCCGGTAGCGCCCGTCATTGAAATCAACGGGAAGTAAAGGGCAAAAGTTGGGGTAGGAACGATTACCTTATCACCAGTATTGAAGAGCGCAAAGAAGGTCGAGTCGAGGGCTTCAGTTGCCCCCACCGTAACCACAACTTCATTATCCGGGTTGTAGTTTACCTGGCGCGTTTTTTGGACATAGTTACTAATCGCCTGGAGCAGTTCTGGCTTCCCGGCCTGTGGTGCGTAGTGGGAATCGTTATTTTCAATACTCTTAATGGCCGCCTGCTTAACGTGTTCCGGGACGTTGAAATCGGGTTCCCCGATGGTCAACTTAATAATTCCTGGAATCTTAGAAACTTCCTTATTGAATGCCCGAATCCCCGAGGGCTTCAAAGCGTTCAACTTATGACTAACGGTACCATAAAGATCTGATGATAATTCAGGCATATTCGTTCTCCTTTTGTACAAACAAACTATAAACAACTTGCTTTAATTCTAATATTATGTGAAAAATGCGTCAAGAATTTTTTAACAATATTTTAATCTTATTTTAAAGATAAAATAAGCCTTCAGTTTAGAGAAAAGATCTGTAAACTGAAGGCTTATCTGTGCCCACCCAATAATGTTTTCAACTATTTAGGCACCTGTTCAATTGTTTTACGTATATATTAACTAGGACGGCTTATTCCAAGAAGTCCTTTAGTTGCTTAGAACGGGATGGGTGGCGAAGCTTCCGCAAGGCCTTGGCTTCAATCTGCCGAATCCGTTCACGAGTGACACCAAAGACCTTCCCCACTTCCTCGAGGGTCCGGGTCCGGCCATCATCAAGACCAAACCGCAGCCGTAAGACGTTTTCTTCACGGTCAGTTAACGTATCCAAGACGTTTTCTAACTGTTTTTTCATCATTTCGTAAGCGGCATGGTCAGCCGGGCTTGTAGCATCTTGGTCTTCAATAAAGTCACCCAGGTGAGAATCGTCCTCTTCACCAATTGGTGTTTCCAATGAAACCGGTTCTTGGGCAATCTTAAGGATGTTCCGGACCTTTTCGGTTGGCATATCCATCTCAGCACCAATTTCCTCCGGTAGTGGTTCCCGGCCAAGGTCCTGGAGCAGTTGCCGTTGGATCCGGATCAGCTTGTTAATGGTTTCAACCATGTGGACGGGAATCCGAATTGTCCGGGCTTGATCAGCAATTGCCCGGGTAATCGCCTGCCGAATCCACCAAGTTGCGTAGGTTGAGAACTTGAATCCCCGCCGGTAGTCAAACTTTTCAACAGCCTTCATCAGCCCCATGTTACCTTCTTGAATCAGGTCAAGGAACTGCATCCCCCGGCCAACGTAACGCTTGGCAATGGAAACCACCAGCCGGAGGTTCGCCTCAGCCAGTTCCTGCTTGGCAACCTCATCTCCCTGCTCAATCCGCAGGGCCAGTTGAACTTCCTCGTCCGCCGTTAAAAGGTTAACCCGGCCAATTTCCTTGAAGTACATCCGGACAGGGTCATTGATCTTAACCCCGGTTGGCGCGGAGGTATCCTTCATCGCCTTCTGTGACAGCTTTTCCGTTGCCTTAAGTGCCCGGGGATCGGGGTCACCGTTTTCGTCAACCACACTGATACCGGCATCCTCGACATTTTGCAACAGGTTATCGATACCATCGGCGTTCAGCTCGTATGGTTTTGCCAGCTTTTCTGTTAATTCGTCATAGCGGATTTCCTTTTTCTTCTTGTACTGACGAATCAGCTTTCCAACAGCAGTATCGTATTCTTGTTGGCCAAAATCATCACTGTTTGAAATAACAAGATTCTTTTTCTTACTCTTTGCCATATTAATTAGTCTCCTCTGCTTTATACTGTTGCTGCTTTTTCAATAGGTCAACTAACTTAACCGTTAGCTGCATCACCAACTCATTGTTGTTCAAAGTATTAGCTTCCTTCAGCTTCCTTTGTACCTGGTCAATTTGTGTAGCGAGTGGCGTCTGGTGCATGATGATCCGCACGCAATCGTCAATAACCGGCATCTTAATTACCGGGTTGACGTTCAACTGCTCGATTAAACTGAGGGTGTTGCGCAGGTCATCCTCGTTCAGGTAGTTCAAGAAGTCTGCCACCGAATAGTCTCCATGCTCCGTAAAATAGCTTGCTGCTAACAGGTACAGTGTCTGATAACGTTCATGAACAAAATGAAAGTCATCTTCTGCCGTAACGTGCGCCCACACCTCTTGGCTATGAAGCATGTAATATAGGAGCATTCGTTCGGCCAGTTCCGTCCGACTGACTGATTTTTCCGACTCCTGAATTGCGGGCTGGGCGTACTCTTGGCGTGATACCACCCGCTGTTGGTAACTCTGCCCCGGTGTTTGCGGATGAATCCCCAGTTGTTCTGACAGCTGGACCAACTGACTTTTGAGTGCCGCCTTATCAAGAGAAAATTCATCAGCAAGCCGTCCCAAGTACATATCCTGTTCAACCGGCGATGTTACCTTCGCAATCACCTTTAACGACTGGTCAAGGTAGTTGATCAACTCACTCTGTTGGCCTAAGTTACGGTCATTACGGAAGAAACGCAGGTAAAAGTCAACCACCGTTTCTTCGTGCTGGCTGAGGTACTTCTTAAACTTCTCACCACCATATTTCTGGACGTACTCGTCTGGATCAATTCCCGCCGGTAGTTGGACAATCCTGGTAACCATATTGCCGGTGGCTTCCTGGTCAACCAACTTAATTGCCCGGTCGATCGCATTTTGCCCCGCGCTATCACCATCATAACAAATATCAAGTTGGGGCGTTGACCGCTGGATAATGGCCACCTGTTCCTCAGTAAAACTGGTTCCCATTGAGGCAATCCCGTTTGAAACACCAGCACCGTATGCTGAGATGACATCCATAAAACCTTCAAACAGGTATATCTTGCCCGTTTGCTTTGCATCCTTGCGGGCAACGTCAAGGTTAAAAAGCGTCCGCCGTTTATTAAAGATTAGGGTTTCCGGGCTGTTCAAGTACTTTGGCAGGTCATTGTTTGCAGTACTGAGTAGGCGCCCAGAAAAGGCAATTACTTGCCCCCGCTGGTTTTTTATCGGGTAAATCACCCGGTCAACAAAGCGATCGTGCAGTTCCCCCGCCTGGTCCTCTGTAAACAATCCCGACTTACGGAGAATCTGGTAGTCAATCTTTTGCTGGTCACAAAATGCCTTCAACACCCGCTGTTCCGGAGCATAACCAAGCTGGAACTGTTCCACCAGGTCATCGGTCATTCCCCGTCGTTTGAGGTAGGCCCGGGCGACAGCACCAGCAGGGGTATTAACCAGGATGTGGTGGTAGAGCTGGGCGGCCCTTTGGTGCAGGGCAATCAACTGGCCAGCCTCACTATTGGCAAATTGGGACGTAGCCTGACCGGTTGACTCTTGGTACTGCTGTGGCAGGTCAATCCCGCTGTCCTTGGCAATTTTTTGCACCGCCTCAACAAAGCCAATATGCAGGTAATCCATTAGAAATTGGAAAACATTTCCGCTTCGTCCACAACCAAAACAGTGGTAGTACTGCTTCTCTTCGTTCACTGAGAACGACGGGGTCTGCTCCTCATGAAAGGGGCATAGGCCGGTAAAGCTCTTCCCCGCTTTTTTTAACTGAACGTACCGCCCAATTACGTCAACAATATCAACCAAATTACGTACCCGATCGATTGTATCACGTGGTATGCGCGCCATTGAACCACCCCACTTGATTAATCTGCGTACAGTAACGAAAGGTCGCAACCATACGGAATGCGACCCTCCTCTACTTATCAACACATAATTCACTTAATATATATGATACCACAAGTCAGCGGTAAAACAATCAAAAAGCTTACTTAACAATTAAATCGTTTAGGTTCCCCATAACGCCAGCAAGCCGAGCGAGAATCCCCAGCTGAGTGAGCCGGTTGTTACGGATATCTTCGTTCTTGTCCATAATCATGTTCTCGTCAAAGTAACTGGTAATCACTGGTTCTAAGGAACGTAATGCAGCAAAGTTCTCCGCAACCGTCCGGCCTGCAGCTTGCTTTTTCAGGTCATTAACCGCATCGTAAAGCTTTTGCTCGGACGGGTTTTCAAACAGTTCTGGGTTAACCTTAGCAGTAGGAGCTTGGTTACCCTTCTTGGCAATCCGCAGGACCCGAGTCAAAGCCTCAATGGCGGCCTTAAAGTCTCCATCATTCTTGTGGTCGTCAATGGTCTGAGCTGCCTCAAAGATGTTCGCCAGGTCATTAACCTTCGTATCACTAACGGTATCAATTATATCGTGACGAAGCTTCCGTTCGCTCAGCGCCTGCTTAACCCGGTCTAAGAAGAATTGACGAACAGCGTCAGCATTCTTTGAAAGGTCAAAGTTAGTCTTAATATTAGCGGCGGCAAAGGCCTTGATAACGGCTGCCTGGATGCCGAGCAGTGGCAGGTGCCAATTCCGGTCGTTAATGATCCGCACAATTCCAAACGCCTGACGACGCAGAGCATACGGGTCGTTTGAACCAGAAGGAATCATCCCTACCGCAAAGAAACTCAAGATGCTGTCGAGCTTATCGGCAATTGCAAGGATAGCTCCTAACTTGGTCTGTGGTAGCTCACCCTCAGCAGAAATTGGCATATAGTGTTCCCGAATAGCAGTTGCAACGTCGTCCTTTTCGCCGAAGAGTTTAGCATAGATTTCACCCATTACCCCTTGAAGTTCGGCAAACTCGCCGACCATTTGGGTGGTCAGATCAAACTTGTAAATGTGGGCAGCACGGTCAAGGTCAGCCAGCTCATCATCCGTTAAGTTAAGCCGCTTGCCAATTAACTGTGCAATCACGGCTGTCCGCTGCATCTTGTCGTACATCGAACTAATCTTGTCATGGAAGCTAACCCGCTTCAGGCGGTCAACGTACTGGTCAATCGTCAGCTTTTGGTCTTCCTCGTAGAAGAACTTAGCATCTTCAAGCCGCGGAACCAGGACTCGTTCATTCCCCTTGATGATATTTTCCAGGTATTCCTTGTTCCCGTTCCGGACGGCAATGAAGTTTGGCAAGAGGTTACCGTCATGGTCGCGAAGGTAGAAGAACCGCTGGTTATCCTTCATGGAAGTAATCAGGACCTCATCTGGCAGCACCAGATACTTCTTATCAAAGGATCCCGCAAAAGCAGTTGGCCATTCCACCAGGTTGTTAACCTCTTCCAAGAGGTCCGTATCCTTATCAATTACCCAGTCATGTTCTTCAACAATGGCATCAATTTGGTCATTAATTACCTGCTTACGCTTAACTGGGTCAACGATTACGTAATCCTTGTACAGGGCATCGACATAATCAGTGGCCTTTTGTAATTCGATGTTATGTCCTAAGAAACGGTGTCCCCGGGTAGTCCGACCAGCCTCAACATCAAGAATCTTAAACGGGACCACCTGATCATTAAGCAGGGAAACTAACCACCGAATTGGGCGAATAAATTGTAAGTTGTGGTAACCCCACTTCATCAGTGTTGGGAAGGTCATTGCGGTAATCACGTCTGGTAAGCCCTTCAGCACTTCGGCAACTGGCTTTCCGGCAATGTGCTTTTCAACAAAGACGTAATCAACACCCTTAACGTCCTTGAATTCGATGTCGTCAACGCTGGCCCCTTGGCCCCGGGTAAAACCGATTGCCGCCTTCGTCCAGTTACCATCAGCATCCTGGGCAATCTTCTTAGCAGGGCCCTTAACGGATTCATCAACATCTGGTTGCTTGTCGCTAAGGCCACTAATCAAAAGGGCAAGCCGCCGTGGGGTTGCATATTCTTGAATGTCATCAAATGAAATCCGTTGTTCCTTCAGGTAATCAGCTACCCGCTGGTGAAGTTGCTTAATACTTGGCGTAACAACATGTGCAGGCATTTCTTCAACGCCCACTTCTAGTAAATATGAATTAGCCATCTTACTTGTCCCCCTTCTGCGCTTTTTTAGCCTTCTTGGCTGCTTGTTTAGCCGCGCGTTGCTTGGCCTTCTCAGCCTTCTTGGTGTACTCATCGAGTGTCTTTTGCCGTAGTTTATCGTCGTGAATCAATGGGAAGCCCCGTTTCCGCCGCTCTTCGACAAAGGCCTTCGCAATTGACTTTGCCATAATCCGAATCCGGTGGAGGTAACCTGCCCGTTCAGTAACGGAAACTGCCCCCCGGGCATCCAGGAGGTTAAAGGTATGACTGCACTTCAGAACATAGTCATATGCCGGGTGAACTAAGCCCAGTTTAATGAGCCGCTTAGCCTCGGTTTCGTAGTCGTTAAAGGCTGCCAGCAACATATCCTGGTTGCTTTCCTCGAATGCGTACTTGGAGTGCTCGTATTCTGGCTCCTTAAAGATATCACCATACAGGACCCCGTCAGCCCATTCCAGGTCGTAAACAGAGTCAACGTTTTGAATATATTCAGCGAGCCGTTCCAAACCATAGGTAACTTCTGAAGCCACTGGGTTCATCGGCAGTTCACCAACGACTTGGAAGTAGGTAAACTGGGTAACTTCCATGCCGTCAAGCCAAATTTCCCAACCAACACCGGCACAACCCATGGATGGGTTCTCCCAGTTATCTTCCACGAACCGAATATCGTGTTCAAGCGGGTCAATTCCGAGTTCCTTTAAGCTTCCCAAGTACAGGTCTTGAATATTATCCGGTGATGGTTTCATGATTACTTGGAACTGGTGGTGCTGGTAAAGCCGGTTCGGGTTTTCACCATAACGACCGTCAGCCGGACGCCGGGATGGTTCGACATATGCAGCGTTCCATGGTTCTGGACCGATTGCCCGTAAAAAGGTGTATGGGCTCATTGTCCCGGCACCCTTTTCCGTGTCGTAGGCCTGCATCAGCATGCAGCCCTGCTTTGCCCAGTACTGTTCAAGCGTGAAGATGATATCCTGAACACTCAGCTTTTTTGTTGTCATCTGAATACTTCCCTTCATATCAAAAAGTCCCTACAGTTACGGAATAGTAACTGCAGGGACGAGATTACATCGCGGTTCCACCCTGCTTTTTTGCATTTCTGCAAAACAGCTTAGTTAAAGATGACTGGTAAAGGGCCTACAACGGAACCTTTAGTAGGGCTTTCACTCTCCCCTACTCGCTTGATAAAGGCGTAACCATTGCTTTTCTCCGTCAACGTCAACCAATATTCAAATTAAGTGTTACCAATAAACATCATTTATAATAGATAAACTTTCTCAAATTGTCAATCGTCGGTCGACAATTTACCCATTTTTTGTTCCAGACGGTTCATCTGGTTGATGAATCGTTTACTCTTCAAGCGGAGACCCACCTGATCATTGTAAAGAGTATCCAAAACGTACTGAAGGCGCTCCTTGGTAAAGGAGTTAATTTTAATGGTGTTCACCTGCTGGAGGTTTAGGGCCGCAAACTGCTGCAAGTAATAGGCAGTCCGGCGGTCAAGATGAAAGCGCCGCTGGTCAAGGTACCAGTGTCGGTCACACAGCATCCCACCATACTGTTCCGAAAAATCAAGGGGACGGTGGCGTTCGCCACAAATAACGCACCGGTCCCAGGTCGGGGCAACCCCAAAGACCGTCAGCAGCTGGGTCTCGATTACGTTGGTGACAACCTGCTCGTCTTGTCCCCGATTAATTAGGTCAAGGGCAGCTGCCACCTGGTTAAACCAACCGCCAATCCCCTGGCCATCTGTGAAGGCGTGGTCAACCAAGGAAAGGATGTAGGTGGCGTAGGCATTACGCCGCAGGTCGGTAGCAATCCCCTGGTACTGGTGCGTTTCACTCGCCGTGTTCACAAAACTAAGCCCCTGATTGTCAAGTGCTCCAATATAGGTTCCGTGCGTAAACGGCAAAAAGTCGCTTGCCATGCGAAAGCCCCGTTTCTTGCCATCACGGATGTGAAACATTGCCGGGCCAATCTTATCCGTCAACATCTTGACGAGCAGGTCCCGCTCCCGGTAGTCCCGCCGGTAGATAATTATCCCTGTAAAATCAGTGGTCTCACGGGCCATCATTAAGCCCCCTTGAAGTAATTAGTAGTCCTTGTTGCGGTAGCCATAGTCCTTAAGCATTGCCGACTTATCGCGCCACTTCGGCACAACCTTGACCCACAGCTGGAGGAAGACATGGTCACCAAGCAGGCGCTCAATATCCTTACGGGCCATTGTCCCAATTTTCTTAAGCATCTGACCCTTTTTGCCAATGATGATTCCCTTTTGTCCTGGCCGTTCGACAACAATGTTAGCAGAAATATGGACATGCTCTTCGTCCTCACGCTTAACAGAGGTGACATCGACGGCAACAGAATGGGGGACCTCATCCCTGGTCAGCATGAACACCTTTTCCCGGATCATTTCGGCAATGACAAAGCGCTCGGGGTGGTCGGAGATCTGATCATCTGGGTAGTACTGGGGCCCATGGGGCAGGCCCTTAACCAACTGGTTGATTAACTCGTTAACGTTGTTTCCCTGAAGGGCAGAGACCGGAATGACCTGCTTGAAGGGAAGGTCATCCTTGTACTGGTTAACGATGTCGGGCAGTTCGTTGGGGTGGACCTGGTCGATCTTATTAACAACCAAATAAATTGGCTTTTTAACCTGCCGTAACTTTTCAATAATGAAGTTGTCACCAGGGCCCCGCTTCTCACTGGCACTGACAACATAAACCACGGCATCGACTTCATCTAAAGCAGAGAGGGTCGACCGCTCCATAAAATCGCCAAGCTTGGTAACCGGCTTGTGGACACCGGGCGTATCAATAAAGACGATTTGGGCTTCGGGACTCGTGTAGATCCCCTGAATTTTATTCCGGGTCGTCTGTGCAACATCACTCATGATTGCGACCTTTTGACCAACAATGTAGTTCAGTAAAGTTGACTTACCAACGTTGGGCCGGCCAATTAGCGCAACAAAACCTGATTTATAGTTTGGATTATCCATTTTCTTCTCCCTACTTCAATAACCGCATAACGTATGGGCCAAATATTATCAGGCCCACCAAGACGGCAAAGCACGCCGCAATCAAGACACCCCCGGCGGCCACGTCCTTTGCCTTCTTTACTTCAACATCATAGTGGTGGCTCACCAAGAGGTCGGTAACGGCCTCAGTGACGGTGTTCAAAAACTCAGCGGCAAAGACTAAAAAGATCACCAGGAGGAGCCATAGCCAGTCTGTCGCCCGAATATGAAAGAATATTCCGGCGAGAACAACCAAAAATGCGGCCAGGACGTGGTAACGCATATTACGTTCCTCACGCAGCATCGTGATGATTCCATCAAAGGCGTGGCTCATCGCCTGCAGGAGGTGATTATTTTTGGTTACCTGGTGCTTATCTCTTGAGTCCATACTCATCTAGTATCTCCCGTTGTAATGCAAACATTTTTTTCTCATCGGCCGGTTTTTCATGATCATAGCCATTTAAATGAAGGAATCCATGGATAACCAGAAAGCCCAGTTCCCGGTCACTTGAATGGCCCAAAAACTTAGCCTGTTCTGCGACCTTATCAATTGAGACGAAGAGGTCGCCAAGGTTCTCCGGTAGTTCGGCTGCCAACGCTGGGTCCATAATGATGGGGGTTTCGTCCCCACTCTCCTCCGCAGCAAAGCTTAAAACGTCGGTTGCCCGGTCGACTCCCCGGTACTGTTTGTTAAGTTTGCGGATTGTGGGGTTAGTCATCAGGGTTACCGACATCTCGGTGTTATCCTTAAGGGCTAACTTACAGGCAGCAAATTGCAAAACGTCCTTAACCAGGGTCAATTGATTCTCACTTACCTGGCCACCAGTTTCATCATATACTGTCAGGTCCACCACTATTCCTCCTTTGACGTCTTTTTATCCTTGCTTACTTTTTTGGTTGCGTGCTCTTCATATGCCGTGATGATTCGCGCAACAACCGGATGCCGAACAACATCTTCAGCACTAAAGCGAACAAATTTAATTGACTGGATATCATTCAAGATGCGCTGCGCACTCACTAGCCCGCTCCGCACACCATGGGCCAGGTCAATCTGTGAGATATCACCGTTAACGACCATCTTAGAGCCAAATCCCAGCCGGGTTAAAAACATCTTCATCTGAGCGTTAGTGGTATTTTGTGCCTCATCGAGAATAACGAAGGCACCGTCCAACGTTCGTCCCCGCATGTATGCTAATGGGGCGATTTCAATGATTTCCCGTTCCATCAGGCGTTGGGTATGATCAGTACCTAAAATATCGTTTAAGGCATCGTAAATTGGCCGCAAGTACGGATCAACCTTTTCCTGCAAGTCACCAGGAAGAAAGCCAAGGCTCTCCCCAGCTTCAACGGCCGGACGGGTAACGATAATCCGTTCAACCTCACCGCGCTTGAGGGCCGCCACTGCCATCGCAACTGCCAGGTAGGTCTTCCCTGTTCCGGCCGGGCCAATCCCAAACGTGATGTCGTTATGCTTCATTGCGTTGACGTACTGGCGCTGGCCAAAGTTCTTAACCCGGACCGCACGCCCCTTACGATCCTTGATAATGGTCTCACTGTAAAGGTCCGCAAAGTATTCCAGCGTTCCCCGGTGGGCCATCTTCATTGCGCTGACAATATCAGTACTGTGCAGGTGGATTCCCTGTTGAAGAAGGTTTACCAGGGCATGGAAGACGTCAATCGTCAGTTTAACGTCCTCCCGACGTCCACTAACCTTCAAATTGCCGCCAAAGGGGTTCAGGGTAACCTCCATCCCCTGCTCAAGCAGACTGACAAACTTATCCTGGGGCCCTAAAATACCAACCTCGATTGCTGGTTGGTCAATTTGAAATACTTGTTCATATTCTTGCGTACTTTCTGCCAAATTATTCAATTCTCCTTTAACGATTAAATTACGCTTTTTCAGATTGATTATATCATAGCTTTCCCCGGGTTAATAACTAAAGCGCACCCAACCGCCTTCAACGGGACACCAAAAGGCCCTGACGGCAAGTAAGTCTTGACATCAGGGCCTTTCAATCTTGTATTACTTATTTAATATTTGTTTAGCGGCAGTAATCTGGGCCTTAACCTGGTCAAAGCCGGTCCCACCGAGCGAGTTCCGCCGCTGAACCGCAACGGCTGGCTTCAAGACCTGGTAGACATCATCTTCAACCCGCGTGTCAATCTGCTTAAACTCGCTTAGCGGAATGTCTGCTAGGTCGGTGCCGGCCTTAATCCCCTTGAGGACCAACTCACCAACAATCTCATGGGCCCGCCGGAACGGGATCCCCTTGGTTGCTAGGTAGTCAGCCAGCTCAGTAGCGTTAGAGAAATCGTGCTGGGTGGCATGGGCCATCTTATCCTTATTGACATGCAGGGTTTCAATTATCCCGGTCATAACCTTCAAACACGGTAGAATGGTCTTAACAGTATCGAAGACCCCTTCCTTGTCCTCCTGCATATCCTTATTGTACGCCAGTGGCAGACCTTTCATGGTGGTCAAGAGTCCCATCAGGCTGCCGAACACCCGGCCGCTCTTCCCCCGAATCAGCTCTGCCATGTCCGGATTCTTCTTCTGGGGCATGATGGAACTACCGGTTGAATAGGCATCCGATAATTCAATGTAGTTAAACTCATAACTGCACCAATAAATGATTTCCTCACATAAACGGGAAAGGTGCACCATCAAGATACTGGCGTTACTCAAAAACTCCAGTGCAAAGTCCCGATCACTGACGGCATCTAACGAGTTAGCGTACGGTTTCTTGAAGCCGAGGAGTGCCGTCGTCATTTCCCGGTCAATCGGAAAGGTCGTCCCGGCAAGGGCTGCGGCCCCCAGCGGTGAGAGGTCGGTATGCTGCTTGTTAAAGGTAAAGCGCTCCACATCCCGCTGAAACATTTGAAAGTAAGCCATTAAGTATTGACCATAAGAGATCGGCTGGGCGTGTTGCATGTGGGTATAACCCGGCATGATGGTTTCCACGTTCTTTTCGGCAAGGTTGACTAGGGCCTGTTGAAGATCCTTGAGGGCGAAGATGATCTTAGGCAGCCGTTCTTTAACGTAAAGGTGGAAATCGGTTGCCACCTGGTCATTACGACTCCGTCCGGTATGGATTTTACCGGCAACTGGACCAATTTTCTTGGTCAAGAGGGCCTCAATATTCATATGAATATCTTCATTCTCCACGTCAAACGGTAGGCCTTGTTCCTCAAGTTCGGTCATTAAATCATTTAACCCGCCAATAATTTTGTCAGCGTCCGCCCCAGATAAAATCTGGGTCTTCTTCAGCATCTTCACATGGGCCAGTGAGCCCATGATATCTTCTTTTGCCATCTCCTGGTCAAAGGAAATGGAGGCGCCAAATTGGTCGACGAGCTGGTCGCCGCCCTTTTCAAACCGGCCGCCCCACATCTTCTTAATAGGCATCCGTTACTTCCCCTTTCTGTGAATGGTGGTTAGCTTTTTCTTGGACCTGGGCATAGACCTTGTCGGGTAATTCCCAGAGCTTAATAAAGCCAGTTGCGGCCTCTTGGTCAAACTCGTCCGCAGAGGTATAAGTTGCCAGGTTCTTATCGTACAAGGAGTTTGGTGACTTCCGTCCTTCACAAATGACGTTCCCCTTGAACATCTTTACCCGGACAACACCGTTAACCACCTTTTGTGTTTCATCAATGAACGATACTAACGCCTTCATCAAAGGTGAGTACCATAGTCCATTATAAATGATTTCAGCCATCTTGCCTTCAATTACCGGCTTGAAGTGGGCAACTTCCCGCTCTTGAGTCAGGTCTTCAAGGTCCTTGTGGGCAGCTAGCAAGACGGTTGCAGCGGGGCATTCGTAGATTTCCCGTGACTTAATACCAACTAACCGGTTCTCAACGTGGTCAATCCGGCCAATCCCGTTATCACCAGCAATCTTGTCGAGCTTCATAATTAACTGGTCCAGGGGTAATTCCTCACCATCAAGGGCGGTTGGGACCCCTTCTTTAAAGGTAATTTCCATTACGGTTGGCTGGTCAGGAGTTTCTTCGATTGGGGTTGTCCGTTCGTAGGCATCCTCAGGAGCCGCTGCCCAAGGATCTTCAAGAATCCCACATTCATTGGCCCGTCCCCACAGGTTCTGGTCGATTGAGTATGGGCTTGCCTTGGTAATTGGCACGGGAATATTATTGTCTTTTGCATATTGGATTTCTTCTTCCCGTGACCAGTGCCAGTCCCGGATAGGATCTTCAATCTTCATTTCAGGAGCCAGGGCATGAATACCAGCTTCGAACCGGACCTGGTCATTCCCCTTCCCGGTACAACCGTGCGCAATTGCGGTAGCCCCGTACTGCTTGGCAGTGGCAACCAACTTCTGGACAATCAGTGGCCGTGACAGTGCCGAAACCAGTGGGTACTTTTGTTCGTACATTGCATGGGCCTGCAATGCAGGAAGAACAAACTGTTCCGCGAAGTCCAGCTTGGCATCAATCACAACTGACTTCCAGGCACCAATTGCCGCCGCCTTATTTTTGATAGCTTCCAGGTCAAGGCCTTCGCCAACATCAATACAGCAGGCAATTACGTCATAGCCCTTGTTCTTTAACCAGGCAATTGCAACAGAGGTATCAAGGCCACCGGAATAAGCCAAAACAATTTTTTCTTTACTCATTAATATCGTCTCCATTCATTTATTTGCATATTTATTAATTGAAATTAATATACAACATTATTGAATATATATCAAGCATTTTTGTAAATTTTCCGTATTTTATTCAAAAATATGTATAGTCAACCTGGAATGGCGGTATTTAAACAAGTAAAAAGAGCGGTTTAACTACCCGGGCTTTCGAGCAATCAAACCGCTTTTTAATTATCCTTACTGAAACTTGAAAGCTAATAATCACGCCAAAGGCGTGTGGTTATTGGCTTTTTT
>NZ_AZGM01000020.1 GCF_001435935.1 Limosilactobacillus panis DSM 6035
GTTTTATGGACGCATTGGTCTACTTATTTCATGAACTGGGTCGAGCTGAGCTCAGCTCAGCCTAACTGATCACATTGATGACATCATTAATCGATTCATAGCTCAGTTGCCAATAACGATCCAAAAAGCATTGAATACTGGCATCTAAAAGTCTAATTTAGGCTGAGAAAAGCCGAAGCTGACGCAGCTCCGGCTAGTTTTCGTGCTTTCAAGTTTCAGTTATGAAGGTGAAGCTTACGCGTAATGTTGGCCTTATGGGCCTCAACGGTCTTTGTCGAGATAAAGAGCTTTTCCGAGATTTCCTTGTTGGAATAGCCTAGAGCAACGAGGGGGAAGACCTCCTTTTCACGCTTGGAAAGGGAGTTGTAACCCTTCAGGTTCACGTGGGCCCCGTCGGCATTGATTCTTTTTAAGTCATCTTTACTGATCATAATATTGGAATCTAAGTAGTCGCGGTCAGCCGCAACTTCCTTAAGAGCCTTAATGATTTCCTCATCAGAAGAACTCTTCAGGATGTAGGACATCGCGCCATTATGCATAGCCTTATTAATGTATTCCTGGTCCTCATGAACCGAGAGGATAATAATCTTGACCGCGGGAAACTTTTCATGAATTCGCCTGGTCGTAATCAAACCGTTCTCTCCCGGTGGCATACTGAGGTCCATTATTACGATGTCAATATCACCACGTTCAATTCGTATGTATGTGTCTGTTCCACTAGCGGTTTCATCAACCACTTCGAACCCGGCCTGCTGATTAACAAGGTACGATATACCGGCACGAACGATGGCGTGGTCATCTGCCACTAAAACCTTATACATTATAATTTCACCAAATCCTTATCTAACTGTATTAAGCGGGAACTTAACGGTTAGCGTGGTTCCCTCATGCGGGTGTGAACTAATTTCAAATACGCCATTTAAGGCAGTAACCCGCTCTTTCATATTCATTAGGCCTAACGAGTGGCCATTGAAGTGGGCATTTTTTTTGAGGTTAAACCCATCCCCATCATCAAGGACCTGCATCTGAATCACGTGGGGATGGTTGGAGAGTAAAACTGTGATTTCGCTAGGGTGGGCATGTCGGAGGGCGTTATTAATTGCTTCTTGACAGACGCGGTAGAGAACGCTTTGCTCGTCACTAGTCAACTGAATTGCTTGTTCATCAACCGCTAAAACATTAATTATCACTCCGGAATTAGCCTGGAGCCGCTTGGCAAGGGCCTTAATTGCGGGTACCAGGCCGAAGCTATCCAGAACGGCGGGGCGAATATCAAGCGCCATCTCTTTTATTTCCGTCAGGGTTTCCTGCAACTGGATTTCAATGGCTTGGCTAGTCTCTTGCTGTTCTGCCGGGCTCAGGTCACCCTGCGTAAAGCGGCGGACACCCATGATTGCCGAATAGACACCCTGGGCAATACTGTCGTGAAGGTCCTGTGATATTCGCTGCCGTTCCTTCTCATGGGCCCGGTTGACGTAACGGGTTAGCAGGTGTTGTCGTTCTTGTGCGGACAGTTGTTCTTCGTGTTGTAGGTTTCTGATGGTGAGCGAGTATACATCTTCTTCTTGATCCAGGAGGCGGTAGCATAAGGAAAGGTGAAGAGATTCCTTCTCCTTTGTTGGGATAGTGACGACGTTTGTCCGTACCTGATAACCTGCTGTTGACGATGACTTACCATTTTGAGCAATCTGACGCAAATAACACGGGTCAAGGCCATACCGTCTTTGGAGTTCCTCTGCAGAATGGTTACTGGCAATCAGCTGGTCGCCAGCAAAAAACATGATTGCTGACCGGGACTGCCCAACGTACTTTTCTAAGTATTTATCTTTTATCAACTGAATCCCCTCACTAGACAGTGTTACCCATGTAAATATTCACCTAAGTGCGCCACAGTTTCGAGACTCACCGGTTGCTTACGGCGATAACCGGCTAACAGAACGGCGTTGACGGTTCCCAAACTGGAAGCAACCGGAATTGCTACCGCACTCCATAGGGACTCCGCATTGGCAATCGGTGTGTACATCTTATTTGAAAAGCTGTACTTACTTAGGTTGTTATCGTAGAAGGGCTTACCGGTTCGAAAGACTAATCCAGCAATGCCGATTCCCTTACGCAGAACAATCTGGCGGAATTGCTCACTCTGGTTACCAGCGGCAAAGCGCCACTTAATTACAAAGGGGTAGTAGGTCTCTTGAAGAGCAATTCCAACAAACTCAAAATCACTAGTGTGGTAAATACGGTTAACTAGCCGCGCGTAATCTTTATTTGTCTTTGCTTGTTCTAAAGCCATCATTAGTCATCTTCCTTACTAGGGAAATTTAGGAAGGCCCATTGAAGGTCCCTGATAATACTGCTGGCTGTCAAAATCAAAATTGGGATCGCGGTATGCTTGATAATGGTCGTAGTCACGCTGAATTTGCTGAATCTGATCGTCTAGTTGCTCCAGTTCCGCGTCCTTTTCTAGTGAACTCATTTGCTGGTTAACTTCCTGTTCACGATTTTCCAGCATTGTGCGTCGAATCGTTAAGTCATTAAGCACCAGTGCTATTAATTTTTGAAAATCCGGTTCAGACATCATTGCTTTTGATTTCATGGTTACTCCTTCTTATTTAAGTAATTCAGGTTGGTAAATTCTTGTCGTTGGGGAAAGGATAAGGGCTGACACCGGCAGCATTCGGTTAAAAAAGCACCGAGTCGCCAATTATTATCCATTAACCAAGTATTGATCGTTTGGTAGTCAGTCCGGAAGTGGGCCAGTGAATAGTGAAGGTGATCCCCCGTAGTAATGACTGTTTGTTGGTGCCTAGCTAAGGCCTGGATCGTTTCCGAACGCAAAAAGGGATAGTCGACCGCAACCATCAGATAATCATGCCTACCCGGAAAGTGCTTGGTTACTGCCAGTAGACCGCTTAACGGGCCATGTTGGTCAAAGGGTGGAAGGTCACCGACGAGGATGGTTCGTGGGAACGCCCGTAGTTGTTTACAAATCGCTTGCTGGTTTTTCTGGTTGACGCTCACCACTACCTGTTCACAAAACGGTAGGAGTTTACTGACCGCTAATTGAACGTTACTAGCGTTCAAACTGCCTAATTGGTAAGTCGCCTTGTCGGTTCCAAAACGTTTTGATTGACCGCCAGCTAGGACAATTCCAATCATGATTGATCACCCATCTGACTTATTAAATAGTTGTATATTTCTTGTACTAAGTGGTCACAGGCCTGAATATCTAAATGAGCGTTTTGAACCAGCCTGACGGGGGCCGTTATCACGGCGGTAAAATCTTGGTTGTTTGCCTTATCATCGCCTATTAACACTACTTTGGGATAACTAGCTGCCTTGTGTCCCTCAATAATTACGAAATCGTTTTCTGCTCCTAGCAGCCTTACCAGGGCGGCGAGTGGCGGCCTTTGTCCCTGCTGGTGAAAGAAGAGCTGGTTGTTCGACTCTAGCACCACCTGGCGGGCACCTGCTGCGCTCATCTGGTAGCTGTCGGTCCCAGGAATGTCCATGCTGCTCGAATGGGCGTCGTGTTTAATTGCTGCTACCCGGAAGTGCTTCTTCGTTAGGCAACTGATTAAGTGCGTGACCACTGCGGTTTTTCCCGAGTCCTTGGGACCAACTATTTGAATGGTAACAGCCATGCGTCCGTCTCCGTTCCGACCTGCATCGGAGTAGTACTGTGTGGAATCAAGGCCAGGCAGGTCGTTGTTTGAAGGTTGGCCAAAGATCCTGAACGGTTAATGCCATTTGGATATACCAGGCAGCGACCATCCTTGATGGCGTACCGGCAACGGAGGTAGCGGTCAAACCCGTTGGTCTTGTTATACGGCGCCGCCAGAGTTGCCCGGACCTTGCGAATCCGCGACGATTGATGTTGGTAGCGACGAATGAGGGGCTCCATATACAGGTAGAAACCGGTGAAACAGGCTCCCGGATTTCCAGAAAGGGCCATTACCAGGGTACCATCCTGAACAAAGGCAGTGGTCACACTCCCGGGCCGCTGTTTAATCTTATTAAAGAGCAAGCGGTCGGCCTGCCGGGCACGGTCACCAATATAGTCAAAGTCGCCGACTGAAACTCCACCATCAGTGATGACAATTTCGTGGCTAGCAATTTGCTCATTCAACACTTTCCTGATTGTTGAGGCATCGTCCGGAAGCTGAGTCTCAAAATCAACTCTCCCGCCGGTTTCCTCGACCAGGTTTTTGAGCATGATGCCGTTACTGTTATAGATTTTCCCCGGAGCAATGGGGGCGTCTGAATTAAGAAGCTCAGTTCCCGTTGCGATAATTGCAATTCGGGGACGCTGGTAAACCTCGACTTCTTTAACGCCGAAAGCCCGTAAAACAGCTAGACCACCGGGATTAATTTCTTGGTCATGGCTAAGGATGACGGCGCCCTTTTTGACATCTGTCCCGGCCTCAGTAATATTACTCTTATTCTCGCTGGTCATTATTTGAACACGAGATGGATTGCCATCAACCGGACGGGTTTTCTCAATCCGGATTACCTTTGCGGCGTCATTTGGGACATAAGCCCCCGTCATAATCCGGACAGCAGTACCTGGGGTAAGGGGCTGGTCCCAGGTCGCGCCGGCTTGGATTTCTCCCAGGACACTGAATTCTTTGGGGAAGTCATTATCATCAGTGTCTCGAATTGCGTAACCGTCCATCCCTGCCCGGCGAAAGTGGGGGTACTCATATTTTGCCCGGACATCTTTTGCCAGGACACGGTGGTTAGCCTCTTCTAGTGGAATAATCTCGGTTGCCGTCTTTAGCGGAATCGATTGAACCCGTTTTTGCGCCTCAGTAACTGAAATTGGCGTTCTTCTAGTGAGCATGATTGTGGTCGTCCTTTCGTTGGTTACTAATTTCATAAAGTAAATGCTGGTATTCAGGAATGATGAGCCGGTCTAGTGCGGTCTTGCAGGCATTTAGTGAACCGGGAAGGCAGTAGGTAAGCTGCCAGCGATAGTTAAATCCCGCTAGTGCTTGGGAGGCAAGTGCCCGCGTCCCAATTTCATGAAATGATATTTGACGAAACATCTCGCCGAAGCCTGGTATGATTCGCTGGAGAAGGGGACGGACGGCGGAGATGGTGACATCTCTTCGCGCAACTCCGGTTCCCCCCGTTGTGATGATGATATCTGGCCTGGCCTGCTCTAGTTCCAAAAAGGCTGTTTGAATATCGACGATATCATCTTTAACGATGCGTCGGTCAATAATGGTGATGTGGTTTTTAGTTAACAGGTCACTAATCAAATCGCCGGAACGGTCATCCGCTAAGCTCCGGCTATCACTAATTGTTAGAATGGCAGCTTGATTCATCTGAAGTTATCTCCCTTATTTCGTTTGCAAGTTTAATAATCCTATTGAGCTGGCCTTCGGCGTCTGCCCGGTTCGCCAGGTCATACATTACTAGCTTACCATTTTTGAACAGACTAACTGGCCGATTGACCCACTTAAATTGAATAAAGAGGGGGTTACTGGTGATAAGGGCACCTAGTGAATTCAGGTGGTAGGCCCAGCTGGTAAGTTTCACCCCATGGGCTAACCTAACGTAGTAGGCATTCGCACCGCAAAGCATTGTTAGCTGCGAACCGCCTTGACCCGTGCTAATTTGCTGGTGGCGCTGGCAAACCGGACACGTCGCCTGCTTACTTACTTTGAAGCGATTGGCCGTCATTGACCAGTTATCATAGGTAATGAGGTGGTCAAAATCAACTGTTGACTGGTCCACAAGGTAGTGGAGGGCAATGGAAGCCTGCATCCCCGCAACTAGTGGTAGGAGGGCAGCATTGACCCCAATAATGTCGCAATCGGTGTTCATCAGCTGCTTGATGTCTGGAAAGAGACAAGCAAGGCAGGGGTGTTCTTGCGGCGAAATGGCCATCACGTTGCCGTAGTTTCCGGCGCAGCTAGCAAATACATAATCAAAGTGGTGTTCAATTGCCAGTTCGTTGAGGAGGGCCCGTCCACGGTAGTTGTCCAAGCAGTCCAGGCAGAGGTCAAAATGGTTGTCGCTTACTAGATCTGCCGTGAGTGGTGAAGGAATTGCAACGACTTCAACACTGCTGTTGATTGCTTGCAAGTGGTTTTTGACCGCCGTAACTTTGAAGCGATGCTCTTGGCAATCGTTTTCAGTAAAGAGGGCCTGACGCTGGAGGTTGGTTAGGGAAACGGTATCTGGATCAACAAGAATAAGCTTCTTGACCCCCGCCCGGGCTAAGATTACGGCAGCATAACTTCCGAGTCCGCCAACACCGACAATCAAAACCGTTGCTTGACTGATTCGGGCCTGCCCCGCCGTGCCTATTTGATTCACTCTTTCTTGACGATCATAGCGATCCATGTCTAATTCACCCTCCAACTATTGAAAAATATAGGTTTTTCCCTAGTCGTAGTATAACAGGATTAATGATAACCTTTATATTAGGGAAAAGGCTTACTTTAGGTTTACCATACCCAAGGCCAAACAATTAAGGGAGGTATATCAACGATGAAGTCGCGGTTCTTTAACAAAGTTGAAAAGTTTAACGGAACCTTTACACAACTTGAAGAAAATAATCGTCGTTGGGAAAAACTCTATCGTCAACGATGGGCGCATGACAAGGTTGTGCGGACAACTCACGGTGTTAACTGTACGGGCTCGTGCTCATGGAACGTTTACGTTAAGCAAGGAATCATTACTTGGGAGCACCAGGCAACGGATTACCCGTCGTGTGGGGCCAATATTCCCGGCTACGAACCCCGGGGATGTCCACGGGGGGCAAGCTTTTCTTGGTACGAATACAGTCCCGTCCGGATTAAGTACCCGTATATTCGGGGACGCCTGTGGGAAATGTGGTCGGCCGCAAAGAAAGAGCATGAAAATCTACTGGATGCCTGGGCTAGCATCGTCGAAGACCCAAAAAAAGCTAAAGAATACAAGAGTGTTCGGGGACATGGCGGCCTCGTCCGTGTTCACCGAGACGAGGCCCTTGAGCTAATCGCTGCTGCCTGCCTCTACACTATTAAAAAGTACGGCCCCGACCGTATTGGTGGCTTTACGCCAATTCCAGCGATGTCAATGATGAGCTTTAGTGCGGGTGCCCGTTTCATTGCCCTGCTTGGTGGAGAGCAGATGAGTTTTTACGATTGGTACGCAGACCTACCACCGGCATCGCCACAGATTTGGGGTGAGCAAACCGATGTGCCTGAATCAGCCGAATGGTACAACAGTTCTTATATTATCATGTGGGGTTCAAACGTCCCGTTGACGCGGACACCAGATGCCCACTTCATGACCGAAGCTCGTTATAAGGGTGCTAAGGTGGTCGCGGTTAGTCCGGATTATGCAGAAAATGTCAAGTTTGCCGACGACTGGCTGGCTCCTCATCCCGGGAGCGACTCGGCCGTTGCTCAGGCAATGACCTACGTGATTTTGGATGAATTCTATCAAAAACATCCTGTTGACCGGTTCATAAACTACTCTAAGCAATATACTGACTTGCCATTTGCGGTCGAACTGGAGCCCAGCGTGGCAAATGCTGATCATTTGACTGCCGGCCGCTTTGTCCGGATTAATGACCTCGTAGCAGACGATACGATTGTCAACCCCGCCTGGAAGACGGTTGTTTACGATAAAAATAGTCACCAGTTTGTTGTGCCAAACGGGACAATGGGCCAGAAGTACGATCCAAAAGAAAAGTGGAATCTGGAACTAAAGGATGCGGCAGGCAATTCGATTAATCCGGCCCTTTCAATTACTGAATCCGGCGATGTTAGTCAAGCCGTAATCGACTTCCCTGCATTCAGTAATGATGGTAATGACGTGGTTGTCCGCCACATTCCGGTTAGGAAGATCCAATTCGCTGATGGACAGGAACACCTGGTCACCAACGTTTACGACCTGATGATGGCCCAGATGGGAATTAACCGTACCGGCCACGATGAGCTCGCTGCCAAGGACGCTCACGATGCCAACAGTTACTTTACGCCTGCCTGGCAGGAGAGTCGGTCTGGTGTAAAGGCTGATCAGGTCATCCAGATTGCCCGTGAATTTGCCCAAAATGCCGCTGAAAATGACGGTGCCAGCATGGTAATCATGGGTGGTGGTGTCAACCACTGGTTCAACGCTGATATGAACTACCGGACGATTATCAATATGCTGATGCTCTGTGGCTGTATTGGTAAAACCGGCGGTGGCTGGGCCCACTATGTTGGTCAAGAAAAGTTGCGGCCACAGGAAGGCTGGGCAAACATCACCTTTGCCAATGACTGGGAAAAGGGTGGCGCCCGACAGATGCAGGGAACCACGTGGTACTACTTTGCAACTGACCAGTGGCGCTACGAGGAAATCGATAACCAGGCCCAGAAGTCCCCAGTTTGGAAGAGTAAACATTCCTATCTTCATAACGCCGATTACAACCAGTTGGCAATTCGGCTTGGTTGGTTACCATCTTACCCGCAGTTTAACCGCAACCCACTTTCCTTTGCTAAGGATTACCAAACAACTGATATTGTTAAAATTTCGCAGCGGGTTGTTGACGAACTGAAGAAGGGGAGCCTCCACTTTGCTGCCGAAGATCCGGACGCAAGCGAGAACCAGCCTAAAGCGTTCTTCCTATGGCGTTCGAACCTCTTCGCATCATCTGGTAAGGGTGCCGAATACTTTATGAAGCACCTCTTGGGCGCGGAAAACGGCTTACTGGCTAAGCCAAACGACCGGCGTAAACCAGAAGAGATGGTTTGGCACGACAAGGCGGCAGTTGGTAAGCTCGACCTCGTCGTTGATATGGACTTCCGGATGGTTTCCACCCCGATGTACTCAGACGTTGTCTTACCGGCAGCTACCTGGTATGAAAAGAAGGACCTCTCTTCAACCGATATGCACCCGTTCATCCACCCATTCAATGACGCAATTAGCCCAATGTGGGAATCCAAGTCAGATTGGCAACAATTTAAGTTGCTGGCCAAGACCTTCTCACAGATGGCTGCTAAGTACTACCCAGGAACGCACTATGACTTGAAGAGCGCGCCACTGGGCCATGACACGCCAGGTGAAATTGCCCAACCATACGGTGACGTCAAGGATTGGAAGAAGGGAGAGGTTGAACCTGTTCCGGGAAAGACGATGCCTTCTTTGAAGCTAGTACCACGTGACTATAGTCAAGTTTACGATAAGTTCATTACCCTAGGACCAAATGTTGTCAACAACTACCCGTACGATGTTCAGGACCAGTATGACTACCTAAAGGATATGAACGGGACCGCTGACCAAGGTGTCGGGGCTGGCTGCCCACTCCTGGATGAGGATGAAAAGGTCTGTGACGCAATCCTGCGGATGTCAACTGCCTCTAATGGGAAGTTAGCAGACCGCGCATGGCACAAGAAGGAGCAACAGACTGGTGAGCACCTGACCGACATTGGTCGCGGTCACGCTGATGATGTGATGTCCTTTAAGAAGATCACCGCCCAACCACAGGAGGCTTACCCAACCCCAATCGGGACCTCTGCTAAGCATGGTGGTGACCGGTATACCCCATTCTCGTTGATGACGGAACGCAAAATTCCGAACCGGACACTGACCGGCCGTGAACAGTTCTATCTGGACCACGAAGTCTTCCGGGAATTCGGTGAGGGCCTGGCAACCTACAAACCTTCGCTACCACCGATCGTGATGGCACCAAGTGATACCGATGTTCAACCAGCTAAAAAGGAAATCACTCTTAAGTACATGACACCACACGGTAAGTGGAATATCCACACGATGTACTATGATAACCTTGAGATGTTGACCCTCTTCCGTGGTGTCCCGACCGTCTGGATGAGTCCCGAGGATGCCGAAAAGATTGATATCAAGGATAATGACTGGGTCGAAGCATATAACCGGAACGGGGTTGTTACTGCCCGAGCCGTCGTATCTGTCCGGATGCCGAAGGGTTCGATGTATATGTATCACGCCCAGGATAATGAAATTTATGAACCATTATCAACGATTACCGGAAACCGTGGTGGTTCGCACAATGCGCCAACGCAAATTCACGTTAAGCCAACGCACATGGTTGGTGGATATGGTCAGTTAAGCTATGCATGGAACTACTATGGGCCAACTGGTAACCAGCGTGACCTTTATGTAAACGTTCGAAAATTAAAGAAGGTGAACTGGAGTGAAGATTAAAGCACAAATTGGGATGGTGTTAAACCTTGACAAGTGTATCGGCTGCCATACCTGCTCGGTTACCTGTAAGAACACCTGGACAAACCGTCCCGGTGCTGAGTACATGTGGTTTAATAACGTCGAAACAAAGCCAGGAGTAGGTTACCCGAAACGGTGGGAAGATGAGGACAAGTATCATGGTGGCTGGACACTCAACGCGAAGGGCAAGCTCCAGCTGCGTGCTGGGAATAAGTTGAATAAGATTGCTCTTGGGAAAATTTTTTATAACAATGATATGCCCGAGATGGATAACTACTACGAGCCGTGGACTTACGATTACAAAACGCTCTTTGGGCCTGAACGTAAGCACCAACCGGTTGCCCGGCCAAAATCGCAGGTTACTGGTGAAACCATGGAACTGAAGACGGGTCCTAACTGGGATGATGACTTAGCTGGTTCAACTGAGTACGTTCACCAGGACCCGAATATGCAAAAAATAGAGAGTGACATTAAGAATAACTTTAAGCAGGCCTTCATGATGTATTTGCCACGCCTGTGTGAACACTGCTTGAACGCGCCATGTGTTGCGTCATGTCCTTCCGGGGCCATGTACAAGCGCGACGAGGATGGGATAGTCTTAGTTGACCAGGAACGCTGCCGGGGTTGGCGTTTCTGTATGACTGGTTGTCCATACAAGAAGGTCTACTTCAACTGGCGGACGCATAAGGCGGAGAAATGTACCTTCTGCTACCCGCGGATTGAGGAAGGACAGCCAACGGTTTGCGCCGAAACCTGTGTTGGCCGGATTCGTTACATTGGCGCCCTGCTTTACGATGCCGACCGGGTTGAAGAAGCGGCATCGACACCCGACGAAAGCAAATTGTATGAAGCTCAGTTGAGGCTATTCCTGGATCCCAATGATCCTAAGGTTGTCAAGCAGGCGCTTAAGGATGGTATCTCTGAAGAAATGATTGAAGCTGCCCAAAAGTCACCGATTTATAAGATGGCGGTTGAAGAAAAGATTGCCTTCCCGCTTCATCCAGAATACCGGACAATGCCAATGGTTTGGTACATTCCACCACTATCACCTGTGATGTCCTACTTTGAGGGCCGAGATTCAATCAAGAATCCGGAGATGATTTTCCCCGGAATTGACCAAATGCGGATTCCAGTCCAATACCTCGCCAGTCTTTTAACCGGTGGCAATGTACCGCTTGTTAAAAACGCCCTTTACAAATTAGCCATGATGCGGTTATATATGCGGGCCAAAACAAGTGGCCAGGATTTTGATACCAGCAAGCTGGAGCGGGTGGGCTTAACCGAAGCCAGCGCAACATCACTTTACCGTCTCCTTGCGATTGCTAAGTACGAGGACCGTTTTGTCATTCCACGTAGTCAAAAGGCTGAATTAGAGGATGCTCAGAGTGAGCAGGGTGGCCTGGGTTATGACGAGTGTGAGGGGTGTGCCCTGGCACCACAGCATACCAGCATGTTCAAGAAGGCCGAAGCCGGTAAGTCGACCAATGAAATTTACGCGGAGAGTTTCTATGGGGGAATTTGGCGTGATTAATTATCAAAAGCTATCGGCAAACCGCCCAATCTTAGAGGTTCTGTCATTACTGATTGACTATCCGACAGAAGACACGTTTACAGAAGCAAATCGTACCCTCATCGAACAAGATAAGGCCCTGTCAAAAGACGAGCGGCGGTCCTTACTTGAAATATTTGACCAACTCGCTAAGCCCGTCTTGCTTAAGCAGCAGACCAACTATACGGGCCTGTTTGAAATGAACCGTCGCTACACCTTATACATGTCCTACTACAAGATGACGGATTCTCGCGAGCGGGGGACTGTTTTGGCAAAACTGAAGATGCTGTATGAGATGTTTGGTGTTGCGGAAACGACTAGTGAGTTGTCAGATTACCTACCGCTGATGCTGGACTTTTTGGCTGTCGGTGATTTTCTTGATGATCCCCGACGTAAGGACATTCAGCTTGCCCTTAGCGTTATTGAGGATGGAACCTATAACCTTCTTAAAAATGCGGTTATTGATAGTGAAAATCCCTACATCAAACTTGTAAAATTCATCCGTGAAATTGTCGGTTCGAGTGTTGAAACAGAGGTGAAAACAGATGCACAATAATTGGTCGATCTTTTTCTGGGTTATCTACCCATATGCCATGCTGGCGTCATTCATTATCGGTAACTTCATCCGTTTTAAGTATTTCCACGCTAGTATTACGGCGAAATCTAGCGAGATCTTTGAAAAAAAGAAATTAATTGCCGGGAGTATCACATTCCACGTGGGGATTATCCTAGCCTTCTTTGGTCACTGCCTGGGAATGCTGGTTCCCAAGAGCTGGACAGCGTACTTCGGAATTACTGACCACATGTACCACCTGTTCGGATCACTAGTAATGGGGATTCCTGCTGGGTTGCTTGCCTTCATTGGAATTGCAATCCTGACTTACCGGCGGATGACGGTAAGGCGGGTGTTTAAGACTAGTAGTCTGAACGATATTATCGTTGACTGGGCCCTCTTGATTACCATTACACTGGGGTTGGCATGCACTATTTCAGGTGCATTTATCGACTTCGACTACCGAGTAACCATTAGTCCCTGGGTACGAAGTCTCTTTACCTTCCATCCACAATGGCAACTGATGGCTTCCGTGCCGCTGATTTATAAGGTTCACGTTTTATGTGGATTTGCTATCTTTGGCTACTTCCCATACACCCGTCTAGTTCACGCATTAACGCTGCCATGGCAATACATGTTCCGGCGCTTTATCGTTTACCGGCGGCGGGTTAACGCCTACTAAAAATCCGCAATTAACCATAAAAAAGCATTCGGTGCTCATGTAATAATCCGAGCACTGAATGCTTTTTAATGTTTATCTATAAATTTCATTGTGAGATTAACGGTGAAGGGTCTTGGTGAAGGTTACGATAACGCTTGCCGTAAGCACTAAGATGGCTCCTAAAATCAACGATGGGGTCACTTGAACCGGGAAGAAAAAAGCGGAATAGATGATCACAATAACCGGTCCAATCGCGCGTACAATGTTTGCCTTTCCCGCAGAAATAAATTTTAAGCTCGTGTAGAAGAGGAGAAGGGAGAGAAAACCGTTAAAGAAGGCCCCACCAAAGTTAAAGGCCACCGCTGAAGATGAAAATCCTTTAAAGGACGTCCCACTCGCTAGAGCAAAGATAAGTAATAGTATTGCTGAGGTTGAATGGTTGTAAAAGAGGACGCTGTTTGGGTGAGCGTCCGCAACCAGATGCTTAGCAGTGATGTTATTTGCGGCATACATTAGCGGATAGATAAAGGCACAGATAATGCCCCATCCATTATCACTGAGTTGCAGACAGCCACCAGAAATCAAGAAAGAACCGATGATGCACAGGACAATGGCGAGATAGTCCAATCCTTCAATCTTTTCACGAAGAAAAATGTAAGAGAGCACGAAAACATAGACTAGGTACATTCGCTCGATTAGGGTGACGGTAATTGGACTTAGCAAAGATAGCGCCACGTACTGGAGAATAATTCCTATGGCGTTTGTCCCCCCGAGAAGCCATAGCCAAGGGTTGGCGAAAGAATGCCAGCTAATAGTTTGATGCCTGAAAATAATTGTTATTAAGACAAACCCGGCCGCAAATAAGCTGGTAAATATTCCCCCGATTACTGGGCTGAGACTCGTTAGTGAGAACTTATTAAGCACCGGGCTAATGCTACTGAACAAGAGCGAAATTAAGTTTAATTCAACGCCCCACAACTGCGCTTTTGAAAAAGATTTTGTACTATTCATATTTCTTTCTCCTCCTATAACATCTAAGATAAATGATTCTCAGAAATAAACAATTAGGTAATCACCTAGTTCGTTCCTAAACGTCATTAAATTATTTCCGATAGTTTATTAAAAATTCTTAGATGCCAAAATGGCTTAGCTTCGTATTTATTAAGTGAGACCAATAATGCGAGGAGAAGAACATATGAAAAGCAAACATATTAAAACAACATTAGCACTTTTTTCTACACTAGCCCTAGTTTCAATAACGGTGACGACGGTAAACGCAAAGGCAATTAACAGTGCAGAAAGTACGTCAGCCGGGAAAGTTACCGACCCAATGGAGCGGACGGTTATCCGGGAAATAACGGTTGTGAACCCCCTAAGCAAGGAGAAGACAGTCATTAAACAGGTTGCCACTATTAATGTTGAGCGGATAAAGGCGAAGCATCCTGACATGTGGCCTGAATTTGTGGCCCCAGAGTTTGCTGGTTACCGACCATCCGAACTTCAGCTGGACCCCGTCAAGATGACTCCCCAGATGAAGTCAAGAAAGGTAACGATTGAATACCAACCGTTTACTGACAAGGTCGCCCCTGCAACCCGTTTTTTTATGTTAGATGACGTTGACAGTCCTTGTAAATCATCAATTTTAATTCCAGTCCATTCTGATCAATTTGGCCGTTATAAATTACCGACCCCGCCGGCAGGATACCACTACTTCATCACGAATCTGCCAAAAGAAATTCAGTACTTTCCAAATACCGGTCACACCAGCTTCCACCTGACGGTCAAAAAGGATGAAAATGATCAAGAAAAGCCCGCTAGTAAGGTTTTAACCCGGAAAGTCATTTTCCACTTACCGGCTGGTGACAAGGTTATTGAACAGTCTGCACGGGCTGATTTTTTGAACGGCCGCTGGATGATTCAATCTTTCCCGCAATTAATGGTTCCGCAAGTGGATGGGTATGTGTCGACGGTCAAATGTGTTCCTGATTTGCAAATTGAAGAAAATGCAATTAACCAGCCTGTACCGACATTTGAGGTCCAGTACAGTAAGAATACAAGTGACCAAAAGGATAGTAGTAAAGAGAAAGGGGAGGAGATGGCGCAAGGCTCAAAATCCGACTCAAAGGATTCATCAACCGCCACTAGCCAAACCGGTCAGGAAAAAGGCAGTCAGACAACGGATACCGCGAAAGGTGACGGCAGCACTCAAACCGAGAATTCAGGGATTAGTTCTTCTACCCAGACAGATACTGACAGGGGACAAGATACAGATACTCAGACCAGTGAGGCTGAAAAAGGAGACGCAAGCACGCAGGTAGGTGAAAGCACGTCATCAGCAACCCAAACGGAAACGACCGATAGTAAAGATGCCGGGACCCAAACGTCTAAACAGCAGGTAGCCAGTGAAAACACTCAAACCAGCGGGGGAGTATCTGCAGGCACCCAGACCGATGGAGACGAAACAAAGGAAGAGGGCTCCCAGACAGCCGTGGTAGGGATGGAAGATTCGGCGTCCCAGACAGAGAATCCTGAGAAAGCTTCAACGGCAACCCAGACTGAACCTAATATTCAGACCAGCTCGAGTGCTACCCAGACAGATAATGAGGTTCAAGGGGGCTCTGTGGCCACCCAGACCGATGGTGTTTTGACGAATTCTACCGGGACCCAAACTACACCTAGTGTTTCCGTCGGTACGCAGACAGAAACTCATTCGTCAACTGCTTCTGTAGCAATTCAAACTGAAGATAACGGTGTCTCCAAAGGTGTGCAAACTGATTCTGCTACCGAGGAAAGCGCTGGTACGCAGACAGAAACGCTCAGACTAGATTCATCGACGACCCAGACAACTAATAATCTGGGGAAGGTTTCTACTGGGATCCAAACGAGCGGTACTATCGAGAATGTTGCGTCGGGTACACAAACAGAGGAAAGTGACGCTAGGGAAGGCGTTCAAACGGGCCTGAAAGTCGGGAACAATGCAGAAACACAAACCGGCGATGTAAACGGTAGTTCTTCAAGCGCACAACTTGTGTCAACAGGATCGCAAATGGAGACTGACCCTAGTAGTATTATTTCATCAAGTACGCAGACGGATGAGAACACTACCACTACTGGTACTCAGACCGATAATTCTGGGGTGACTTCAACTGCTACCCAAGCATCAGGCAGCCAAACTAGTGATGGCACCCAAACTGACGAGTCGCAAGGCAAGGGCCAGGCAAGCCAGAATAACCAGGAAGAAGGATCAAATACAACAACCCAAACGCATCAACCAGTTTATGCAGACGATAGCAGTCCGGCTCACCAAGCTGTTAAGGAGAATGATTCGCAAGTCGCTGAAAAAGGGGATTCCGAGGAAAACAATAGTCGACAACTTAACGGTAATACCCAAGCAGGGGAAGGTCCGGTGAGCGATGTTCCAGAAATGTTTGCTAATCACCCGTTCTCAGATAACTCTGCTGACCCGACAAGTATGCGGTCTCAAGGTCGGCCCGGACTTGACCACCATCTTCAACGAGAACTTAACCGGATTCAGGATCCGCTCCGCTCCTTAGAAAATGAACCAATTACAACCCATAATGATCAGCTTCCTCAAACGGGTAATAACCAGTCCAGTACTAAAACAGCATTGTTAGGATTAGTAACAACTGCCTGGACAGCTGCCGTTAGCCTCTTCGTTTTAAAGTGTAAATCCAAATAAATTTAGATTAGTACTTGCATTTTTAATTTTCTCATAGTATTCTAATAACAGTTGAAAATGAATGGAGGAAGTTAGAATGCAATTATCAATTGTACAACATAAAAAACTATCGCTAACCTCCACCACAACCACAACAACTAAGACCGTGGTTGGGGAATAATTAAACACGTATTTGATTCTGTTAATTAACAGCTATTCAATTTACTCAACCACAATTACTTATTAAAGTGTGTGGCTGATTGGGTAAATTGGATGGTTTTTTTTGTTGGAGAAGAGAGGTTTTATTATGTCAATGCATGAAAAGGTTAAATTAAAAAGAACGATGACTCCCGGACAAATGGAAATGATTGCAATCGGTGGAACCATCGGTAGTGGTCTTTTCATGGGGGCAACGTCGACCATCAAGTGGACCGGGCCATCTGTCCTACTAGCTTACGCCCTCGTCGGCCTGGTCCTTTACGGGGTCATGCGCGCATTAGGTGAACTGATATATATAAATCCAGGGACCGGATCTTTTGCTGACTACGGTGAGAAGTATATTCATCCCTTTGCTGGCTACTTAACAAAATGGAGTAATATCTTTCAATTCATCATTGTTGGTATCTCAGATATTATTGCCATGAGTCAGTACCTGAATTATTGGTGGCCCAACCTTCAGGACTGGATTTCCGGAATCATTATGATTGCAATCCTGACCCTGGCTAACATTGTTTCTGCGAAGGCCTACGGGCGACTGGAATTCTGGTTTGCCATGATTAAGGTGGTAACCATCATCGCCATGATTATCCTGGGTCTTTGCGTGATTGTCCTCGGTCTTGGTAATAACTGGCACCCGGTTGGAATTTCTAACCTGTGGACACACGGCGGATTCTTCACCGGCGGTTTCATGGGCTTCATGTTCTCCCTTTCTGTTATTGCCGGCTCCTACCAAGGAATCGAACTTCTGGGGATTACTGCTGGTGAGGCTGCTTCTCCGCGCAAAGCAATTGTTAAGTCTGTTAAATCCGTTATCTGGCGGATTCTGATCTTCTACATTGGTGCAATCTTCGTCATTGTTTCGATTTACCCTTGGAACCAACTGAAAGCGGTCGGCTCACCATTCGTTGAAACCTTTACTAAGGTCGGAATCACTGGTGCGGCCGGGATCATTAACTTCGTTGTCTTAACGGCGGCCCTGTCCGGTGCCAACTCTGGTATCTACAGTGCCAGTCGGATGCTGTTTAAGCTTTCAATTGATGGTCAAGTACCAAAAGTATTCAGCCGGCTTTCAAAGCGGGTTGTTCCTAACGTGGCCGTTTTGACAATCGCCTTCTGGATCTTCGTTGGTTTCGCCCTGAACTCAATCCTTTCAATGGTCGACGCTAACGCAAAGAACATCTTCGTTATCGTTTATAGTTCAAGTGTTCTTCCCGGGATGGTCCCATGGTTTATCATTCTGCTGGCCGAATTAAACTACCGCCGGCATAATCCGCAAGACCTGGTTAACCACCCATTTAAGATGCCTCTTTACCCGGCATATAACTACTTCAGTCTGATTGCCTTAACAATTATCCTCGTATTTATGTTCTTCAATCCAGATACGCGGGTATCAGTTTCCGTCGGGGTCATCTTCATCTTCATCATCTGGTTAGTATACCAGCTTAAGGAGCGGAAGAAGGCTGTAGTTAAATAAATCAGTAAAACACCATTAATGCTGCGCGCGCTGCATTAATGGTGTTTTTTGTCTGAATACAAAATGTTTGACCACACGTTCGGCAAAATATAGTAAGATAGAGGTATTAAGAATTAGAGAGGTTTTAATCATGTATCGTCTCAAAAGAAAATTCTGGCGGATTATCCTCGCATTGGGAATCCTCTTTGCGGTTGGTGGGCTCGTTAATCAACCGGATAACGGTAAAGCAGCACTGTCACAAGGAATCCAACAGCTTGCTTCCTGGGGAAACCAGAGTCAGCGAAGCAGTCAACCAACGACACTTCCACCGACTAAGCAACAAGCCGAGGCAGTTCTCACGTCGGGGATTCGTTCCCAACTTGGTTCGTCCGTTTCGTGGAATGGTCACGGGGCATTCATCATTAATAATAACCAGCCCAGGCTAAACGCTAATATCAATAGTGCTCCCTACGCGGTTAACTATAAAGATCGGCAGGGAAGGGCATGGCGGGGAGATGCCTGGCTAAACCGAACGACCCGTCAATACAGAAACCGTTCTGAAACCGGGAACGGAGCAACAAACTGGCGACCGGCGGGCTTCTTACAGGCGTATAACCTTAAGAACGGGTACCGTCATGCATATGATCGTGGCCACCTCCTCGGTTATGCCTTGGTTGGCGGAATCCGTAACTTCAATGCCTCGGAATCAAACCCGGCAAATATTGCAACGCAGACGGCCTGGGCAAACGAAGCGCGCAGCCCAGAATCAACGGGGCAAAACTACTATGAAGGCCTGGTTCGCCAGGCGCTCGACCAGGGGAAACAGATCCGTTACCGGGTTACCGACCTTTACGACGGCGACAACGTTGTTCCCTCTGGTGCCCATATTGAGGCTCTTTCGAAAGATGGAAGTTTGAAGTTTAACGTATTCGTGCCCAATTGCCAGCGCAATATCAATATTAACTACGCAACGGGAGCTGTAACACAGCGATAATAAAAGACATACAGCCATGAGAAATAGTTCTTGTGGCTGTTTTTTACTTCTCCGGTTAAACATTGGATCCTTTGTCTAACAATTATGAGGAACTTCACTATGAGTCGCCGGCCCGTATTGTGTCAATAATCGTCTTATACTAGTCAAAGGCGTTTTCCCAGCTTCATCAATCCCAAGGCTCTGGAACTGCTGTTGTGGATGTCTCTTGAAAAGGCTGTGAATCTTCTAGTCAGTACATTAAAATATAGGGGAAAGGGATGAAGATAATGGAAACACACACTTGTACGATGTTTTTGGCGGGGAAGAAGGCAACCCTGGACGGCTCAACGATTGTCTGTCGGGAGGAAGACTATTCCAATGCTTTTGATCCACAACGTTGTGTATACGTAAAGCCAACAGAGCAGCCACGCCACTACGAGAGCAAGTCAACGTCCTTTAAGATTGACTTGCCTGACGACCCGGTCGGTTATACCTCGACGCCGGACGCCGACAGTTCCGCCGGCGTATTTGCTGCTGGCGGGATTAACCAGCACAACGTCAGCATGACTGGAACACTGACAATCACTACTAACTCCCGAATCCTCGGGATTGATCCCTTTAACACCACTGATGGGATTGGTGAGGAAGACTTGGTCACCTTAGTTTTGCCATATATCAAGACAGCTAGGGAAGGGGTAAAACGATTGGGTCACCTGCTAGAAAAATACGGGACTTATGAGTCAAATGCCCTGGCTTTTGGTGATCATGAAGAGGTCTGGTATATGGAAACAATCGGTGGGCACCACTGGGCTGCTGTCCGGATCCCAGACGATGCCTTCGTGATTGGGCCGAACCGGCTGACAATCGATAACTTTGACTTTGCATCCGACAAAACTGCCTGCTCTCCTGACTTACAGGACCTGATTGACCGCAATCAGCTCAACCCGGCCCTCGACGGTCACTACAATCTGCGGGAAATTTTTGGAAGCCAGACCGTTACTGACGCCCACTACAACAACCCGCGGGTTTGGTACGTGCAACAACAGTTGAGTGACAATCCAACCGGCAATCCAACTGATCAGAATCTTCCATTTATCTGTCATCCACGGCGTAGAATCTCAATTGAAGACATTAAGCGAGTGATGAGTTCGCATTACCAGGGCACCCCGTACGACCCTTATGAGCATGACCAGGTTCCGTACCGGTCGATTGCTCTCAACCGGAACCTGGAGCTCCATATTCTGCAGATCCGTAACGGTGTACCGGACGCGGTTTCTGGAGTCCACTGGCTTGCCTTTGGGCCGAACGCCTTCAACACGATTGTGCCATTCTACGCCAACGTTACCAATACCCCGGCCAGTTACCGAGACACCCCAACCGACTTTGCCTCCGGTAGCATGTACTGGTTGACTCACACCATCGCTGCCATCGGTGATGCTCATTATGAACAGGCACGGGTAGCGGTAGAAGCCTATGAGCAGCAAGTTGTCGCCACTTGCCGGCAGATCCAGCGGACCACTGATCAAGAGGTGGACACGGCATCCCCACAGGACCAGCTCACCCATGCTAACCAACGGATGGCTGACATCGCTATGAAGGAGGCCACAATCTTACTGGGCAAGCTGGTTACCGTAGCCTTCAAGGAGGCCAAGCTCCAGTATTAAGAGCCATAAATTTATTTGAACAAATATGATGTGATAGGCTATTTTCGTTGTATTGGGAATCTATCCAATTAATTGAAAAATTACAAATGGGGGATAGCACCAGGTGTTTACTTGTTTAATAATGCGAAACGATTTTCATGAAATTCCCCCAATACCTGAACGGGCCTCCAGTGTTCTTAACGCTGGGGGCCTACTCGATTATTGTCTTGATTAAAGGATCATGTCAGGCCTTTTTTAATTTTTAAACTACTTTTCAAAAATTGCTAATAATATATTGACGTATTAAAATACGATGAGTATAGTTGATGTTAAATTAGAAAAAGATTAAAGAGGGCGAACAAAATGAAGAATATTAATATTTGCACTAATGTTGTTAGTTATTGTATGTGAAGCACAATACAGAAGGATGGTGCATGAACTTGTTTAAAAAGGTATTAATTGCTAACCGTGGAGAAATTGCAACGCGAATTGTCCGTGCTTGTCACGAACTCGGCATCAAGGCAGTGGCAGTATACGCTAAAGAAGATGAATACAGTGCCCACCGTTTTACTGCCGATGAAGCTTATCTGATTGGCCAAGGAGAACAACCCCTTGCAGCTTATCTTGACATCGATGAAATTATTCGGGTTGCTAAGGAATCAGGAGCAGAGGCAATTCACCCAGGATATGGTTTCTTAGCAGAAAACGCGGACCTTGCGCAGGCCTGTGTCGATAACGGAATTAAATTTATTGGTCCCAAGCCAGAACACTTGCGAATGTTTGGTGATAAGTTAGTTGCCAAGCAGGTAGCTGTCAAGGCCGGCCTCCAACCAATTCCGGGCTTATCAGGCGACGTGGTTAATGCTGAACAAGTTAAAAAATTTGCTCACCAGCATGGATACCCAATTATGGTTAAGGCGGCTAACGGTGGAGGTGGCCGTGGAATGCGGATCATCAAGGATGATCAGCAACTTGATGAAGAATTTGAGCAGGCTAAAGACGAGGCTAAAAAGGCCTTTGGTTCCGACGAAATGTATGTTGAAAAGGACATCCAGCATCCCAAGCACATCGAGGTGCAGGTCATTGCCGATGAGCATGGGCACGTCATGCACCTATTCGAACGGGAATGTTCTGTTCAGCGTCGCCACCAAAAAGTAATCGAGTTTGCCCCTAGTAAGGTTCTTTCTCCCGCACGGCGGGCAGAAGTCTGCAACATGGCGGTTAAATTGATGCAGAGCGTTCACTACCAAAATGCCGCCACAATTGAATTTCTGGAAACACCAGAGCAATTCTATTTTATCGAGGTTAACCCCCGGGTCCAGGTTGAACATACGGTAACGGAAATGATTACCGGCATTGACATTGTTAAGACACAGATCCGGATTGCGGCCGGCGAAGACCTTCATAAGGACATTGGTCTCCCGGAACAGGCGGACCTCAAGTTTCATGGTGCAGCCATCCAGTGCCGGGTAACAACCGAAGATCCAGAGAACAACTTTATGCCGGACACCGGGCAGGTCATGACCTACCATGCCCCCGGTGGTACAGGTATTCGACTAGATGGAAACGTCTACCCGGGTTACACCGTGACACCTTACTTTGACTCTCTTCTCGTCAAGTGCTGCGCTGCGGGTGAAGACTTCGCCGAGGCGCGGGTAAAAATGTTGCGCGCCCTTAATGAATTTCATATTCGTGGCGTTAAAACCAACATTCCGTTCATGATTAACGTCTTAAAGCACCCAACTTTTATTGCTGGAAACTGTTCAACCACGTTTATTGACGAAAATCCAGACTTATTCCACTTTAACACTCAGTCAGACACACCGCTGCAACTGTTAAACTACATTGGAAATGTCACGGTTAACGGTTTTGCTGGTGTAACAAAGAAAGCAAAACTTGCTCATCCTGACATGCAGGAGCCGCAGGCCAGGCAAATCGAAAACGATTCACAAGCAGACAAAACGGTCAAGGGTATTCTCGATGAGCAGGGTGCAGACGCTGCATTAGACTATGTCAAACAGCAAAAGAAGGTTCTCTTGACCGATACGACCATGCGGGATGCCCACCAAAGCCTGTTTGCTACCCGAATGCGGACGCATGACATGCTCCCGGCTATGAAGGTATATGACCAGGCCATGCCGCACCTTTTTTCGGTCGAAAGTTGGGGCGGGGCAACATTTGACGTCTGCTACCGTTTCTTAGGTGAAGACCCTTGGGTACGGCTCCGCCTTCTTAAGAAGTACATGCCCCACACTCTTCAACAGATGCTTCTTCGGGCTTCTAACTCGGTCGGCTATCGGAACTATCCTGATAATGCCCTAAAACGGTTTATTGACCACAGTGCCAAGACCGGGGTTGACGTTTTCCGGATCTTTGATTCCCTAAACTGGATTGACCAGATGCAAAGAAGCATTGACTACGTTCGTAAGACCGGTAAGATTGCCGAAGGGGCAATGTGCTTCACCGGTGACTTTTTAAAGTCAAGTGAACGTAAATATACGCTAGCCTACTATATGAAAATGGCTCAATCGCTGGTCGATGCAGGTGCCCAGGTAATTGGCATTAAGGATATGGCGGGCCTACTAAAGCCCCAGGCGGCCTATGAACTGGTTGGCAACCTTAAGGCTAAGTTCGATGTCCCTGTTCACCTTCACACTCACGACACCACCGGGAACGGCGTGGCAACCTATGTGGCAGCTACAAAAGCCGGTGTTGATATCGTTGATGTTGCAATGGCGGCAATGGCGGGTACCACTAGTCAACCTAGTCTTGGGACCTTCTATTATGCCTTGGAAGGGGATTCCCGTCAGCCAGAATTAAACATGCACAATGTTGCGGTTCTTAATAGGTACTGGGCAAACGTCCGTCCCCTCTACAGTGACTTCAGTAACGGTGTCAATGCTCCCCAACCGGACCTTTACCAGACTGAAATGCCAGGGGGCCAGTATTCGAACCTGAAACAACAGGCCCAGTCTTTAGGAATCAGTGACTTTGGTAAGGTCGAGGCCAAATATCGGGAAGTTAATGAACTACTCGGCGATATTATCAAGGTCACGCCGAGTTCCAAAGTCGTTGGTGACATGGCAATCTTCATGATTCAAAACCATCTGGACAAGGACAATATCCTAACAAAGGGCCAGCACGTTGACTTCCCGGATTCGGTTGTGAACTTCTTTGCGGGCGACCTTGGTCAACCATATGGTGGTTTTCCTAAGGACCTCCAAAAAGTTGTCCTAAAGGATCATCCGGCAATTACCGTCCGTCCCGGCGGCCTTGCCAAGCCGGTTGATTTTGATGCCGTCAAGAGTGAGTTGGCAGCAAAAATTCACCAGGAGCCAACGGAAGATGACCTCCAGGGCTACATCATGTATCCGAAGGTATTCATTGACTACTTCAACAACCACCAATCATACGGAAACGTGATGGACCTGGATACCACTACTTACTACCAGGGAATGCGTCCCGGAGAAAACTTAACGGTCAGCTATGGAACAGGGAAGAAAATGCTACTAAAGCTTGACTTTGTCTCCCCAGCTGATAACGAAGGGAACAGGACACTGTTCTTTGAGCTTAATGGTCAAACTCTCCAACTAAAGGTCAAGGATCGGCAGTTAAAGGGAAAGGTTGCCAGCGTCCCAAAGGCTGATCCCGAAAATCCCGGCCAAGTGGGAATGCCACTTAACGGCAACGTAGTTAAAGTAAACGTCAAAGCTGGTGACGAGGTCAAGGTTGGTCAAGTCCTGGTGACCACCGAAGCCATGAAGATGGAATCAGCTGTTAAGGCACCGTTTACTGGTAAGGTCACAGAGGTCTTTGCTAAGGTTGGCGATGCCCTTAAGAGTCAGGACCTACTTTTAAAATTGAGTAAGGAAGAATAGAGTATCCAAGGAGGAGATTAGATATGCAAAAATTCCCCCAATTAGCGGCAATGGGTGTGCCAGCTGAAGAATACGCCACCCTTTCATCAACAAACGTGGTCGCAAAAAAGAAGATTGTCGAAGGGACTGCCCCAACTACGTTCCTGGTATCAGCAAGGGAACAAACAGCTGGTCACGGTAAATTGAATCGGTCATTCTATTCACCAGCCGGGAGTGGGGTTTACTTTTCTCTTGGACTAGCCGAAGAAAACATTGTCCAAAATAATGACCCTGCCAAACTTACGGTGACTGCTGCGGTAGCTGCTTTTCTCGTTTTAGAGCGGCACTTCATGGATTCACTTGCAATTAAGTGGGTTAACGACCTCTATGTTGGTGATAAAAAAGTGGCGGGTATCCTTGCAGAAACCGCAGTTGACGGTGCTAACCACCTTCATGGGGTGGTAATCGGCTGGGGGATCAACCTGGTAACACCGCCGGACCTACCGAGTGCACTCACTAACCAGGTTGGGGGCCTTAGTCCACTAATGGTTAGCAACCGAGAGCGATTAAACATTATTGACGAAACTGGCGCCCAGTTTATCCGCCTTCTTGCAGGCTGTAGTTGGGAGCAGATTCTCCAGATTTACCGCGAACACCAACTTATTGCCGGGAAGAAAGTGGTCGTTGAATCTGGTCTTAAAAAAATAGCCGGACAATTCGACCACATCTCAGATAGGGGTGGTTTGTGTCTCCAAACCACTAATGGGGTGGAAGAAATAAGAACTGGGACGGTCCGTAAACAATAAATAACTCTAAGAAGAGACTGGGGAAAACATCAGAGTGCTCCGTAACTAGACAACTTGAGCGCTTCTTCCCCAGCCTCTTTAGTTTTGATAGAATTAATATTTTTAAGAGTCGGCACATGTGAAAACGCCATCAAGACAAATTAAAATTAAAAATTACATATTTCTAATATTTCTTTAATTTTACCCTTGATTTTCTCATAAACAGATGATATTCTACAAACAATCAATTGAAACAAACAAACGACGTTGATCGAGAACAGCGAGTATCATCGATTGCAGAGAGCTGATGGTTGGTGCAAATCAGTAGAAAGTGGTACTTAGCTAATCACTCGTGAGTTGTATGTCGAACGATTTTTCAAGTAGAACGTACTGGTAGCACCCATTATCGTGCCGACTGATATTCTTTTAATGGATGTTGGTTGAGGCGGCTCTTTAGCCGTAAAGAAAGGTGGTACCACGTTTAGAAGCGTCCTTTTTAACTCTTGGTGAGAGAGTTAAGAAGGACGCTTTTAGCGTTTTACCAAACATTTAAGGTGGTGATGAACATGTCAGACAACGACATTATTAACATTAAGAAGATATTAGAAAAATTTAAATTAAAATAGAGAAAGAAGTTAGTCGTCGTTAACGAATAGTAGGGTTGACTCCCCCAAAAGGTAACAGCGGCTAACCTTTATGGAGGATATTATGACTAAAGAAAATGTTACCTTAAACGCAAAGCAAGAATCATTCGCTCAAGCACTTTTTAACGCTTACCAGAACCACCAGCCGTTAAAGATGGCTGACTGGGATGGTGTTGTAACAGATGATGATACGGCATATGCAGTGCAGGACCGGTTCGCTGCCCTTAAAAAACTTCCGACTGGCGGATATAAGGTCTCACTGACGAGTAAGAAAACCCAGGACATGTTTGATTCTGATTGTCCACTTTACGGACAACAGGTCGATAGCCACTTTCTTCCTTCACCCGCACTTCTGTCACTTAAAAAGCAAACAATGGATCCGTTGCTTGAGGTGGAACTTGGTTTCCGCGCTACTGAAGACTTAAAACCAGATGATAGTCTGGAAGACCTCCTTCACAAGACGACCGTTTGCGGGACCGTTGAATTACCCGACTGCCGTTTTACTGACTGGTTCCCCGACCTCAACAAGTTTAATGTCATGAGTGACTGTGCTGTCGGTGGATTCGTTGTCTATGGTTTAGAACGTCCGGCTGATAAAGTGTTTGCCACTGTCGAAGATGCGGCTAACGTCAACGTGACCCTTTACCATAATGGACAAAAACAATCAAGTGGTCAGTCGAGTGAGGTGCTTGGTAACCCATTCAAATCCCTCTCCTGGCTAGTTGGTAAACTAGCAGAACAAGGAAAGGAGTTCCGCACAGGTCAGTTGGTTTCTTCCGGAACTTTCCTTCTCCCACCGCACTTAACCAAGGGGGTCTGGACCGCTAAATTTGACCACGGCTTTGGTGACGTAACTGTTAACGTTAATGATTAATTATCCAAAACTTAAATCGGGCATAGATTGAAAGGAAGTTTTTATTATGACACGAAAAGTAGCAGTATTTGGGATGGGACATGTTGGCGCAACGGTTGCTCACTACTTGGTTGCCGGTGGCTTTACAGATGATTTAGCGCTCTTTGATACAAACGAGGCCAAGGTAAACGCCGACGCCCTCGACTTTCGGGACGCCATGGCCAACCTGCCTTACCACACCAACTTAACCGTCAATGATGATTCACAGCTTGCTGATTGCGACGTGGTTGTTTCTTCCCTGGGTAAGTCAAAGCTAGTGGATACTCCAGACCATGACCGGTTTGCAGAATTTAAATTTACCCGCACCCAGGTACCATTGGTCGCTAAAAAACTTGTTGATAACGGCTTTCATGGAAAACTGGTGGATGTCACTAACCCGTGTGATGTCATCACCTCAATGTACCAAAAGTTAACTGGCCTGCCAAAGAAACACGTACTGGGGACAGGGACCCTGCTTGATTCCGCACGGATGCGTGCCTGTGTTGGTGAGGCCCTCCACGTTGATTCACGTTCAGTTGTTGGCTTCAACCTTGGTGAACACGGGAACTCACAGTTCACCGCCTGGTCGACGGTCCGTGTGTTAGGGAAACGTGTACTAGACCTAGCTAAGGAACGGGGTCTGGACTTGGCTGATATTGAAGAACATGCCCGCCAAGGTGGCTACCTGGTTTATCAAGGAAAGAAGTACACCAACTACGGGGTTGCAACCGCGGCAGTTCGGTTAACTAATGCCCTTCTGAGCGATGCCCGAACCGAAATGCCGGTTTCCAACTACCGCGAAGAGTATGGAACCTACCTATCATATCCAGCGGTTGTCGGCCGCGATGGGGTAGTTGAGCAACTCCACCTGGACTTAACTGATGAGGAAAAGGACAAGCTGGCCACTTCTGCGAAGTACATCAAGGAACGTCTCAAAGCAGAAGAAGAGCGGGCTGCCAAAGCAAATAAATAGAAAACGACTTTATAAACAACTAAAACCGATTCTTCCTGATAATTTCTTTCATATTCATTCCACAAAAGGAGTTTTCCCAACACTGGGTGACTCCTTTTTGCATTTAATAGCTTTCCAGGATAGTAGGACTTGCAAAATCGCCATAAATCAACGAAAATAAAACTAATTATTTCTTGCAGAAAGAAAAGGAATTCCTATGAGTAATGAACCAGATTTAACTAAATTAAACATTGTATTTAACGGGCAAAAAACGCCCCCATTAAAAATTAACCAGCTATTTGACTCCCGGCGGTTTAACCATTTTACGGCAATCACGGGACACGTTGAAGCAGATTTTGTCAACCAGTACCTCAGTAAATTCATCCAGGCTGAGGTTGTGATCGGTGCCCAGGAGAATGCCCGTGGTAAGAGTGCAGAAGAGGTCGTCACCAAGGTGGCCCTAACCGATGCGCTGCTTGCCGTGGCCAACAAGAAACCGGCAAAGCTTTTTGAGGCGTTGAGCAGCAGTAACCAGGCCAACATACTAAATGGTCTCTTCCAATTTGAGTACGCCCCCGTCCAGGCTATTTACTCCCGCTTTTACCTATTAAGTAATCCCGATACTGGTGACACCCGAGTCATCCTCGGTAGTATCGATTTAGACCAGGCTTCATTTGACGATCAGCATAACCAGTACAGCGAGATCTTAATCTTCGATAATGACAAGCGCCTGTTTAACAACCTGATGGACCACTTTAAACACGATATTAAGCCGGTCTTGCGGCCATACTTCTCTGACAACCTCTTGCAGGCGGCCCAAAAGCAGCTTGACGAAAGTGCTAAAGATAAGAGTGGTGGTAGCAATGTCGTTATTTTGGATAATGATACGACAAACGCAATTGCCGCGGCGGACATGACGGACATCATTAGCCACGACGTCCAGCAGCAAATGGACACTAACATCATCCCCCATGACACCACGATTTCCATGCGGAACGTGACAATGGACCGTTCCCAGGTTAAGGAGGCAATCGAACGGGATACCAAACAGCACGATACTGTTTACACCCTCCAGAAAACTTCTGTTTCACCGCGGGCGGCAAAGCCAAAAATCAAGAGCCGTGAGAAGATTTATGAGCAGGTCAAAGAGGCCCTGGTCAGTGGGATGTCGCCGCAGCAACGTTCTGCTGAAAAGAAGTACACAACATTCTTGTATGACCGGCCAATGGAGCGTAACCTGGTTAACAACAATAGTGGCCTCTACGTTCCTAATGATGCGGGTACCCACCCAATTCCGTTCGGTAAGTTAGCAACAATTAGCCAGATTCGGGAAAGTCTCAAAAGCATTGACGACGTGATGAAGGGCTACCAGAAGTACGTGATTGATTACAGCGACGACTATGGCAAACGCTTCTATGAGGCAATTCTCTACTGTTTTACCGCCCCATTCCTGTGGGAAATTCGGACTAAGGCCAGTCTTAACCCAGAAGACGGCAATGACGTTCCGAACTTCCTAATCTTTGGCGCAACAGCCGGTTCCGGGAAGTCAACCTTACTGAGAATTATCAACCAGTTGACCTGGAACACTGACCGCTCCCTGATCGATTTCGGAACGATTTATCCGGAAGAGACCGCCCAGAAGAAGAACAAGACGGTCGAAGCAATTGAACATTACATGAAAGAGGGGAGTTCCTACCCCGTCCTCCTCGATGAGATTGAGCCCTACTTTTTCCAGCAGGACCAATACAGCCGCCACTTGGTAGTTGATACGATGAACGAACTCATCAACCATCCCCAAGCGGTCGCTCCGCTGATTGGAACGACGAACTATGACTCAGGTTTCACGATGCTCCGGGAAACGGCCCGCCGGACTTACTATCTGCAAATCGATAAGGTGATTGATGACCGGCTAAAGGGCGAAGCTAACCGTTACATATATAACGTTCGTCAGACCCTTAACAACACTCTGTTCAAGGACTTCGTGATGCGGATGGCTAACTTGCTTGAAGATGATAATACTGCCTGGCGAATGTTTGACCAGAAGACGGGTCGTCTAGACTTCTTAGCAAACACCCGGAAAATCTTCAAGTCATATTACGAAATGGCTGGAATTGAAATTCCACCATACTTTGCCGATACCATCTGTGATGACTTCAAGGAAAGCTCCCGAAATACCTGGGCTAAGCTCTACCTTACCCAGGAAGATGACTTCAAATACCGGAAGGAAGACGATAGCCTCCTCTTCGATATTTCCAAGCTGAACACCCTTAACGGCTTCACTGCAGACAGTATTGAGGAGTATCGTAACGCTTTGCCAATTGAACTCTGCGTTGACGGTATTAATGGTAAGCGGGGGAAATTCGTTGAAATTAAGGCACCGGACTTCTTTAAGTGGATTGGTGAGCACAATCCATACGAGGAAGATGAACAGACGCATGAAGACAATTCAGGGCAGGCTGCTGAGGAGCCAAAGAAGAAGGGCTTCTGGGCGCGGCTTTTTGGCTAGCTAGGACAGTGCCCCTTTTCGGTTTGGCTTAGGTTTTCAGGGGATGACCACGATGAAAAAACTATTTAAAATTTTGTTGAGTCTACTGACCGGATTCATTCTTATCGGGGCTGGAATTCAGGCTTACCTGTTGCGAGGAACAGCAGGTGTCCCACTAACTAGGGCAAAGTACCGGTCCGATGTTCGTTATTCTTCAACACCGACCATTCTTATTCCTGGTTGGGGCGGCAACACGGTGACCTACCAAAAACTAATCAATTATTACCAAGAGCGCCACATTGCGCAGAAAACCCTCACTGTCTGGATTTCACCATGGGGAAACATCCGCGTCACTGGTCACCTCAATAAGGGAGATAAGAATGCACTGATCCAGGTCCTATATGATTGGAACTACGATTCAACATTTCATCCCCAGGTCAAGCAGCTTTCCAGGGCATTGTCATACCTGCATAGTCGTTACCACATCGACCGGACGAATGTAATTGTTCATTCGTATGGAGGAACCGAGTTTATGCATGCCTACCTCAACTCACCCCAGCTGCAAAAGGATCTTCAGTTGAACAAAGTCGTCTTTTTAGGGGTGCCAGTCGAGGAAAGCCTTTCATCACGGTTAAATTACCACTACCACCTGATTAAGCATTCGCGAGATAAAAACTTTATTCGTCTACGTAAACAGATGAAGGATTGGCAACCAACCGGGAAGTTAACAATCTACAACTTTATGGGAACTAAACCCGGAAGTACCCACACTGACGGCGAAGTACCGCTGATCCAGTCGGAAATGTTGAAGTCCTTAATTAAGGGCCACCCGACAATTCAGTACTATCAAAAGGTTTATCCCCAAACCACCCATCGGCAACTACACGACCGGGCGGTGATTCTTAATCAAATCGCAGATAAGTTATGGATGAAGGAGTAATAGGATGAAAAAAGAACATGGTCAAGTAACTGGGGTAATTTGGCGGGGCCCTGACGACTTAGAAACCTACCAAAAGCTTCGCCAGTATTCCTTGAAGAAGGGAATTAGTGTTTCGGCCGCGGTAAAGTTGATCATTAGCCAAACGTTAAACGCAATTGAAAAGTAGCTTTAATAAAGAGAGGATATTAGTAAGAAATGACAAAGAGCAAAACCGTTTACTTTTGTGCCGGCTGGTTTACTGACAAACAGAACAAAGCTTATCAAGACGCAATGGCCGCCATCAAGAAGAACCCGACCATTGACCTAGAAAACTCTTATGTTCCTTTGCAGCACCAGTATAAGGGGCTACGGGTAGATGAACACCCGGAACTTTTGAAAGACCGTGAGTGGGCAACTGCCACTTACAATGGCGACCGGGTTGGCGTCGCAACGTCTGACATGTTGCTTGCTGTGTACATTCCGGAAGAGGAAGACATCGGCATGGGTGTCGAACTCGGCATGGCTCAAGCACTTGGTAAGTACATTACAGTGGTTATTCCTGATGAATACTATGGTAGCTCAATTAATTTGATGAGCTGGGGAATTGCTGACAACTTCATTAAGATGTCTGAATTAGCCAACTATGATTTTAATAAACCAGGCTTCAACTTTTACGCGGGAGCCGTGTATTAATAGACGTGAGAAAAAAAGGTGGAAATAATGGTCACTTTCCCACCCTTTTTATTTGGTCCCCAGTTATAGATATTTTTGTATAATCGGGGATAATACTAATTAACACTGTCGTGGGTAACGCTTACAATGTAAGCGGGTGATAGATGAAGAAGGGAGGAAGCTCACCCCTTAATTTGCGGGGTAGAGCGTTAAATCATGGATAATCAGCCACGCGTGTGCATTTTTTCATCATGTCTAGTTGATTTACTTTTTCCAAATGTTGGTAAGGCAATGGTGCAGGTCCTAGAACGACTGGGGTGTAAGACCTTTTTGCCAAAGAAGCAGGTCTGTTGCGGCCAGCCGACTTATAACAGTGGTTATTCTAAGGGGTCACTAAAGACGTTCAAAAACGAGATTGACGCCCTCTTGAGTATTGATGCCGACTATATCGTGGGGCCCACTGGTTCCTGTGTATTCATGATTAAAGAATATGCGGGGATCTTAGCAGACGATCCAGTTTATGGCCCACGGGCAAAGAAGCTGGCTGATAAGATTTGCGAATTTAGCCAATTCATTTATCGGGTGCTTGGCATTATTGATTGTGGAGCGGAGTTAGATGCTACTATTACGGTCCACCGTTCATGTCACATGACCCGCCTGCTCGGTGAACGGACAGCGCCGTTTGTCCTTTTAGATCATGTTAAGGGGATTAAACGGGTTCCCCTGCATAACGTTCAACTATGCTGCGGTTTCGGGGGAACGTTCTCGGCTAAGGAACCTGAATTGTCGACGGCAATGGTTCAGGACAAGGTCAAAAATATTATGGATACAAAGGCCGATATTCTTGTAGGAATGGAAACTTCGTGTCTAATGAATATTGCCGGTTACATGAACCGTCATGGTGACCACATTAAGGTGATGCACATTGCGGAAGTGCTTAATCACGATGTTGACCCAAGCCGAATTAAGTACATTAAAGACACCAACGAACCAGTTGTCCCAGCCAATGGGGAAGGAGTGTTTTAGACTATGGGAATTTCAACAAGTGATAAGCCGTTTATAACGCGGGTCAAAGAAGACGAAGCTGACCACTTCATGCGGGCAGCCGTCGCCAAGGCTCAGGATGCGCAATTCATCAAGCGAACGCAAGCCCGGCGCGAGCTTGGTAATTGGAACGAGTGGCGCGATTTAGCGGAACAAATTCGTCAACACGTCTTAAAATACCTTCCTGACTACCTGGAGGAGTTTGCTGACAATGTTGAAAAACAGGACGGCCACGTTTTCTTTGCCAAAGATGAAGACGAAGCTCACAATTTTATCAAGGAATTAGCGATTGCCAAAAAGGCGAAGAATATTGTCAAATCCAAGTCAATGGTCACTACTGAAATTGACCTTGATAAAACGCTGCTTTCAATTCCGGGCGCTAACCTGTTAGAGAGTGACCTCGCTGAGTTTATCCTTCAGGAGGATAACTGGGATGAACCAACTCACATTGTCTTCCCAACCCTCCACAAAAACCGGGACCAGATCCAAAGGGAATTCCAAAAGCTCGGTTATGATGGTGATGACGATCCCCAACATGAAGCTCGCTTTGTCCGCGGTTACCTCCGGAAGTACTTCATGAAGGCGGACTTTGGAATCACCGGTTGTAACTTTGCAATCGCCGATAACGGAATGATTAACCTGGATACCAATGAAGGTAACGCTGACATCACGATGGCTATTCCTAAGACTCAGGTGGTCGTAATGGGAATGGAGCGAATCGTCCCAAGCATGAAGGAAGCGGAAGTTCTCGACAACATGCTCGCCCGGAGCGCTGTGGGGCAAAAGCTCACTACTTACTGTACCTTTACCGGCCGGAAAAAGGGCGGCGAAGTTGATGGCCCTGATGATTTCTGGGTTGTAATTGTGGACGATGGTCGTTCCAAGGCACTGGGGACCGAATTTGAACCGATTCTGCAGTGCATCCGTTGTGGAGCCTGCATGAACGTTTGCCCAGTTTACCGGCAGGTTGGTGGAAAAGGCTACGGTTCAATTTATCCTGGGCCTTTAGGAGAAGTCCTTTCCCCAATCTTAGGGGGCTATGAGAAGTTTAAGGACCTTCCCTATGCCTGCTCACTTTGTGCAGCTTGCACCGAAACCTGCCCAGTAAAAATTCCGCTCCAGCACCTGATTCGTGAGCACCGGATTGTCGAGATGGATGGTAAGCATATGGACCATAGTATGACCAACCTGATCCTAAAGATGGTTGGCAAGGGAACCCAATCCCCATTCCTGTTTGGTTCTGCCATGAAGATGGCCCATCCTGCAAGTAACATGTTCTCACAAACGGAACAGCCCGGGGCCGTTGAAGGAATGTATGATGAAGGAAAAATTGACTACGTACCGAAGATTGTGCCAAAGTTAATTCATGGTTGGATTGACACGCGGGACGTCCCTCGGCCAGTAAAGGCAAAGGAGAACTTCCGGCACTGGTTTAAAGATCACAAACCAGAAGAGATGGCACCAGTAGTAAAAAAGGAAGGGGGGCATGCCAATGACTAGTCTGCTTGACCAAGCAAATAATAAGGATAATCGTGAACAGTTCTTGAACCGGATTGCAAAGGCAGCCGGTCGTCCTCGTCATGCGTTGAAGGATCACCCATTTAAGCCCCTTAATACCCTTCCTGATGACTTGTTAGCGGATAAGAGTCCGGAAGAACTGCTTAACATTGCTATTAAAAACAGTGAATCAGTAAATGCTCAGGTGGTATTAAAGCCGGCCGCTCAATTAGCCGATTTTCTTACCGCATATGCTAAGCAGGAAAATATTAGTCACCTTTTGCTGCCAAACAATACCCCGGAAGAATGGGAAAAGTATGGCCTGATGGAATGGAGCAAGAATCCCGGCGTGGAAAACGTTGCTGTCTGGTCAGATAAACTGAGCCGGCAGGAAAATGAGGAGAATGCCAACCAAGCCGACCTCGCCGTGGGAATGGGTGATTATTTGATTGCCGCCACTGGAACCGTTACGGTAATCAACCGGTCAGCTCAGGGGCGGGGCTTCGATTACCTTCCAACCCGGTTGCTTTTGATCGTTCCAAAGAGCGGTCTTGTTAAGTCTACACGGGAGGCGGTCAACAAGTATAATGAGCAAACCGCCAATGGCCTGTCGACGTCTACGTTTAACTTCATTTCGGGCCCTTCCAATTCGGGTGATATTGAAATGGAATTAGTCGTGGGGGTCCATGGTCCCGTTGAATGTACCTACCTTATTGTTGAAGATCGGTAAAATAAAGTCCCCGGTACCTGTATAATAGATACCAGGGATTTTATTTTGTCTAAATGGAGGAAAATTAATGACAAGAACTAATAATCACTCTGAAAAAGAGGTAAGCCAGCTTTTCTCACGAATTGCTGGGCGCTATGACCTAATGAATAACGTAATTAGTTTAGGAACCCAGGAACTCTGGCGAAAAAAGCTCTTTCAACAATTAAAGGTTGCCCCAGGAGCAGATTGTTTGGACCTGTGTTGCGGAACCGGTGACCTAACGATTGAACTAGCTCGGCGATCAGGACCGAGTGGTCGGGTAATCGGTCTCGACTTTAACGCTGCCATGCTGGCAATTGCGGATAAGAAGATCCGCCAATTAGACCTCAGCAAGGACATTGAACTGGTCCAGGCCGATGCCATGCACCTGCCATTTCCCGATAACTCCTTCTCGGTGGTGACGATTGGCTTTGGCCTGCGTAATGTTCCAGATGCGGATCAAGTATTAACGGAGAGTTACCGGGTACTCAAGAAGGGCGGACAATTTGCCTGCCTTGAGATGTCCCAGCCGACGAACCCTCTCGTAAAAGCTGGCTGGCGGGCGTACTTCAGGTTCTTCCCCTGGCTGGCCCAGTTAGCAGGAGCCAGCCGTAAGGACTACCGTTACCTCAAGCAGACGGCCCAGGAGTTTGTGTCCGCCAAGCAGCTGCTTGCCATGATGAAGGTGGCTGGTTTCAAGAACTGTACCTATTCGCCGCTCAACATGGGAGCTGCTGCCCTCCATATTGGTTACAAGTGAAAGAGACGCTCGACTTCTTTTAGTAATCCGGCGTGATTATTATCGAAGGTGGTAACCTGGTCAGCAACCGCCAAGAGGTCTGGCGTAGCGTTCTTCATTGCTATGCCCCGGCCGGCCGCCCTGAGCATTTCAATATCGTTTGAGGTGTCCCCGAACGCAATTAGTTGCCGGAGGTTGCCGCCGGTTTGTTTAACGAATTGCTCCAGCCCAGCCGCCTTGTTTACTCCAGCCGGGATAATGTCGATCCCAAACGCCCCACTGTAGGTAGCGTTAACCGTTGGAAAGGCCTGATTAATCTTTCGAACAATCGTGTTAACTTTTTCCAGGCGGGGCCGTTGTTTAAACCAGCTAACGTTCAGGTTGTAGATGGGTTCCGTGATATCGGCTAACTGGTGAAAGTAAGCATGATGGGGATAAAAGGGAACTGGAACATTAATGAATTGGTCAGCAATGTAAGTTTGGCTAGCTCCTGAAACCGACAGCAGATCTGGGGTCGGAAGGGTGCTGATGAACCTGAGTAATTCCTCAAGGACGGGGCGCTGGTGGGGATAATCACTGTTTTCCCGACCATTAACGAAGATCCGTCCACCGTTTTCGGCGACGAAGTTATTTACTTTCCCCTTGAACATGGTCAGTAAGGCGTCTAAACTGTTTCCGCTGGCGATAATGAAGGTGATGCCACGCTGCTGAAGAGCAGTAATATCTTTAACGAGCCGTTTTTCATCATAGTGATCATGGTCGTCTAACAGGGTGCCATCAACATCTACCGCAATGTATTTAATCTTCATCGTTAGTCCTCCTTGTTAGATTGATTATAACAGGGGTGGTGTTTGTTTGCTTTAACTTTTGAAGTGGGGTGCTATAATTAAACTGTTGGGCGCCCTTAGTGTAACGGATAGCACATGAGATTTCGGTCCTCATAATCCGAGTTCAAGTCTCGGGGGGCGCATTTTTTAAGAGTCGTGAAGAGTCTTGTAAAATTGTAGAACCGCTGTAAACGCCGTAAAGACGGTACTTTGCAGCGGTTTTTATTTTTAATGAATCCTGAGGAAAACTGTGAAAATTTATTTTTGGCACACATTGCTCGCCGAGCTCATTTAAGATTACTGACTAAGAATAACTATCAAAAACATGATAATTTCCTATTTTATGAAATTTCAGCAAGCTCGCTCTATTTTGGCCTTGGTGACAATCTTCTCTGCCTAATTCCCCAAGAAGAGGGTGAATTATGCTAAACTATGGAAGTTAAAGGGAGGGGTATTTTAATGAGTATTGACCTAACGCAAATCAAGAAACAGACCAAGCAAGGCCTTACTGAGCTGCTCAACCAGGCTCACCTCCAACAAGGAGATGTCCTCGCAGTGGGCCTGAGTACAAGTGAAGTGCGCGCTGAACAAATTGGTGAAGCCCCAAGTATGGAAATTGGCCGGGCCGTCATCAAAACAATCATTGAAACGCTGCGACCGTTAGGCATTCACCTTGCTGTTCAGGGCTGTCAGCACCTGAACCGCGCCCTCGTTGTCGAACGGGCCGTCGCAAAGGAACGCGGGCTCGAAATCGTGATGGTGTACCCGCAGATCCATGCCGGTGGTGCGGGACAAATTGCGGCTTTTGAAAATATGGATGACCCAGTCGAAGTCGAGCACATTCAGGCCGAGGCGGGGATGGACATTGGTGATACGTCCATCGGGATGCAGGTCAAGTTTGTCCAGGTCCCGGTCAGGACCTCAATTAAGGAAATTGGCAATGCTCACACGACCTACCTGCGTTCTCGGCCAAAATATATTGGGGGACCACGGGCAAAATATGAATGGGATCCCTTCAACAAGAAAAGTTTTGCTAATAACTAGACCTTTTCTTGAATAATTCGTGATAGAATAGAAAAAGATATCTTAAAAATGAATGGTGTTATATAAAAATGAATACAATGAATATCCTAATAATAATTGCGGTTGTCGTCGTAATTATTTTATTGTTTGAGTTCCTACGGCAAGTTCATAACATCCGCAACGGGCGGAATAACGTTAGTAGCGGAAGAGTATTTTTGAACCGGTTCTTAGTTCTGGTCCTGTTAGTAAGCCTGGTTGGCATGGGGGTCTCTGCATATGCGGACCACCACCAAGCGAAAACAGAAGAGGCAACTCCTGCTCCAGCAAAGACGGTTTCTAGTTCTACTCAGGATGACCAGATTATGCTTGACTTTAACAATAAGGTTAGTCTCAACGATAACAATGAAGTCAAGGTCAAGATTAAGGTTTCACCAGACACCAAAGTTGTTATTCGGGGAAAGCGGACCGACACCAAGTACGCTGAGTTCAAATCTTCAAAGAGTGACGGCACCTTTACGAAGACCGTTACCCTTGATTACTCCGGTGATTACAAGGTCATTGCGACCCGCGGAGACAAGAAGGTTGTCAAGCACTTGACTGTCGAGGACAGCGACTCGGACAGCTCATCGTCATCTTCTTCTGAGTCATCATCGTCTTCTTCCGGCTCCGCAAGCAGCCACAGTTCTTCGACCAGCTCAACGAGCAGCCATAGTAGTAATAACAATAGCAGCTCCACCAATAACTCGACTGGCTCGTCAAACAGTTCGAACCGGGCACAAAGCAGTAATGCGGGGGGAAACTATTACCGGCCAAGCGCACCTGCACAGCAGCCAAACTACTCAGTTAACACTACCGTTGGCGAGTAAGCTTAAATAATAAAAGTCACCTATCAGCTAATAGGTGGCTTTTTTGTATGAATAAAAAGAGGCCGACATCAAAGAGGGATGATGTCGACCAGGTAAGATAGGGAAGTCTCACACTAAGTAACACTCAAATGGTTTCTAGGAAAGAGCATTATTTAGATTCTGGGGGAGTTAAGTAGTAAATCCATAAACTACCTAACACACTTATTATATGATTATTAAAATAAAAGTCAATTATTTAACTAAATAATATCGAACCCTTTTAGAAACCTTAAATATGGCGTTTTCTCAATAAACTATTGATAAATAAATTGTGGATAGTATCTTACATTCGCTAATCATTTTGCAATCTAGTAGAATAAGAGGGGAATACGAATGGGAGGATCCACGATGCTGACAATATACGATCTCAATAAGCAGCAGATGCTTAATCAACCTGACTTCTTTTCACTGCTGGATGGTTACGATTACTTTGAAGGGGTTTCTTTCGTAAGTGGTTTTAAGATTATTGATCAGGAGCTGTTGTCCCGGTTTAGACAAGTTAACCTAATCTTGGGTCTGGAAGATCAGCAGACCAGTCAAGCGATGAACCAATTCTTTAATATTAGCCAACGGGCAAAGGCGTTAGCAAGCACTAGTGATAATTTTATTAGCCGTCTGGCAGACCAAACCCTCCACTTAAAGTTTACCAAGGGGCCGCTTTTTCACAGCAAGTACTTCATCCTTCGTTCGGGTGATTATTTTCGCTTATTTAACGGTTCAATGAATTTAACCAAGCGGGCAACGAGTTCTAACCACGAGTTAATGTGGATGTATACCGGGACAACTGACGATCCATTATATCAAGCTCACCATCAGCTATTTCTAAAGAATTTCAATGAGGATAGTGCTGAGTACCTTGACCGCAAGATTATCGACCAGCTCAAGAATAAGAGCCGCCAAGAAATCGGTGAATTATTGACAACCGATGTCTTAAACGCGGTTGAAAGCAACGAAGTCAAATTTTCTCCCGAAGACGTGCGCAAGGTTGTTGCCAAAAGGGCTGTTACCGACGATTCCTACGAATTGCTTCCTCAGGCCGCAACGGAGATCGTCAAAGCCATTTACACGCCGAAGGGGAACAAACGCCGGACGCCACAGCAAACCCAGGAGAAAGTCAAGAAAATCGTTTACCAGTCCTTCAAGGATGATAAGCAGACCGCTGACGTTCCAGCAAGTTCCTTGTACCCCAAGCCAATGTGGTCATACAGTGATAAGGGTGAGTTGATTGTCCAGGACCCGACAACTAATCACTTCTACCCCCTCCAGGCAGACATCAGCACTGTCAGCCGTGAGGACGTTGTAAACTTTATTCAGATTATCAAGAGTTTCCGCTATAACAAGGTCCGAGACGAAAGTCAACAGGCACTCTCTGCCTTTATGTATTTGATGACGGCACCGTTAATTTGGAAGATCCGCCAAATTTACCGGGATTCTAACTTTGCTAAGAGTCCTGACCAGGTCCCCGTTTCGATGGTCCTAATTGGACGGGGAACGACGGGAAAAACTTTACTAGTTCGTGACTACTTTAAGCGTTTTATCGGCGATCACTCAGATAGTATCGAATACCTCCAAATTAATCAGGGAATTAGTTCCCATACTAACCGGGCAGTCGACTTTCTCGGCCACTATCTGCAGTCGGGGCGGTTTGTTTCACCGATGATTATTGATGAATTAAATGATAACTTCCTCCACAGTAAGGTTTCCACTAACGCCATCAAACAGTGGTCCAACACAATCAAGGGCATCCACAATGTCAACATCTTTGCCATGAATCATAATGCCGGAAGCCGTAGCATTAATAACCTTGAGGAAATTACCAAACGAGTTTACTACCTTTCTTTTGAAGCTGGGTGGCTGGAAATGGACCAGCAGAAGTACAACTTCGAGATTCTGGTTAATAACACGAACGACCACATTTACCGTTACGTCACCCATGAATTAAATGATCGGCTGAATAACCTTTCCGGGATCGACGAAAGTAACCTGGTAGATGACTATTTGAGCCAAACGAAGGCCATCGTAAAAAAACTGCTTGCTCATTTCAACCTAGAAGGCGAGCTCGCAGATATTATCGATGAGAACTATAACTACAAGGTTGACCGTAACCGAATCACCTGGAAGATGCTGATTAGAGATGATGGCTTCCAGCACATTGCTTTTACGTCAGGGGATGACCAACAGTTTACGGTCTCCAAGGCCATCTTCAATAATCTGAAGGGAAGTGCCTACGAAAATATTAACCAGACCCTCGATAACTACTTCAATATGTTTCCCCGGGAATTAGGAATTGCTATCTACCAGTACGATAACGGGATGATTTTAAATATTGATAAGTTTGACCACTACATTGGCGAGCCCCTTATTCGTAACTACTACAACAAGGTTCATAAGAGTGAACGTCAAGATGACCAACTGGCGGAGATGCTTAAGCTCCAGAAAAAGCGCGATGAGCAAAACGCCCAGGTTATTCAGGATCAGACAAAAATCATGAATCAGATGATGAAACAGATGAAGGACCAACAAGATACCAAGAAGAAGGGGCTGTTCTCGCGGCTCTTCCGGAAATAAATTCAGTAAACCAAAACTGATATAATCTTGGCAATGTAACTTAACCGACTTTCAAAAGGAGTTATTATCATGGCTGTCAACCTTGTTTATACCGCTAAGAGCGGTAATCGAACCTACTGGACCGCTAACAATAGTTTCTCGCGAAAAGACTTTGCCCGTCGGAAGTGGCCGGAGCAGTCAGCATTGGAACAAGACATCCCCAAGCTAATGGATAAGTTTCCAACGGCCTTTAGGAACCGCCGCCGCGAGCGATTAGCTGCCTTTGACCTTGAAAAAGGGACAATTACACCGTTAAGACTGAGGGGTGACGACCACCCACAGAAGGACAGTTCACAGCAGATATACCCAATTTCGTTAGCGGATAATAAAGTTTTTGCAATCGCAATTGATAATGCTTCGTGCCGGTTCTTCTACAACAGCAGTGGCCGGGACGGATCACTCGTCAGCACCCTCAACCAGACTGTTAAGCGGTGGAACGACCAGCGAAAGGCGGAGGTGACGGCCACTAATGTTCAGAATAATCAACGACTATGGAAAAAATACCCTGCCTTAGATCCCGCCCAACTAACGGTGATTGATTTGAGTACCGGACTCACCGTTTGGCCACGTGAAGTCAATCATGGGGCAAATCCAAAAGCAGCTGATTTTGATACCAAGCTGGTGCAGCACCTGGTGATGCGTCTCCATACGCAGCTCACTGAGCATTTTGATCCGGCGATAAATAATTTGCCAGTCAGTCGGCAACTACGTAGTGCCCCCTTACCCGTGGTCGATTTTACTAAATATAATGCGCAGAAGGTCTTTGATGCCTTATCATATCTTGCACTGGCACTAACTCAGAAGGAGCAAGTTGACCATTTGTTGGCTCAATACGATGGAGATATTCTTCAAGACTATCTCCATACAGTGGAAATGGTTGATGTCAGTCAGTTGGACACCGAAAAATTTGCGGAGCACTTGCATCAAGTCCGGTTAAAGCGCCGCCGGGTCAAAGACCTCGCGATTTTGCTAGGGGCACTCGCCGACAATTTTGACCCCGAGAAGATTCTCAAGGCTTTGTGGGGGAACCCGTCACTAAAGAACCAGTACTATGTCCGCAATCAGGAGGTCGGGGATGACCTGTTAGAAATGATCCAGGATTAACATGATTTTAGGAGGACTTTGATGCGATTTTTACATACGGCAGATTGGCACATTGGTAAAACCCTCAACGGCTTTAGCTTACTGAATGACCAGCGTGAACTTTTCAAGCAAATTGAGCGCGTGGCAAAGGCAGAACGGGTTGATGCCATTGTCATTGCCGGAGACCTTTATGATTCGAGCATCCCCAACGAGACGGCCGTTCGCGTTTTAAACGGTATGCTTAAGCAGCTAAACCTCGTTGATAAATTTCCAGTCCTGGCCATCAGTGGGAACCATGATTCGGCCCCCCGCCTGAGTACCGGAGCCGACTGGTTTTCATTCCAGAACTTCTTCTTACAGACTAGCCTTGAAGGAGCCTTTAACCCGGTAGTCCTGGAAGATACCCAATTCTTCCTCCTCCCGTTCTTTGGTATCCAAACAGTTCGCAATTATTTCAACGATCCGAAGATTAAGAACGTTGACCTGGCAATGCAGCGAATCGTGGCTGAAATGGAGAAGTCGTTTGTCCCAGATAAGAAGCACGTCCTAATTGCTCACTTTTTTGCAGCCGGGAGTAAAAGAACAGCGGATTCCGAAACATTAATTGAGGTTGGGGGACTTAGTCCGGTTTCTACAAAAACACTGGCACCATTTGATTACGTTGCCCTCGGCCACCTTCACAATAAAAACGCCCTCCATGATGAGCGAATCAAGTATAGCGGCTCACCGATGAAGTTTTCCGTCTCGGAGGCCAAGCAGGAGAAGGGGATGTGGTTAGTGGATACTGACCCCTTCCAGGTCAAGTGGATCCCCCTAAAGCCGGTCCACGATATCCACCTCCTGAAGGGTAGCTTTGCTGAACTAGCTAAGGATGCTGCACAGCAACCGACTGACGATTTCTATGACATTGAACTGACTGACCAGGGAAGAATTCCCGATGTGCTAAACCGCTTGCGGGCTTATTATCCCAAGATAGTGGCCCTTCACCGGACTGCTTTCGCACAAATGACCCGTAACCAGGCTAACACCAAGCGGGCTCAAGCGGCGCCTTTAGACCTTTTGACCGACTTTTATAGCGAAACAACCGGGAACCAGTTATCACCTACCCAATTAAAGGTGGCCAAGTCAACACTTAGTGAAATTGAAGGGAGTAAGTAGGATGCGACCAGAGAAAATCATTCTTGACTACTTTGGGCCATATAAACATGAAGGAATTGACTTTACCCAGTTCTATGACCGTTCCCTTTTTCTGGTTGCGGGAAACACTGGAGCGGGGAAGACGACAATCTTTGATGCCATGTGCTACGCCCTTTTTGGTCAAACAACAAACGATCGTGACCGCTCCGCAACGGACCTGCGTTCCGACTTTGCTCCCGCCGATCAGGAAACTAAGGTATCGTTCACCTTTAACCATCATGGAACACGTTATCGGATAACCCGGCGCCCCAAACAGGTCCTTCAGGGAAAGCGAGGGAAACTGATTCAGCATAATCAGGCCGTTAGCCTCATCTACCCACTAGACTCTTCTGCACCCTACGAGCTAACTAAGGTGAAGGATGTTGATTCCTTTATCGTGGACCTTCTCAACATGACCAAGGACCAATTTAAGCAGATTGTCCTCTTACCCCAAGGCAAGTTCCGCCAATTCTTGGACTCTAATAGTAATGATAAGGAAACGCTCTTGCGGGACCTCTTTGGGACCAGTCTATACGCTAAATGGTCTGAAAAGCTCAAGGACCAGCTCCGGGGCCAGAAAAGCAACTGGGAAAAGCAGCGAACACAAATCCAGTCGGCCAAGGAATCCCTTACCCAGGTCGATTCCCAGTTACCAAATAGTCAGTGGGGTACCGCTGCAGCAGAATATTCCGCATCGTTGGGCCAACAGCTCAGTAGTTTAAAAGCCAGCCAGCAGCAGCTACAAAAGAATGTTGATGGGTACAATGATCAATTACACAATGAGCAACAGCTCAAAAAGGCCTTCCAGGAGCTAGCGGAGGTCAAAAAGAAGGAGAAAGTCCTACTTGAACAACGGTCCAGCATTGAAGAGATTTCGCAACGGGTGAACGACCTCCAGTGGTTTCAAAAGCACCAGTTGCTCTATCACCAGTGGCAGTCTGACAAGAAACGTAGCGACCAGCTGGAAGCCAAAATAGGGGAGTTAAGTACAGAATTAGCCGATAAGCGAACTAAGCATGCGGCGATGACTGCGGAGCTGAATAAGCTTCAGGACCAAGAAGCAAAGATTAACGACTTGAAACGCCAACATGACCAGCTAAAAGAAGTTCTTCCGCTATTTCAAGACCTTGATGCGGCACGGTCAAAGGTGGCGACACTGACTAAAGAAGTTGCGGATAAGCGAAGGAAGGAAAAGGCTGTCCAGGTTAATGTAACCCATTTGACTAGTCAACAGGCGCAGCTTACTGACCAGTTGAAAATCAAGGACCACTTGACTGCAGAAGAGGTCAAGCTTGCCAAGAAACAAGCCGCATATCAACGCCTGCTTCAGGAAAGTCAAGAACTCAAATTGCTGGTCGATAAGCAACTAGCAATTCAGGAGCAGAACAAAAAACTGGCAGATAAACTCCAACGCCAAAAAGCCACTGCCGATAGTCAAAAGAACTATTACGAAGATCTTAACGACGCATATGCCCGCCAGCAAATTGCTGAATTAGCTACCCGCTTAAAACCGGGTAGCCCATGCCCAGTTTGTGGTTCGCTTGACCACCCCCAGCCAGCCCATTTCTCCCAAGATGGGCCCGTGGTTACCGAAGAGCAAGTCAAGCAGGCCCTTGCCGAGCTGCAAAGCTTGCGCACCACTGTTGCCAAACTTAGTGAGCAACTGCGGCAGGGAGAACGGAACGCTAGTGATCTGGGTAAGCAGATCGATAAATCACGTGCGGTGGTTAGTGAGGACCTGGGCGTTGACAGCCTCCCGAAAGACGACGGAGAGAAACTAATTACTAACTACGGCGAACAGCTTGCACAACAGGAGAAAGGCCTGCGAGACCAGCAGAAACTGGTTCACGACTGGCAAGACCAATTAAGCGCCGTCAATGATCAGCTAACAGGGCAACAAGATAAGCTCAGCCGGATCAAGGTGGCCATCACCCAATTAAACCGGGATTTAGCGACGAGTCAAACCAGGCTGGACGAAAAGCAGGGGAGGTTGCCGGCTAATTTTACCGACAGTGCGGTCGCTAAAAATCAACTTAAAAAATGGCAACGAGAAATTGATAAGCATAAGGACCACCTATTAAGTTGCCAGAGTAAAGAACAGGATTTGGCCGAAGAGGTTGCCGTTGTCCGCAGCCAAATTAGTCAAGCAAAGGAAAATCAAGCAAGGCTGAAAGAAGAGCAGGGAAAAGCTCATACGGAACTTACCAACGCCCTAAATGATTACCGCCGTGACCTGTCCTGGTCTTTCCTTCAGGAAGCCGCGGAAGACTTAGACGAACTGGAACAGTATCAACAAAGGGTTCAAACGTACCAGGGTGCCTTGCACGACACACAAGTCCAGTATGACCGTCTCCAGGCCCAGATAAAGGGGAAAAAGCAGCCAGATATTGAGGAAACTAAAGCTTCCTTGTCGGCGGCCCAACAGCAGGCGGCGGCCATCCAAGAAAAAATTGGCCAAGTGCGGGGACAACAAAAACTAGCCCAGGAAATCACGGGTAGAGTGGCCCGGCTAATGAGTAATAATCAACAATTAGATGAGCGTATCAGTGAATTACAAACACTTACCGACGTTATTGCGGGAAATACAATTACCCACATCAGTCTGGAGCGCTATGTCCTTCAATCTTATTTCCGGGACGTCTTAATTGTGGCCAATTCGCAATTAGCCCAACTTACGAACGGACGGTACCAATTTGAGCTTGCTAACGAGAGTCATGGGGCCGGTGCAAAGTGGACGGGCTTAGAGGTCAATATTTATGATGATAATGCCGGTAAAACGCGGAGTGCCCGGACATTATCGGGGGGTGAGAGCTTTATGGCTTCACTGGCCCTTTCTCTAGCCCTCTGCCAGATTATCCAAGAGCAGAGTGGGGGAATCAGCATTGATGCCTTCTTTATTGATGAAGGTTTCGGTTCTTTAGATCAGCAGGCACTGATGGATGCCCTCCGCTCTTTACAGGCGCTTGGTGGCCACCGGATGATTGGAATCATCAGTCACGTCACTGAACTAGAAGACCAGATTCCTGACCAACTGATCGTCACCGCGCACCAGGGAAGGAGCACGGTCAGCTACCGACATGATTTCTAACGACAAAAAGCCACTGCAGTCAACAATTGATTGCAGTGGCTTTTGCTAGTGCGCCCGGCATGGGTATTAGCTAGGTGGTGAAAGTCCACTATGGG
>NZ_AZGM01000141.1:0-804 GCF_001435935.1 Limosilactobacillus panis DSM 6035
ATCAGTATAGGAGACCTCAAATTGAAAATATAGACGTGTTGTTATTCGGTGCTTACGTAATAATGTTTTAGATTTGCAAATGATTTACCATTCAAAACTAAAAGCACGGCAATGCTCTTTCAAACAAACATTGTCGTGCTTTATAGTTTAGCTGAATATCGATAAACAAATGCCTCCGGTGGGGGTCGAACCCACACTCCCTCAACGGGAACTGGATTTTGAGTCCAGCGCGTCTGCCAATTCCGCCACAGAGGCATCAGCTAACTAAAAGGTGGTAATCGGATTTGAACCGATGATAAAGGTTTTGCAGACCTCTGCCTTACCACTTGGCTATACCACCAAATAGTTAAAGTTGAACAGGATTAAACATGTCCAACCCATAAGGGCGGTATGTGGGATTCGAACCCACGCGTGCCGGACCCACAAACCGGTGTGTTAACCAAACTTCACCAATACCGCCAAAATATTCAGTTAAGCAGGGATAGTAGGAATCGAACCCACAATGACGGTTTTGGAGACCGTAGTTATACCGTTTAACTATATCCCTATAAATGGAGGAGAGTGGATTCGAACCACCGAACCCGAAGGAATGGATTTACGGTCCATCGCGTTTAGCCAGACTTCGCTACTCCTCCATAAAGTGGCGCGGGACGGAATCGAACCGCCGACACACGGAGCTTCAATCCGTTGCTCTACCAACTGAGCTACCGAGCCATCCTGTGTATGGGTGTAACAACTATTTAGTTGCCAATGGAGGATACAGGGCTCGAACCTGTGACCCTCTGCTTGTAAGGCAGACGCTCT
>NZ_AZGM01000141.1:814-1050 GCF_001435935.1 Limosilactobacillus panis DSM 6035
AAAGTGACCCGTGCGGGATTTGAACCCACGATACCAGCGTGAAAGGCTGGTGTCTTAACCACTTGACTAACGGGTCATCTCAACGGAGAGTAAGGGATTCGAACCCTTGATACAGGCTTTAACCCGTATACAGCATTTCCAATGCTGCTCCTTCGGCCAACTCGGACAACTCTCCATGGATGCGTGGCAACGTCCTATCCTCGCAGGGAGCGATCCCCCAACTACTTTCGGCGTGT
>NZ_AZGM01000142.1 GCF_001435935.1 Limosilactobacillus panis DSM 6035
CGAGCACAGCAACAAAAGGCCCGTTACCAAGTCAAGGTAGCGAACCAGCGCAAAGACTATTTGCATAAATTAACAACGACCTTGGTTAAGCAATACGACGTAATCGTCATTGAAGATTTGAAAACCAAAAACCTTCAGAAAAATCATTGCCTAGCTAAAGCGATTGCAAATGCCAGTTGGTATAAGTTCCAGACCATGTTGGCATATAAATGTGCCTGGTATGGTAGACGTTTAGTGGTGGTTAAGCCAAACTATACCAGTCAAATTTGTAGTCATTGTGGCTATCATAGTGGCCCTAAGCCCCTTAACATTCGTGAATGGACGTGCCCAAGCTGTGGTACCCATCACGATCGCGATATTAATGCGGCAGTTAATATCTTGCATCAAGGATTAAAAGCTATTGGCTAGGGACTAGCCATGGTAAAAGAGTGGAGTTCTGTAAGTTAGGTAGCTTGAATACAGGTATAATATCCTAAATACTACTCCGTGTTCCCAGAAGCGCGGTCATTAATGGCCGAGTAGTTCACAGATTGGGCCGTCGTTTTATTATGTTGTGCTGGCTTTTGTTTTATAATAGGTAGTAACAATTTAAAGGAGGCTCATTAAATGAGTTTTGCTATTTCTAACGATGATATTGCCAACTTCCGCGCCGACTACGACAACCGACGTGACAGTCAAGTTTTAGAACGCGCCGTTACCAAGAACGGGGTTCGGAATGCCAGCTTTGATTGGCACTCAATCAAGGACAACGACCCCCACTTCTCAATCGATCTTAAGACCGGGAACGTTGCCGACCAAAAGCAGTCCGGTCGTTGCTGGATGTTTGCTGCCCTAAATACCATGCGGCACGACATGCAGCAAAAGTTCAACCTCCCCGACAACTTTGAGCTTTCGCAGTCCTACCAGTTCTTCTGGGACAAGTTTGAAAAGGCCAACTACTTCTACGAAAATGTTTTAAAGACCGCCAAGAAGGATGCCGACAGCCGGAAGGTGGCCTGGTTAATGGCCACACCGCAAAGTGATGGTGGCCAATGGGACATGCTGTGCGCCCTCATTGAAAAGTACGGGGTGGTTCCGAAAACGGCCATGCCTGAATCATTCAACTCTAACAACTCTCGGGGCATCAATGAAGTGCTGAACAACAAGCTCCGGCACGACGCCGTTATCCTGCGTAAGATGGTCAACGAAGATAATGCTAGCGATGACGAACTAAACACTGCCCGGCAAAAGATGCTCAACGAAGTCTACCGGATCCTCGCCTACGCTTTTGGTGAACCCGCTACTCACTTTGACTTTGAATATCGGACTAAGAAAGATAACGAATACCACCGGGACGCCAACTTGACCCCTCAAGAATTCTTCAAGAAGTACGTTGGCTGGAACCTGGAAGATTACGTCTCCATTATCCAGGCCCCAACCGCTGACAAGGAATACCACAAGACCTACACAATCGATATGCTCGGTAATGTCGTTGGTGGCCGGCAAATCAAGCACCTTAACCTGCCGATGGATGAATTCAAGCAACTCGCCATTGACCAACTGAAGGGCGGCGAAAGCGTCTGGTTTGGATCCGATGTGGTCAAGTATTCTGAAACCAAGCTCGGGATTATGGCCCTCAACACATACCGTTACAACGAACTTTTTGACGTTGACCTGGACATGACTAAGGCCCAAATGCTGGACTACGGTCAAAGCATGATGGATCACGCCATGGTATTAACCGGAGTTGACCTGGTTGATGGCCAGCCAACCAAGTGGAAGGTCGAAAACTCCTGGGGAAACAAGGTTGGTCACAAGGGCTACTTCGTTATGAGTGACGACTGGATGGATCAATACTGCTTCCAAATTGTTATTAACAAGAAGTACCTGTCAGAAAAGCTGCTGAAAGAACAGGCCCAGGAGCCAATCGTCCTCAAGCCATGGGATCCAATGGGCACCCTTGCCTAATATCATAATTAGCCAAATAAATCACTTACTGAGTCGGCATTAAGTGCTGGCTCTTTTTATTTGGTCCACTTCAATTATTGTTTGACGATATTTAATTATTGCTTTACAATAATTTTGTAAATAAGAATCACTGGAGGAGTGACTGATGATGAGAGAAAAGTTAATCAAGTTCGTTTTAGGATTAGCCCAGGTAGCCATTGACCTCGGTATCGTTGCCACCTTCTTTACCGCCTTTGCAACCGTGATTGCCGGAATTTGTTGCCTAGTTTCACCCCGTACGTTTCTTGGCGGCCACCTAACCATTAACCTCGTCATTCAGGGACTAGTAGCAGTAATCGTCGCTGCTCTTGCCTTCGCTGGATTACTAGCAACTCACCGTTTATTGGACAATCTTAACCGGGGCCACTACTTTATTGCAGCTAACTGTCAGGCATTACAGCAACTTTTGTGGCTGGAAATCGCTGGGTTAATCATTAGTGGTATCACCACCATCTGGCTACGCCTGGTTCAAGTTAAACCATTTGTCAGCTTCATTGTAATGACAGAAGACAACTTTAGTGACGGCATTGGATTTATTGTTTTTCTGCTAATTATTTACTTGATCTTCAAGCGGGGAATCGCGCTCCAGCAAGACGCCGACAACATTATTTAGGTGGTGAGTCAATGATTAAGGTAACTTTAGGACTGGTGATGGGCCAAAGGGGGATTACCTCTAAGGAGCTTGCTAAGCGAATTGGCATCACACCAGCAAACCTGTCAATTCTTAAGACTGGTAAGGCCCGCGGGATTCGCTTTGCTACTCTCGAAAAGATTTGCCAGGTTCTGGATTGCCGGCCCGGTGATATTCTCCAGTATGTAAAAGATGAATAATTAAAAGGACCCTTAGCACCGTGTCAACTGACGACACACCGCTAAGGGTCCTTTATTTTTAATTCTTAAGTTGCTGGTCGAGGAATTTCTGGACGACCTGATAAACTTTTGCGCTCCAAAAGTCCTTTTCGTGGTTAGCGCCCTTTACCCGGTAGGCTTCAACATCATAGCCTTCATCGGTCAGCTTGTGGTACATGTCCTCCATCTGGTGGTAAGGAACAACCTTATCGGCGTCACCGTGAAGTAAGAGGAATGGTGGGTAGTCCTGGCCAGGTTTTACCTGGTACAGGGGACTCATCTCCTTTTCCTTTTCTGACCACTTCTTCGTGTCCATCCCAAGCAGGCAGAACTTCAATAATTCACTGCCCGGTACCGCCGCCGTGTACTCAAAGGTATCCTTGATATCCATCGGGGCAAAGCAACTGACAACCGCGTTGACCCGGTCGGACTCGGTCAAATAGAGGTGGCCGGCATACCGGGGGTCATCTTCGGTCAGTGCCACCAGCATGGCCGCATTGGCTCCGGATGACGTCCCCCAAATAGCCACCTTCTCGGGATCAATTGCATACTTAATAGCGTGTCGCCGGAGGTAGCGAATTGCGGTCTTAACGTCCTGGAGAAATGCCGGGAACGGATAGCCATCTAGGGTGTTACGGTGTTGGACTGTGGCGACCACATAGCCAGCCTTAACAAACTGAATTAACTGGGGAATCTGCTCCCCCATCTTGCCCACACGCCAGGAACTTCCCTGAACAAAGACAATTAATGGCCGCGGCAATGGGCTATACTTCAGCGGAAAACGCTGGGTCCACGGTTCCAGGATTGCCATCTTAAGGGGCCGCCCGTCAATTGCCGCATAGGTAACGTTATCAATCAACCGCACTTGGCCCTTAAGATCCGGGTTATTTTCAAGTTCATGAATTGCCATCTTATTCACCATCCATAGTAATAAATGTCTTGTTAACGATGCGGAGGTGGTTATCGAACTTATACCAAATCGGCTTACCGTTTGGTACTTCCACCTTGTCAATCTGGTCGTCCGGAATTTGATCGAGGTACTTAATCAGGGCCCGGAGCGAGCTGCCGTGGGCAACAATCAGCTGATTCTTACCGTCAAGCAACCGGGGTGCTACCTGGTCTTCCCAAAACGGCAACAGACGCTTCTGGGTCATTGCCAGGCTCTCACTAAGGGGCATCTTAATGCCAAGCCGGTCATAACGCCGGTCGTGCTGACGGGTCGTCAACTTTGGCGGTACTTCACTGTACCCCCGCCGCCAACGGTGAAGCTGGTCGGCCCCGACTTTTTCCTTAACGACGGCCTTATTACGGCCTGAAAGGGCGCCGTAATGCCGTTCGTTCAACCGCCAGGTCTTGTGAACCGGAATATAAAGTTGGTCGATTTCATCCAGAATAATGTTTGTCGTGACAATTGCCCGGGACATGTAGGAGGTATTAGCATCGCTAAAATGAATGCCAGTTGCCTTCAAGGCCTTGCCAACCGCAATTCCCTGGGCAATTCCCTTGTCAGTTAACGGGACATCCGTCCAACCAGTGAAGATGTTGTCATGGTTTGCCTGACTCTGCCCGTGACGCACGATTACTAAGTCTACCATAATTCTTTCTCGCTCTCCCTTTTACAATTTAATGATAGCGTATTTCCCGGGAAATTATCAAATATTTCCTATAAGAAGGTCTTGATGATTACCATCAGGATTGGAATGACAATCACACTGAGGACGGTCGTTTCCGTGACCATAATTGCGGCGTAACTAGAGTCGGCATGGTACAGCTTGGAAACAACCGGTGCGTTCGTCATTACCGGCATCGCCGCTTGGAGGATAAAGACCTGCTTCATCAGTGGCGACATTGAACTCGGCAAGACCAAAAGTGCCATCAAGGCAGGTGCCAAGAGGAAACGTCCTAAAAGAATTCCCAGGGCATCCCGGGAAATCTTTACCCGGCTCAACCCGGCGTTAGAGATGGCAATACCAATAAAGATCATCGACATTGGGATGGTTAGCCCCCCAATGTATGAAAAGTCACTCATGATGAACTTCGGCAGGTGGACATGGAGGATTACCAAGATGACCCCCAAAATGAAGCCCAACAGCGGCGGTGAAAAGATCTTTTTCAGTGCCGTCAGGGGATCAATCTTGGCCTCGTGCATGCCGTCTTTTTGAATCAACCACACCCCCAGGGTCCAGAAGAAGGTCGTGTTTGCCATGTAGTAAACCAGCACGTAGGGGATTGAAGAATTACCAAACAGTGCCAGGTTGATTGGCAGACCAATGAAAACCGTGTTGGAGTTGAAAAACATTGACGAAAACAGGCCAATGTGGGACCGCTTGATGCCAATCGCCCGGGCGACCGCGAAGGAAAGGGCAAACAGGATTAGCATCGAGATCACCGGGTAACGGAGGTCCGGTAAAAGGGCCTTCAGTTGTCCGGCAGAAAAATCGTGCATGATGGTGGTAACCATGTAGCAAGGTAAAGAAACCTGGGTAACTAGGCGGGAAATGATGCGGGGCGACTGTTCGTTGAACCAGCCCCGTTCATTCATTACGAAGCCCACCACGACCATTACTAAAATAATTAAAACACCAGAAACGGCTGACAGGAAAATTGCTAGCATTACCTCATCTACTTTCTCTTCGAATATACCGTCTATTGTACAACAGGATCTTAATGCCGCAGTGGAATAATCACATTAATTTTGGTAAACCGTTTTGATTTTTACTCCCTTATAACATGGGTTTGTCTTATAATACAAATAATTGTTTGAAATTGAGAGATGAATCATGAAAGAACAGAGTAAAAAAGTTATCAACTGGGCCCTGCCCTACCTAGCGATTGCCGTGATGACTTACATAATCATGTATCCGCAGATTATATCCCACGGGGTAATTCTCGGGACGGATTCAATTTTCCACTTTAACCGCTTCTACGATGCCGCTAAGCAGATCCAGCAGGGAAACTGGAGTTATTTTCAGAGTAACTACTCCTTCCAACAGAGTGGCCGAATTATTAACGCCGTTTACGGCCCCCTCTTTGCCTACCTTAACGGCATTTTGCTCGGCATTTTGGGGACTTGGTTTCGCTACCAGGTTATTTCAAGCTTTCTTGTCTACTTCATCGGCGGGGTGGGAATGTACCAGCTGGCTACCAAGGTCCATGCTTGTCGCCGGATAGTCCTGTTGGTTAGCCTAATCTTCCTGTGTATTGGCTGGCTTCCCCGGTGGGAACTGGCACAAAACATGAACGCCTGGGGGGCTGCTCTCGCCCCGTACATGATCATGGTTGGTATTACGATGATTACGGACCATGACCGCCCAGTTCACTGGCTCTCTCTGATGACTTTAATGACGGTCATCATTCAGATCCACCTGTTGAGTTCCATTTTCTTCACCCTGACGCTTGTGCCCTTCTTTATCATTGGTTTAATCCTTTCAACTAAGCGGGGCCAAATGCTTTGGGATACGGCCAAGGCAGTCATGGGGACGGTTATCCTGACCGGTAACGTTTGGGGCGCCCTTTTGATGCTCAACCTCCATAACCATATTTCCCAGCCGGCACCATTTGATATGCAAATCAACGCATTGACGCCATCACAGTTTACCAGCACCCGTCAATACCTGATCTACTTCTGTTGGATCTTGTTTGCCCTCCAGCTGGTTTACGTGATTTTCACCTTCAAGCGGTCACTCGTTAACAACACGGTCACCATCATGGGGACCATCATCCTCTTGATCAGTTCGACCTGGTTCCCTTGGGAAAGCATCCAAAAAGCAGTCCCAATCCTGCAAACCACTTTGCAGTTTCCTAACCGGTTGACCGTGATTGCCTACCCCCTCTTGCTAGTGGGGATTGCGATGAGCTGCCAGCAACTTATCGATGCAGCACCGCATGACCGACTTCGCTTGCGGCTGGTTTCTGGTCTCTTGCTCTTTACCCTTTTCCAGGTTGTAATCCCAACGACAACTAGCGTCTTTCGGCGGACTGCCATCTACGAATCAGATGAGGTCTTAAATAGTTCAACGGCCTTGGCCTGGGTGACAAACAACTCTAAGAGCCTGCGACGGTCTGTCCACACCGACTATCCTGGACAACTGCTGATGAAAGTCGAAAAGCGGGTCCCCGACTACCTGCCGATTCCCAAGAAGTACCTCAACCGCACCTACGTCCGCTCATATGCCTACCAGGACCAGGTCATCCGCCATGCTAAAGACTTCAAGCACACTGTCCTTCCGAAGGGACGGCTCTGTCTTTCCTGGAATGCCAAGCGCTCGGGAAAGGTCCGCCTCCCCATCATCACCTACCAGGAGTCCCGGCTTACCGTCAACGGTCACCGGCTTAGACACTTCCAGCGTTCCCGTGTTGGTGCTCCTTACGTTTACCAGCAACGGGGGCATAACACGGCAATCCTCAGCTTCCACCAGTCGGCCTGGTTCAATGTCCTGCTGGCAGTTTCTTTGATTGGCCTGACGATCTTACTTGCTTACGGTATCTACCAAGGTTTAATCTTTATCTCAAGTCTTTTTAAGACTAGTATTCGCGCGTAAACGGCTTCACGCTCCAGTTAAGCTAGTCGTTAGAAGGCACAAAAAGGACTCTAGCGCCCGGATTTTTCCGGATGGCTAGAGCCCTTTTTATATAACTATATGTCACAGCTTCATTATTCTAATTTTCAGCGGCCTGCCGCTTTGCTTGGTTATCACGCATCGCGGAACGCATTGGGTATGTCAAGTGAATCGTACTTGGAACAACCAGCGGAATAATAATTACCAGAATAATCAGTCCGATAATTACGGTCATGGCCACCTCAATTAAGGTTGGGATGCCAGACGGAATCAGTGATGCAAAGGTCCCACTCAGGATAATTACGGCTGAGATTACGACCGTTCCGATTGCAGATGAGGCCATCACAATCCGCTCCGTTGGCAGGTAATGCTCGTTATCCGTATTCCGGTAACGCATGATTAAGAAGATGCTGTAGTCAACCCCCAGGGCAATCAGCATGATAAAGCTGAAGAATGGGGTGTTCCAGGTCAGCATTGGGCGCCCAAGAATAAGATGGGTCAAAATAAGGGTGATTGACAAAGCGGCCAGGTAAGCCGTAACCATCGTTCCGAGAACGTAAACCGGCTGCAATAGTGACCGGGTAACGTAGATCAGGGCCAGGCCAATCCCAACAATCATGATGATTGCCGTCCGAACAAAGTCGCCACCGGCAACCGTCTTCGTGTCATTGATCTTCGAGCTCTGACCACCGACAACCACGGTGGCGTTGCCCAACTTAGTCCCCTTCAGGGAGTACTTGGCAACGTTGGTCAGGTCATTAACCGCGTTGGTAGCCCGTCCACCACTAGGGTTGGAATTTAGGATAACCGTAATTTGCGCGGTCTTCTTGTTCTGTGACAAGTAGGTCCGCATCGATTGCTGAATTTCAGGGTTACTCAGCTGATTTTGCGGCAGGTAGAAGGTCTTACCGGCAGCCGAATTTTGCAGGCCAGTCAGGTAGTCGCCACCCTGCTGAAGGCCGGAAGTCATCTGACTCATTCCAGACATCATTGCCTGTTGTTGTGCCATGGCTGAAGCACCCGCTGCCCCCATGGAAGCAGACTGCATTGCGGCCTGGCCAGCCATCCCAGAGGAAAGTTGTGACAGACTCCCCTGAGCCTTGCCAAGTTGGCCCGTAATCTGCTTGAGTTGGTTGTTAACATACAGCTGGTTGACCTTGCTCCCGGCCGGTTGGGTCACGGAAGTAACAGTCTTAACGTCCTTACTGTCCTTCAGCTGGTTAGTCAGTCGGTCAATCAGCAGTAGGTTCTCTTCATTATCTAACTTGTGGTTGGCCTTGATATAAACCGTAACCGGTTCGGCCGTCCCCTTCGAAAAGTGATCCTCAACAACGTTAAACCCTTTCTTTGAAGGCGTCGTATTGCTGATTTCATCGGCATCATTGTAGTTCAGGTGGTTCTTATAGGAAAGACCAATTGGTAACAAAATGATAAATACCAAGATGAGGCTGACAATCGGGTGGTGAACCGAAGTGTTGGCCATCTTGTGCCAAATTTTACTGCTGGATTCACCAGTAAACCGCTTGTCCGGCCAAAACATCTTCTTGCCTAAGACGGCCATGAAGAAGGGGTTCAAAGTTAAGAGGGTAACCAGCAAAACAGCAACCCCAACAGCGACCCCAACGGCAGACTGGTAAACCGAGAAGCGAGCCAGGCCCAGGGAAGTAAAACCAATCAGAAGTGAGGAACCGGAGTAGAGGATGGTCCGCCCCGCATTTTTCTGGGCGTTACGGGTGGCTTCCCACTTTCCCATCCCCTGGCCAAGGTTTTCCTTGAAGCGGTTATACAGCAGGATGTTATAGTCGGTCCCAATTCCGAACAGAACAATCACCATGAAAACCTGGGTGAAGTTAGAGAATGGGAAGTTAAACTTATCGACCAGGTTGGTAACGATACTAAAGGAGGTAAGGAAGGCCACCCCGACCATCAGCAGGGAAATCAACGGGGTGATTGGTGACCGGAAAACTAACAGGAGAACCACGAAGATAAATATAACGGAGATGACCTCGGTCTTCTTAATCCCCTTTTGCACAGCCCCGGAGAAGTCATCATTTAAGATGTCCGCCCCGGTGACGTAGGTTTTGACCCCGTCCGTCTTTACCGCACTGGACAGCTGCTTATTAATTTTTTGCAGGGTCCCGTGCTTTTTGCTGACGTTCAGCTGGACCAGCTGGGTGGTTTTGTCCTTGGAAATCAGCTGCTTACGGGTTGCGGCATTATCGTTGGGCCCCAGGATGGCCTTAATACCGTACTTACCCTCGTGCTTTTGCAGGCGGCTAATCGTCTTTTGGACATTTTGCTTATCCTTGGCAGACATTTTCTTGTTGCCATTATTAAAGACCGCCACGACTTGGTAGGTATTATTAACGTGGTGGCCCCAGTGCTTTTGCTGGATGGTCTGCGCAATCTGACTCTGCGTGCTCTTGGGCAGCGTAATTTGTGAGTGTGACCGCGTCAACTGGTTAACATCCGGCAGGGCAACTACCGAAATAACCAGGATAAGGATCCAGGCAAGCAAAGCAAAAAAATGATCATGGAATAATTTCTTCAAGCTCTCTGCACCTTTCTCTCTTAGTAGTTGAAACAACGAAACGAATAAATTCTAAAACTTGAAAAGGTGTTGTTTCAAGCAACATTTATCGCTTTTTATCCCAAAAATAAACAGAAAACGGTTTAGTAGCCCGTCTTTTTTGCCAAAAATTAGAGGATGGGAGAAAACTTTTTTCTCACCATCCCCTTTTAGTTCGCCGAATATTACACAGTAATTGCGAAAAGAGGGAGTGAGACAGAACTAGCTTGCTAGTTCGTCTTCGAACCCCCGCAATCACAAAGAGGGCTCTAGTGTTCGGATTTTCCGAATATTAGAGCCCCTTTGTGTACTGCGCTGTAGTATTTTTAACTATATAGGGGACTTATGTCACAGCCCCTGATCCTTTTTTGTTAAATTCCTTAGTATTACTTGGCGTTCAAAATGAAGCTAAAGTCAATATCCTGGTCGGCTGGAATGTGGTACTGCTTTTCAACATCGGCACCCCAGCTATCGATGCCACCAACCCCACGGACGGCACCAGCAATAACCAGGACAGTCCGCCGCTCTAGCGGTAGTTCTTCAATGTGGGTTGCGTTTTCGAGTTCCTCTGCCGTGTACGGCAGGCAACTAAAGGCAAAGCTATCCTGGTCTTTAGCCACCTTCAAGCTGAACGGCTGGTCAGAATGATCCGCATTGTTCTGGGTCGTCTGCCGGGTGATCTTAACCCAGTCACTAGCCATGTGCATCCCGTTTTCTTGGGGAACCAGGTACTTGGCTACCGGAAGGCCCTTAACCTTGAAGGTGCCATGCTGGCCACCCGCCATCCGGTCAGGATAAGTTTCACCGGAGAGGCCTGCGTATTCAAAACCGGTCGCCGCAGTCGGCATCACCATCCGGACACCAAACACGGGTAACTCTGGCAGGCCCTTCTTACCGGTATAGTGGACAGCAACCTTAATTTGACCATCGCTGGTTACGGTGTAGGTCATCGTTACCGTCGTTGATGGAACCGTCAGCGTTTCAAAAGTGTAAGCCAGTGCCACCTGCTCGGCGGTCTCATCATTACTGTAGTGGTCATTGTCAAGCGGTAAGCCTGCAAAATGGTGGTCGTCAACCGTCACGTCAATTTTCGTGCACTTTTGGAAGTAGTCGGCACTCAACCACTGGGCAGACTTGATATTAAAGCCGCTTCCTCGGTCATTGTCCGTCGTGGCCCGCCAGAAAGTCGGCGTTGGGGTCCGATAGAGCCATTCCTTACCATTAACCTTCAGCGATTCCAGTCCTCCCCGTTCGTAAGAGAAGATGTAGTGGAAGCCTTCACCACCGACACCAAGTGAACCATCACCGTAAATAACGTGTAATTTATTTGTGTAAGCCATAGTAGTACCGTACCTCCTGCATTGCCGGCTTTGGTGTCCGGTCAGCGAACATCAAGCCATCGCCTGAAAATTCATAGTCCGAGTGACGGTCATCAAAGTCGCCACCATAACGCATTACCATCTTGCCACTGACGGGGTCCTTGACTTGCAGGGCCTGGTCAATGAAGTCCCAGATGAAGCCGCCGAAGTATTGTGGGTACTTGTCCAATAACTTAATGTAGGAGCCCATTCCCCCATCGGAGTTCCCCATGTCATGCATGTATTCACACTCCATAAACGGCTTGTCGGGGTTATTTTGCAGGTATTCTTCAACCTGCTTTGGTGGCAGGTACATCCAGCTTTCAACATCCGAAATCTGGTCACGGTAGTCCTTCGTTCCACCAGCTGGCAGGTAAGATTCCTTCTTGAGACTCGGAATCTGTTTACTGTAATCATGGGTATGGCAAACACCCTCGTAGTGAACCAGGCGGCTGTCGTCATGTTCCTTGTAGAAGCGGCCCATTGCGGCAATGTTGTCACCCGCAAAGGATTCATTCCCCAGAGACCAGAACAAAATTGCCGGGTGGTTCTTGAAGGTCTCGTAGTTGGTCCGGGCCCGGTCAACAACGACTTTCTTCCATTGCGGGACGGAGCCGGGAACGTTGTAGGACGGATCAACCTTCCCCATCTTCTGCCAGGTAGCGTGGGATTCCAGGCTGTTTTCGGCCATCATGTAGATTCCGTGCTCGTCACACAGTTGGTACCACGGTAATTGGTCCGGATAGTGACAAGTCCGGACGGCATTGATGTTGTTTTCCTTGAAGGTTTGGATGTCCTTTTCCATGTCAGCCATCGTGACGGAACGGCCACGCTGGTCATCCCATTCGTGACGGTTGACCCCATTAATAATCAGACGCTGGCCGTTCAGTAAGACAACGTGGTTAGCATTGATCTCAATCCGCCGGAAACCAAACCGGTAAGGAACCAGTTCAACTAGTTGCCCGGCTTCGTTACGAATCTCAACGAACAGTTGGTAAAGGTAAGGGTGGTGGTTATCCCAGAGGTGAACGTTCTTTAAGGCGACATCATCAATTGCCACCTGTTCGGCAACCGACTTTGTCTGGTCAACGACGACGTTACCGTCTTCATCCTTAACCAGAACGTGGACGGTCCCCTCTTGTTCACCGGCGAGTTGCAGGTCCAGGTTTAAACGGCCATTTTGGTAACCGTCATCAACGGTTGGCCGGATGGTCATATCTTCCAAGTGGGTCACTGGTTGGGCCAGCAATTCCACGGACCGGAAAATTCCGGAGAAGCGAAACATATCCTGGTCCTCAATCCAGGAAGCGGTACTGTGCTTGAAGACCTCAACCGCCATGACGTTCCCCTCGTCCTGGATGTACGGTGTCAGGTCAAACTCGGACGGGGTAAAGCTATCTTCTGCGTAGCCAACAAAGTGGCCGTTCAACCACAAGTACATTGACCGTTCGACCCCTTCGAAATGGACCCGGACCTCCTTTCCCCGCAATTCAGGGGCAAGGTCGAATTCCTTCCGGTACATACCGACAGTGTTGTCTTCACCCGTGCTGAAGGAACCCTCCTCTTTATTCTTACCATCAACCGCATAGGCCGGCCGCCGATAAATTTTACCTTCCCACGGAATCAGGGTGTTAATGTAATTATTCTGAGCATAATCACTCAATTCAATTTCGCTCGGTACTTCGATCTGGGCAAAGTCAGCACAGTCTAAGTCCACTTGGTAAAAGTTCTTTTGCCGTTCGTGTGGATTTTGGGCAAACTTAAATTGCCACTGGCCATTTAACAACTGGGCAAAACGACTTTGCCCCTGCCCCCACTCAGCATAGTTACCATAGTAGTGGTGATCACTATGGGCGGGTAGCTGGTTAACCCGAAATGTTTCGGGGTCATCTAACCATTTGATATCTGCATCCATTAAAGAAATACCTCCTCATAAAAGTGTCCACTTTTAGTATAGCGCTTTCATTTGGTGGAAGATAGTAAACTTTAGTGTAAGCACCGAATAACAACACGTCTATATTTTCAATTTGAGGTCTCCTATACTGA
>NZ_AZGM01000143.1:0-806 GCF_001435935.1 Limosilactobacillus panis DSM 6035
GTACGGTGGTGTGAGAGGTCGGTAATTGAACTAATCAATTACCTCCTACTCGATTTTTTTAACCTTTTAATCGAACACATGTTTCGAGATATGATATAAATTTTTCTTAACAAAGAGTGGTGTTCAGGTATTAATCAACTTTGTCGACTAGCCGATGACGAAAGATTGTGGTGAGAATGACACAAATTATAAAGGGGATCAAACTTCGCCTATATCCCAATGCCCGGCAAAGGGAACAATTGTGGCAAATGTTTGGTAACAATCGCTTTGTTTGGAACCAAATATTGGCGATGGCCAAGGAACGATATCAGAATAATCCCAGTAGTCACTTCGTTAATGAATACGGGATGAATTATCTACTGAAGAGGCTTAAGCAGGAATACCCATTCTTTAGGGCGAGTGACTCAACTAGCTTCCTCGTCGTCAATCATAATCTCGCCCAAGCCTTTAAGATGTTATTTAAACGCCAAGGCGGTTACCCACGTTTTAAATCACGTCGCGCTATTCGCCAAGCTTATACTGGGCGGTCAGTTTGTCGGGTCCTTGCTAAACGGCGGGTTAAGTTGCCTAAGCTGGGCAGCATTCGGACCAGTAAAACAACATTGTTAGCTAATGGCAAGATTAAGTGCTATACGGTTTGCCTTGAGCCCACCGGCCGTTACTATCTGTCATTACAAGTGGCGGTTAAGGCTCCCGAACACTTAAGGAAGACGGGAAAAGCAGTCGGGATAGATGTTGGCATTGCCGATTTAGCCATTAGTTCTGATGGGATTAAGTACGGAACTTTTAATGCTAAATGGGCAGAA
>NZ_AZGM01000143.1:885-3780 GCF_001435935.1 Limosilactobacillus panis DSM 6035
GGTGATTACCAAAACTGGCAACGAGCACAGAAACAAAGGGCCCGTTACCAAGCTAAGGTAGCGAACCAGCGCAAAGATTATTTACATAAATTGACAATAACCTTGGTTAAGCAGTACGACGTAATCGTCATTGAAGATTTGAAAGCCAAAAACCTTCAGGAAAATCACTGCCTAGCTAAGACCATTACGAATGCTAGTTGGTATCAGTTCCGGACCATGTTGGCATATAAATGTGCCTGGTATGGTAAGAAATTAGTAACTGTTAAACCGAACTATACCAGCCAAATTTGTAGCCACTGTGGTTACCATAGCGGACCAAAGCCGTTACAAATTCGTGAATGGACGTGCCCAAACTGCGGCACTCATCATGATCGCGATATTAATGCGGCGGTTAATATCTTACATCAAGGATTAAAAGCTATTGGCTAGGGACTAGCCATGGTAAAAGAGTGGAGTTCTGTAAGTTAGGTAGCTTGAATACAGGTGTAATATCCTAAATACTGCTTCATGTTCCCAGAAGCTTGGTCATTAATGGCCGAGTGGTTCACAGGGAAAATCACCATAAATTCGCGCCTTACCCTGGGGTTTATTAGAAAATTGTGATAAAATTGTTCTGTTAATTTAATGAGAATAATAGGCAAAAATTTATAGTAGGTGAAATTGATGAGTCGAATTTTAATTATTGAAGACGAAGAAAACTTAGCAAATTTCGTGAACTTGGAACTGAAGCACGAGGGTTACGAAACCGATGTTGAACTTGACGGGCGGGCCGGACTAGACGCAGCCCTGAACCAGGACTTCGACGTAATCCTGCTTGACCTGATGTTGCCAGAATTAAACGGGATTGAAGTCGCCCGGCGGGTCCGGGAATTAAAGGATACCCCGATTATTATCATGACTGCCCGGGACTCCGTTATCGACCGGGTCTCTGGCCTTGACCACGGGGCTGATGATTACATCGTCAAGCCGTTTGCCATTGAAGAGTTACTAGCACGGGTCCGGGCCCTACTGCGGCGGATCAGCATTGAGGATGGTAATAATAAGGAACACCAAACGACGGTGAACTACAAGGACTTGACAATTGAAAAGGAAAACCGGGTTGTTCGTCGTGGCGATGAAGTTATTAACCTGACGAAGCGGGAGTACGAACTGTTGCTGATTCTGATGGAAAACATTAACGTTGTCATGTCACGGAAAGAGTTGCTCAGCAAGGTCTGGGGTTACGACTCTAAAGTTGAGACCAACGTGGTCGATGTTTACATCCGTTACCTGCGGAACAAGATTGATCGTCCCGGCGAAAAGAGTTACATCCAAACCGTCCGGGGCACCGGTTATGTGATCCGTTCCTAGAGCTCGTGAGTTACTATGAAAAGTCAGAAAAACGGTAAACGATTTGTCTCTTTAAGGCTGAAGTGGGCCATCGGGACCGCCGTGGGTTCGCTGATTATCTTTTTCATTGTGGCTATTGCTATGTTCACTTCCTTTACCCAAAACCTCTTTCAGCAGGAAAGAAGTCTGTTAAACCAGGGAATGGACAACATCAGCCAACCGCTGGCAAAGAATGACCAGTCCTTGACTAAGCACTCAATCGAACAGGTCTTGGATCCTAACAATAACCATTCGTTTGTCAGGGGGGCGGATTATCGCCGACCGGTGGTTAAGGAATTGAGTGACGGCCACCTGCTTGTTAATATCTATAATCCTCAAGGAAAGTTACTCCTGTCGACTGGGCACTTAGAGGGGAAACCGTCCCTCATCAATGAACGTCAGGTACGGATTGCCCAGGGAAAGCACCATAAAATTTTGCTTGGCCATATGCCAATCTATTCTCATGACACCCAGCGGGTAATAGGTTACCTGCAAATTGAAAATAATCTTAACTCCTACGCGAAGAGCTACCGTCAGCTCCGGCTGGTCAGCATCATGGCACTATGCCTCGTTGTTTTGGCAAGTGGCCTTTTAGGCTATGCCTTGTCCTACTTCCTGCTCCGGCCCCTTGGCGATATCCATGATACGGTTAAGGTAATCAGTAAGGACCCGACGAAGAATGTCCGGGTACCGGTCAGCAACCGGAACGATGAACTAGCGGAGCTGATTGACATGTTTAACGACATGCTCGACCGAATGCAGCGTTATATCGAACAGCAGAGTCAGTTTGTGAGCGACGTCAGCCATGAGCTCCGGACCCCCGTTGCCATCATCCAGGGCCACCTTGATATGTTGGAACGGTGGGGGAAGGATGATCCCCAGGTCCTCAGTGATTCTCTAAAGGCCTCCTTAATTGAGACTAAGCGGATGAAGAACCTTGTCCAGGAGATGCTGGACCTCAGTCGGGCCGAACAGGTTGAAATCAACTACCGTAATGAAAAGACGGTTGTCAATGATGTTGTTCACCAGGTCTTCAATAACTTTAAAATGCTCTATCCAGAGTTTACCTTTAACCTCGATGATGACCTGGATGAGAAGATCACGGTCAACATTTACCGTGATCACCTTGAACAGGTTCTGGTAATCCTGTGCGATAACGCCGTTAAGTACTCCCAGGACCGCAAGGAGATTCATATTACCCTGTCACGGGGGATGAACACCGTTGAGATTGGTATTCAAGACTTTGGTGAGGGAATTGCTCCTGAGGATGCTAAGCGCGTCTTTGACCGCTTCTACCGGGTTGATAAGGCCCGGAGCCGAAAGAAGGGGGGCAACGGCCTCGGCCTCTCGATTGCCAAGCGCCTAATTGAGGGCTACCACGGGTCAATCAGTCTGGAAAGTTCGCCTGGTGCGGGCTCACTTTTCAAGATTGTCTTGCCAATTATTGAAGATCCAGAGTCACTTGAATAAGAAAGGGAGCGTGACAGAAGTCATTTATGACTTCGTTTTCACGCCCCCGCGAGCGCA
>NZ_AZGM01000143.1:3863-39653 GCF_001435935.1 Limosilactobacillus panis DSM 6035
TACCATTTTTTAATCCGGTCGCGAGTGATAACAGTGCCAATGATGAAGACCAGTAGCTCCGTCACCGGAACGGCTGCCCAGACCCCATTAATCCCTAGCGTGTGGGCCAGTAACAAGATCATCGGCAGGAGGATGATGTAACCCCGCAAGAGTGACAGGGTAAATGATGCCCGCGGCATGTCAATGGCCGTCAAGAACAGGATTAACATCAGGTTTAGGGCAATAAAGAAGATTCCCGTAAAGTAAATCGGTAGTCCGGTGCTGGCGTAAGCGGCCAGCTGGCTGGAATTGGTTGTGTTAAAGAGGCTGATAATCTGCTGCTTGAAAATAATCAGGATGATAAAGTTAATCACCGCCAGGCTCAGGGTGATTTGAATGCCCCGCTTAAGGGCCTGCTTGACATTGGCAAAGTGGCCCGCACCAAATTCCCGGCTGGCAATTGGTTGTACCCCGAGAGCCACCCCGTTAGAAATGGCCAGGACCACGATGGCAATGTTGGAGACTACTCCATAGGCCGCCACCGCGTAATTGTTGGCGAGGGCCAAAAAGACCCGGTTGAAGAAGTAGATACTGACCCCGTTACTCATCTCGTTTAATGCGGCCGCAATACCCAGACTCGCTGCCTTGGCAAGGTTGCGGACTTTCGGCAGCTGCCAGTGAAGGGTGAGCTGGCGACCTTTGAAGTGGCGGTGCCTGGTGAGTACCAGGAGGCTAATCATGGGTGAAACCAACGCGGCCAGCGCGGCCCCTTCAATCTTTAGCCCGCAGCCAAAGATCAGCAGCCAATCGATGATGATTACGGAGAGGGTTTCCGTCAGAGTTGCCTTCATCGTCAGCGTCGGGTTATTATCGTTGCGGACAAAGTTGACCGAGATGTAGCTGCACATGTAAAGGGGCCCACTCCAGGCAATGATTCGCAGGTAGGTGATTGACATCGCCCGGGTCTGTTCATCAGCCCCTAAGAAGTCAACGACGGGATGGGCAAAGATGGTTAACAAGATGGCCAGCACCACCCCGAAGATCCCGGCAAAGGTAATCAGCTGGCTGAAGAGGCCTTTGACCCGTTCGGGGTGCTGGACCTTGTTGAGTGAGAACATGGTGGCCCCACCGACACCCAGTAAGAGTCCGGTCGCGTTAAAAATACTAAAGACCGGCAACACGATGTTTAGGGTGGCCAGACCAAAAGCCCCCGCGGCAATCGAAATAAAAAGGGTGTCGATAATTACGTATAGCGACAACCCTAGAGTAGCGATGACGTTCCGCGTGACGTAGTGGCGGACCTCACCGTTAATTGAACTATTCATTTAGATCGTCCTCCTCACGCTCTCGTCTCCCAACACGTGGTTGGGCGCCTGTCGGAGAACCGTAAAGTAATTTACGCAAAACCCGGCGATTTTGCAACCCTTATTTACAAGTAACTATCTTACTAAATTTTCCGCGTAACTTGCAAGCATTAAATCAGGATCCCGTGGCAGTGGTCAACCTCGTGCTGAACAATTTCAGCCGCAAAACCGTCTAACGATAGCTCCTGCTTTTGCCAGTTTTCGTTACGGAAACGCACCTGAATCTTTTGGTAGCGGGTGACCGGACGTTGACCAGGTAAAGAAAGACACCCTTCTTTTGTTTGGTAGGGCCCTTGCTTTTTAATAATGGTGGGGTTGAACATGACAACCGGGAAGGGACCCAGTTGGGCAATAATCACCTGCTTGGTGACACCAATCATATTGGCACCCATCCCCACACAGCGGTCGGCATTCGCCTGGAGGGTGTCGCGCAGGTCGCTGGCGAGTCCTAAGTCAGCCTTGGTTGCTGGTTGACAGGGGCGGGAGAGAATCATTGTGTCCTTATTAATTGGTTTGATCAAATTTAAAACCTCCTAAAAAAGGCCCTTGCACCATGAAATCTAGATGCGGGGGTCGACTAATTATTTGTGGTGGTGTTGCTTACCAGCATTCCGCTGCCGGTTCCGCTTTTCACGTTCCACCGTCTTTAGTGATGTGGCGCTCGGCTTCTTGAGCTGGTCAATTGCCGCCGACGTTGCATTTGCTTTCGGCGCGGTCTTTGGTGCTTCCGGCATCTTGATGGGGTTCTTCTTAGCCTCTTCTTCGATCCGCTTCCGGATACGTGGCCGGTAGGCATTGACCATCAGGGTTTGTAGAATGGCGAATAGCCCACCAATGAAGAAGTAGAGCCCTAAACCGGCGGATGACGTCAGTGAGATAAAGAAGGTCATAAACGGACTCATCCAAATTGCCATCTTCATTTGCTTCTTTTGTTCTTCCGGCACACCGACAAGACCCAGGTAACTCTGAACCGCGTAGGCGATAAAGGAAAGGACATCGAAGATAAAGCTCGGCTTCCCCAGGGCAATTCCGAAGAAGGTTGCGTGGTAGAGGTCTGGCGAATAGCGGATTGCAGCATAAAGGGCGGCAAAGACCGGCAGCTGAATCAACAGTGGCAGGCAACCGATTCCCCCGGTTAGGCTGATGTTGTTATCCCGGTAGAGGGCCATCATCTGTTGACTAACCGCGGCCTGTTCTTCCGGTGTCTTAGCAGCCTTCTGCTTGGCCGTTAGCTCCTTAATCAGCGGTTGAACCCGGGCCATCTTTTCCTGGGTGATCGTTGACTTCTTCATCTGCGAGAACATGACCGGCAAGAGGATCATCCGGACAACCACGACAATCACGATAATTGCCCAGCCGTAGTTGTTGCCAAAGTGAGCGGCCAGCCATTCCATCAGGTGCTGCATGGGCTTGGCCATGTAGTCGTATACGAAACCGTACGGCTTACCGCTCTTCGTAGTACGGACACAGCCACTCAGTACGATGAGCATCGTGGTTAAGAGCCCCGCAACGGTAATTCTTTTATGCTTCATTTATTATTTTCTCCTTGGTATATAGTTACAAACATGACATATCTTAACCTAAAACGCGCTTAAATTCTAGGTATGACACCTAATTAACGCCGAATTGTGAAAACCTGGTCATAGTCTTGGCACCGGCCTGTGGCGACCTGGCAGTCAACGACCCGGGCGTATGGAGTGGGCCCCGCCTTTACCTGCTCGATAAATTGTTGGACTTGGTCTTTTGATCCTTGAACCTCGATGTAAACCTGGCCGCTGGGGAGGTTCCTCACAAAACCAGTGACCTTGAGCTGGCGGGCGATGCTCATGCACCCCCCAACGAAAGCCAACGACCTGGACGATTCCATTAATTGTAAGCTGATAGTTAACCATTTCAATTCTCCTTAACTAAAACTTATGAAATGATGAATGAGTTGCTAGTATTGTACAACATTTTTCATGGTATAATTATGTGATAAGAAAGGTTGTTTAACTAATGGAAGAATTAACTTCGGTTCATAACCAACACGTTAAGAATTGGAAAAAGTTGCAGACAAAGAAGTACCGCAAGCAGAGTGGGGAATACCTGCTTGATGGTTGGCACTTGGTCAATGAGGCCCTGAAGGCAGGAAACCAAATCAACCAGTTGATTGGTACGGAAGATCAGCTGGCGGCCCATCCCGACTTACAGGAACAGGCAGGGGCAACCTACGTTGTCACTGAGGAAATTATGAAGCACATTACCGATACGGTAACCCCCCAGGGAATTGCCGCGGTTGTAGACTTGCCGGATGCCCACCGGGTACCGGAAAAGATTACCGGCGCCTGGCTTTTCTTGGATCGTGTTCAAGATCCCGGAAACGTCGGTACGATGGTCCGGACCGCTGATGCGGCGGGCTTCACTGGGGTTGTTGTCAGCAACCGGTCGGCCGATATCTTTGGCCCCAAGGTTGTCCGGTCAATGCAGGGGAGCCAGTTCCACCTGCAGCTTTTGGAAGGTGACCTGAAAAAGTGGATTGCCGACTTTAAGAAGGTCGGTGCCCCGGTTTACGGGACCCAACTGAACCCGGCGGCGAAAAACTTCCGCACGGTTAAACCCGGATCGACCTTTGACCTGATTATGGGAAACGAGGGCCAGGGGATGGACCAGCGGTTGCTTGCCCAGACCACTGCCAACCTCTACATTCCGATGCGGGGCGAAGCCGAATCGTTGAATGTTGCTGTGTCGGCGGGAATCTTAATGTTCCAGTTGAACCAGCAGTTAGGTTAAGTCGTTATTGTTTAAAATAGTTGCCTGATTAGGTATGATAAGCACCAACCGGATGAAAAGGGGTATTACATGAAAACAGAGAATGAATGGCGTAACGACAAGGAGTATGTAGCGATTATTAGTGACCTGTTAGCCCAACCGGCAGTTCAAAAGCTGGCCAACTACACTCAGCACCATCATTCTAACCGCCTTCAGCACTCAATTGCGGTTTCTTACGATAGTTACAAGATCGCTAAAAGAATGCATTTGGACTACCGGAGCACGGCCCGGGCTGGTTTGTTGCACGACCTGTTCTATTATGACTGGCGGACAACGAAGTTTGACTTAGGTACCCACGCCTTTATCCATCCACGGGTAGCACTGCGGAATGCAGAGAAGATTACCCCATTGAATAAGAAGGAAAGGGATATTATCCTAAAGCACATGTTTGGCGCCACGATGGCGGTTCCCCGCTATCCAGAGAGTTTGATTGTCTCCTTAGTCGATGATTTTGAGGCGGAACACGAATTCTTTGGTCCCCTGCGTGCAAAGCTGCGGCGGAAGATCAAGAAACGCCGGATGCGGACAACTTGGTAGAAAGGAGTGTTATGATGCCAAAGTTAGCTGAAAAAAAGGTAGCTGATGGTGACTGTAAACTATGCCCAAAGTTTACGCAGACATTTATGATGCTTGGCAAGAAATGGAATGGGTTGATTATTGAGGTTCTCCTGGAGAATCCCCAATTACGGTTCAAAGACATTGCAAATGCAATTACTAAGTGTAGTGACCGGGTCCTATGTGAACGGCTCAAGGAGTTGGAGGACGAACAGATCGTCATCCGTAAGACCTATCCGGGAACGAGCCGGGTCGAGTACGCATTGACGGCCCGGGGTCAGGAATTAGCCCCCGTGATGAAGACCGTCCACCGGTGGAGCGACAAGTGGTGCTAATTTCCGCTTGACCTTCGCCGGATGAGTGTTTACAATATTGGGTATGAAAAAGGCGTTGACGAAAACTAGTAGCCGGTCGGGCCCGTCAGAGAGCCACCACGGATTCTGAGAGTGGTGGTCAGTGTGCAAAGGTGAATTTCATTTTCCGAGCTGATACGTAATGGTATTCCGGTTGATCACCGTTATTTTGATTGACTAAGTGTACTAGTTATCCGTAGCTAGTAAACTAGGGTGGTACCGCGAAGCTTCGTCCCTATTGGGATGGAGCTTTTTTGTTTGTTCAAAGGAGTTGAAAAAATGGGATTAAGAGATAAGTTAACGGAACTTCGTGAGCAGGGGCTTGAAGAAATCAAGAACTCCAAAGACCTCAAAAAGATTAACGAAGTTCGGGTCAAGATGCTTGGTAAGAAGGGCCCCATCACGAGTGTCCTGCGGGGAATGCGTGATTTAAGTGCCGAGGAACGGCCGGTCGTCGGTCAGTTTGCCAACAAGGTTCGTGACGACCTGACGGAAGCAATCGAAGCACGCCGGACTGAATTGGAACAGGCGGCTTTGAATGCCGAACTGGCCGCTGAAAAGGTGGACGTTACCTTGCCCGGGACCCCGGTTGCCCAGGGGCAATCACACGTGATCCAGCAGATTATCGACCAAGTCGTGGACCTCTTCGTTTCCATGGGTTACGAAGTGGCCGTGGGGGATGAAGTTGAGCAGGAAGTTTACAACTTTGAAAAGCTGAACCTGCCTAAGGACCACCCCGCTCGTGACATGCAGGATACCTTCTACGTTACCCCTAAGGTACTGATGCGAACCCAGACCTCACCAATGCAGGCGCGGATGCTGGAAAAGCATGACTTTAGCCAGGGACCATTAAAGATGATCTCACCAGGGAAGGTTTACCGGCGTGATACCGACGATGCGACCCACAGTCACCAGTTTAACCAGATTGAAGGGATGGTTGTTGGTAAGCACATCACCATGGCGGACCTGAAGGGGACCCTGGAAGTTGTTGCCCAGTCCCTATTTGGTGATAAGCTCCAGGTCCGTCTGCGGCCAAGTTACTTCCCATTTACGGAACCATCCGTTGAAGCCGACATTACCTGCTTTAACTGCATGGGGAAGGGCTGCGCAATTTGTAAGCACACCGGCTGGATTGAAGTTCTTGGTGCCGGAATGGTCCACCCGAACGTCTTGAAGATGTCCGGAGTTGATCCCGAAGAGTTTGGCGGCTTTGCCTTTGGCCTGGGTCCAGACCGTTTTGCCATGCTGAAGTATGGGGTTGACGATATCCGGAACTTCTACCAAAATGACGTCCGTTTCCTGAACCAGTTCGATGAGAAAGGATAATCTAAATGAAAGTATCATACCAATGGCTTAAAGAATATTTAGACATTGACGTTGCTCCCCGCGACCTGGCAGAAAAGATCGCCCGGACTTCCGTTGACATCAATGATGTTTACTCCCTGAGTGATGGCCTTAAGAAGATCGTGGTTGGTGAAGTGGAAACCTGCGAACCCCACCCGGACTCTGACCACCTTCATGTTTGTCAAGTTAACGTGGGAGAAGACGAACCAATTCAAATTGTCTGTGGTGCACCCAATGTTGCCGCCGGTGAGAAGGTAATTGTTGCCCTCCACGGTGCCCGGATTGGCGACAACGTCAAAATTAAGCGGGGCAAGATTCGTGGTGTCCAATCTAACGGTATGCTGTGTGCCCTCCAGGAACTGGGCTTCAGCGATAAAATTGCACCGAAGGATTATGACGAGGGAATTTACCTCTTGCCGGATGATGCCAAGCCTGGTGACAGTGTCTTCCCTTACCTTGGAATGGATGACACCATCATCGACACTGACGTTACGCCTAACCGTGGGGACATGCTGAGCATCTACGGAAACGTTAATGATATTGCTGCTTTTTATGGCCTCAAGCCCCACTTTAAGGAGCTGGCCATTAAAAAAGAGGGGGACGAAAAAACTGCGGACCTCGTCAAGACCACCGTTAATGACGAAAAAATTTCCCCAACCTATAAGCTGCGGATCATCAAGGGGGTCAAGATTGCTGATAGTCCCCTCTGGATGCAGATTAAGCTGTGGAATTCTGGAATTCGCCCGGTTAACAACGTGGTTGACGTCACCAATTACATCCTGTTGAAGTATGGCCAACCATTGCACAGTTACGACTATGATAAGCTGCCCGGCCACCAGTTTGGTGTGCGGCACGCTAATAAGGATGAGAAGTTCACGACCCTGGATGGGGACGAACAGACCCTGATTGAAAATGACATCGTGGTTACGGCTGACGACCAGCCAATTGCACTGGCCGGAACCATGGGTGGTGAGGGGACTGCCGTTGCCGATGACACCACAACGGTCGCCCTGGAAGCCGCTATTTTTGACCCAATCATGGTTAGAAAACAGGCCCGTCGCCTTGATCTCCATAGCGAATCCTCCATGCGTTTCGAACGGGGAATTAACCCGGCAACGGTTGAGACGGCCCTGAACGAAGCGGCCGAGCTAATTAGTGAACTGGCCGGTGGTGAAATTACCCAAGGAATCGTTACCGCCAGCGAAAAGCCGGCCCAAGACAAGCAGATTACCCTTTCCTTGAGCAAGGTTAACCATGTCTTAGGGACCAACCTGAAGATGGCTGAAGTTACGGACATCTTCAAGCGGCTGGCCTTTCCAGCAACGGTATCTGAAGATGACCAAATTGTTGTGACCGTACCGGCTCGCCGGTGGGATATCTTTGTTGCGGCTGACCTTTACGAAGAAATTGCCCGGATCTATGGCTATGATAACCTGCCAGCTACCCTGCCGGTTATGACACGGAACCATGGTGGCTTAACCGCCCGGCAGAAGTTTATCCGGGCCAGCCGTCACGACATGGAAGGCATGGGATTAGACCAGGCAATTAGTTACTCACTCACCACGGTTGAAAAGGCTAAGCAGTTCCAAATTGACCCCGTCGATGAACCAATGAAACTTGACTTCCCAATGAGCTCTGACCACGTTGCTACCCGGATGAGTATCATCAGTGGTCTTCTGATTGACGTTGCCTACAATGTTGCCCGGAACGTTAATGATGTGGCCCTTTATGAAGAGGGGCGGGTCTTCTTGCCAAAGGGTGGCGAACGCCCGGAGGAACAAGAACACCTGGCGGCCGCAATTACGGGACACCTGCTGGCCAACTCTTGGCACCTTGACGACCAGCCGGTTGACTTCTTCCAAGTAAAGGGAATTGTGGAACGTTACCTCCACAACCTGGGAATTGCTGGTGAAATTGCCTACGTTGCTGATGACCAGCGTCCTGAAATGCACCCCGGGCGGACGGCAGACATCTTAATTGATGGCCAGCTGGTTGGCTTTGTGGGTCAGGTTCACCCAACGGTTGCTAAGGACTACAAAATTCCTGAAACCTACGTCTTTGAGCTTAACTTGGAAGACCTGATTGCTGCTGACAAGGTGGCAAACGAATACCACCCAATCAGTAAGTACCCGGCAATCACCAGGGATATTGCCCTCTTGGTTGACAAGAATGTTACCAACGCGGACGTCTTGGCGGTTATTAAGAAGCGGGGAGGCGCCTTCTTGAAGAATATCCACCTCTTCGACGTATACAGTGGCCTCCACCTGCCGAAGGGCAAGAAGTCACTGGCCTACACCTTGACTTACCAAGATGTTCACAATACATTGACGGAAGACCAGGTTAACAAGGCCTTTGATAAGGTTACTAACGCCTTAGTTGATGACCTTGGTGCTGAAATCCGTTAATAAAAGTTGGAAAAAGCATTGGAGCGCACCTTTGGCTAGGATAGGATGATTGTTGGCACGAAACGGGCCAATAGTCCTCCATAACTAGACACGAGGAGCGCGCTTTTTTTCCGTGATTGTAGTATTTGACAAACAAGGACTGGTGGGGACCAAATGCAAGAAGATAAACTAAAACGACAAAACCGCCTTGTCCTGGTCCTATTGGCCTTACTAGTGGTGGTTGGCCTGGGGATCCACCAGTATTTTAACTATGCGCTGACCCCGGTTAACCGTTCCAGTACGGCTCGCGTGACGGTGACGATTCCGCAAGGTGCTACTGATGACCAGGTTGCCGCAATCCTGAAGAAACACGGCTTAATCCGGAGTCGGTATGTCTTCAGCTACTACCTGCAAACGCACAAGACGAGTGGTGTTAAGGCTGGTCACTTCACCCTACGGCAGTCGTCTTTCGTACCCCAGATTGCTAACCGCCTCCAGGAAAACCAGGCGGCAAAGCGCCACTAGCCAGTTGATGGGGACCCAATTGTGCTGTATACTATTTCAGATTAAATTTTTAAGAGGGGTAAAAGAGTTAAATGAATTCTCAAGTTAAAACGCGCCCAATCATTATTGGGGTAACTGGTGGTTCGGGTAGTGGTAAGACTACCGTTAGCCGGGCAATCTACAATGAACTGAAGGGGAAGGACATCCAAATCATTACCCAGGATACCTACTACAATGACCAGGCAAACATGACGATGGCGGAGCGGAAAAAGGTCAACTACGACCACCCGCTGGCCTTTGACACCGACCTGCTAATTGAACAATTAGCGGCCCTGCGTAACAACCAGGCCATCGAGATGCCGGTCTACGATTATAAGAAGTATACCCGGACGAACAAGACCGTTCACGTTGAGCCTACTGAGATTATCATCTTGGAGGGAATCTTAATCCTCGATGATGAGCGCCTTCGTGACCTGATGGATATTAAGGTTTACGTTGATACTGATGACGATATTCGCCTGATTCGCCGGATCAAGCGGGACATGAACGAACGGGGCCGGTCGCTGGATTCAGTCATTAACCAGTACCTGGCAACTGTCAAGCCGATGTTCCACCAGTTCATTGAACCGACGAAGCGGTACGCTGACTTGATTGTGCCCGAAGGTGGGGAAAATCACGTGGCTATTGACCTGTTGACCACCAAGGTCCGGGATATTCTGGTTAAGCGTGGACACACCCTATAAACCTGTTTACAAGCTTGGCAATAAATGGTAATGTTACCACGGAATTATTTTAGAGGAGTGTATTGTTATGGCTGAAGAAAGAACGTTTCCAATGACCCTGGAAGGGAAAAAGAAACTGGAAGATGAACTTGAAGAATATAAAATGAAGCGTCGTCCTGAAGTTATCAAGCGCATTAAGATTGCCCGTAGCTACGGTGACCTGTCCGAAAACTCGGAATACGAGTCAGCAAAGGACGAACAGGCAATGGTCGAAAGCCGGATTGCCCAAATCGAAAACATGCTGCAGTATGCAGAAATCATCGACAACGAAGATGTTGACAAGGATGAAGTTTCCATGGGCCGGGAAGTAACCTTTAAGGAGCTGCCGGACGAAGAACCCGAAACTTACACCATCGTTGGTGAATCAGAATCTGACCCCCTGAATGGTAAGATCTCTAACGAATCACCAATGGCTAAGGGCCTCTTGGGGCACAAGGTTGGCGAAGAAGTCGAAATTGAAATTCCAAGTGGCACGATGAAGGTTAAGATCTTGGAAGTTAAGTAATTAAAAGGAAGCTAGAAAAAAGCATCAGAGTGCTCCGTATGGCTAGTATAGGACGATTGTTGTCACGGAACGGGCCAATGATCGTCCGTAATCAATGGACTTGCTTCGCGGCGCTAGACAATAGGAGCACTCTTTTTTCCGCGATTACTGTGTAATATTCGTAGAACGGAAAGAGGCTCCCGTTTTTCAAGTTTTCTCCCAGCCCCTTATTGTTGTTGTTTTGTTGCTGCTCTTCCAATCCAATACCTTGATTTTCCCTTACATTTACGCAAAAGGATTGGGATTTTGCCTTAAACATGGTAAGGTTAATGGTATGAAAGTGCTACCATTAGCGATGGCATAATAAGGGGATGTTTACATGAAATTAATTATTACGGATGAAGCGAGCAAGTGGTTTAAAAACGAACTAGGATTGCAGGATGGCAACGGGATCAAGTTCTACGGGAAGGTCTATGGCTTTACGGAAGTTCACCACGGCTTTTCACCGGCCTTCAACCGGGAGGATAAGCCAATTGAGCCCATCTTAGAAGAAGTTAAGGACGGCATCAACTACCACATTGATGGCCTGGACGAATGGTTCTTTAAGGGTCTGGTCACCACGGTTGACTATAACGCAAAGACTGACGGTCCGGTCTTCCACTTTAAGCACGAAAATGATGAGGACCAGCCGGACGTTGCGGGGATCAGTAAGGAAGAGGAGGAACACCCAGACGCTTCCACCGGTGCATCGCAACATTAGGAATCCAAAATTACCTAAGACTAATTAGAAGTGAATCAAGGCTTTAAAAAGTACAAAAGGGACTCTAGTGATCGGAAAATCCGAAAGCTAGAGTCCCTTTGTGTACGGCATTGTAGCATTTTTAGAAGCTATGTCACAGCCCTCTTCAAATTATTACCGTTGGCGCTTAATAATGACGATAGTCCCGGCGAGGCAGACGAGGCTGATGAGCGTCCCGGCAAGCAGGTATGGTGGCCGGTAGAACATCGTTACCTGGTGGTGGCCTGGTGACATTGGCACAGCCATGAAGGTGCCGAGAACGGTTTTACTGGTCGCCGGTTGACCATCAACGCGGACATGCCAACCCTTGGCTGCCGGAATCGTGGTCATCAAGACGCTTTGACTGCGATGGATGTTGACGGTCCCACTAATCCTAGCATTTGAGAAGTGGCTGATCTTCAACGGTGACTGCTTAAGCGTCTTCAGACTGGCGTTAAACGACCGCTGGTTTAGCCGGTAAACACTGACGTTTTGCAGCCAGGCAGCTTGGTGCTTGAGACGCATGGTGATCGTCACCGGCTTGCCCTTCTGGTGGTGGGCCAGGTTAATAACGATGGTATCCCGGTAATTCTTTGTCTGGGCAAAGGCCTTCCGGTTAACACTCAGCCGGATGTCGTCAGCTGCCTCGGGCCCCACGGTCAGGTAGTAAGAATCGTTGGTTGGTGGGGTAAAGGTCAGCTTGATGGCCGCCGGTTTCAAGAAGTCCTTGCGGCGGAATGTTGTGCCCGTAATCTGCCTTGCTGACTGAACGTTTTCAAAGCGGACCGCGGTGAAATTCTGGACAGCAAAGAGGGAGTGGTTGATTGGCCGCCCCGCCAGTGCCTGCATGATTTGGGACTGGTAATTGACCGGGTCCAGGGTCGTGTGGGCGAGACTAAGGATCTCGTTGCTGGCCCCAAAGGCAATTGGCAGACTATTCGGGTTACGTTGGATCCTAACCTTACTGGTAGAAGCACTTGTTGCCAGTCCGTTCCAGTCTGGCCGGTAGCCGGACCGGGGCATTAGCGGGGTTGACGGGTTCTTCTTGGTCATCGTGTATTTAAAGCCCAGCAATGCATCGGTGACTTGGGTCCCGTTGGAGTACGTGATGAAGCCATCGCCGGCGGGTTGGCCAATTGCCCCCATAAAGTCCGGGAGGGTCGGTTCTAGGGTTGAACCAAAATGGTCACCCGAGTTGAAGTCGGCCTGGAAGGGGTCGTCCTTGGTCCGGGTGAAAGTTTTAGCTACCCGGAAAAGGCCCTGGTCGTGCTGCCTAATTTTCCGACTGGCCTGGTCAAGCTGGCTAGTGTAGGTTGCAAACTCGTTTTGGGAGACGTAGGCGATGCTGTTCAGACTGGTAAAGGCGGCGTTAGCAACGTCGCAACAGGCGAGGCAGATTAAAAGAAGGTCATACAATCCCGGGGCGTTTCGCCGGTTAATAAGGAGGTAAACCAGGCTGATTCCAGCAAAGCTAATCCCGATGATCCGTTGGTCGGTACTGATGTATGACAGCTTAAGGGTCCCAGTGTAGGCGAATATGACAACGGTCAGCACCAAGAGACACAGAACCTGCCACGGGGCCGGCCGGTAGTTGACCTGAAGGGTGCGGGCGGCCAGTAAAATACACCAGCAGCAGAAGACAAAGGAGAAGCGGTAGGGGTACCAAACCGGGAACTGCCCAGCATGCCAGAGAAGGTCTAACGGTTCGTAACAAAATGACAGGATAAAGAAGATGGTCACACCCGCGGCAGCAATCCGCTGGGTCCACTTGACGCGTGAGTTAAAGAAGTAGAGGGCAAAGCCGAGGATCATGATCATGCCGACGTAAATGTTGGGCTGCCCCTTTGGCATCTGGTCGAAGTTGAAGGAACCCGGAACGAGTTTTGCCAGCATCTTCAACGGGAAGTACTCAAACCGGCTCCTGATTACGTTCTCTGTATAGGTGCCCTTACTTTGGCTGAGGGCAAAGATTGTCGGTAGCAATACAATTGCAGCAATTCCGGCCGCAAGCAGTGAGGACCAGGCATAGCGGAGAAAGGCCATTCCACGGGCCTGCCAATTTTTCAGGACCGGGAGCTGCCAGATGATAATCAAGAGGGTGAACAGGCAGACCATCCAGGCCATGTAATAGTTGTCGACCATCATTACCGCCAACCAGGCAATGTAGGTGCCGACCTGCCGTTGGTGGATTAGTTTGAATAACCCCCAAATAATCAGGGGAAGGATCACCAAAACATCCAGCCAGATCATGTTTAACTGGTTGGCAATCATCCAACCGTTTAAAGCGTAAGTAGTGCTAAATGCCCAAATCCGTGGGCCACGTTGCCACCCGGTCCGGTCAATCAACCAGGCGAAGGAAAGCCCCGCCAGGCCGTAACGGAGAAGGAGGATGACCATTATCCCACTGGTCAGCAATTTCCCGGGAAATGCCAGTAGAATCAGGTTGAGGGGACTGAAAAGGTAGTAGGCGATGGTCCCCCACATTTCACCGCCCAGGCCCTTGCTAAACGAATAGATTAAAGAGGATGGGTGGTGGAGAAGACTATTACGAAAGTAGGAAAAGAAGTCGATATACTGTTGCCCCAGGTCGACAGTTAAGAGGCTGCTACCACCAAAGGGCGCCATTTGGCGGTAAGCAAAGTAACTACCCATGATCAAAACAGGCAGTAGGAAGCTTCCCCACAAAACGATGGATCTTTTACTTATCTTTGACGTTTGTAACACAACAAATTCCCCTTTTAGTCATTTCTTACACGTAGGTCACATTATATAACGAAAAATGTGTTTAAATATTGACGGAAGTTAAATTTAGGTAAATCTGAAGGGAAGTAGTTCAAATTTTACCGAATAAAGAGTATTATTCTTGTGTTAGTAGTGGCGTTTGCCTGCGCAAAATAACAAAATTTGTTAAAATAGTATTCACTACAATGAAGGAGAATTTGATCCGGTGAAAATTTTTGATCGAATGAAGAGCCTATTTGGTTCACGAAGTAATAATAAAAAGCGGAATGCTCAGTCGATTATCCCGTTTCGGTTAAACTTCTTGTTGTGGGTTGTCGGAATTCTGTTACTGGCCCTTGCTGCCCGCCTGTTTTACCTCCAGGTGCTCAACGGGACAGCTTACAAAGCTGAGGTCAAACGGTCTGATACTTCTATCCAGACTAACAACGTCCAGCGGGGGATGATTTATGACTCCCGGGGGGAGGTGTTAGTTGGTAACCAGACCCACCAAGCGATAACCTATACTAAGGGGCCGGATGTGACTTCAGCAGACCTCTATAAGATTGCTAACCGCCTGGGTAAATACGTGTCGGTCTCCAATAAGAATTCACGGTTAACGGACCGGAATGAAGAGGACTACTTCCTTGCTGATAAGGGCCGGTTAAAGCAGGTCTTAAAGCACGTCAAGACTTCAGACAGTGACTCTGATGATGACAAGTACAACAAGGCCTTGAAGTACCTGAGTGCCCACCCATCTACTTGGCACCTGACGAATCAGCAAAAGAACAACGCGCGGATTTATGCGGCAATGAGTGGGGCCTACTCCCTTTCCACAACCTATATTAAGGAAACGGGTGTTACTGGTAAGGAACTTGCTCAGGTTGGTGAACACCTTGGCGAGATGCCGGGGGTCAAGATTGGGACCGCCTGGACGCGAAATTATCCGCAGGGGAAGAACTTCCAGTCCTTTACCGGGAGCGTTTCGACAACCGGGTTGCCGAGTGATGAGGTTAACTCCTTACTGTCACAGGGATACTCTAGAAATGATAGTGTGGGACAGAGTTACCTCGAAAAGGAATACCAGGCCACCTTGGCAGGGTCCAAGTCCCAAACCCAGGTCACCACGAACGGCGGCAACAACGTCACCAAGGAAGTTGTTAAGTACCGTGGGAAGAAGGGTGACAACCTGGTTCTGACGATCAATGCTCAGCTACAAAAGCGGGTTCAACAGATCTTACAACAAAACTACTCTGCGGCGGGGAATAGCTACTCACCTGGGGTTTACGCAGTGGTTATGAATCCGAATACCGGGGCTGTCTTAGCGATGGCGGGAATTGACCGTAACACTAAGACTGGTAAACAGACGGTTGACGAAATTGGGGCTATTAACCACCCAATTACCATGGGGTCGGTTGTTAAGCCGGCCACGGTCATGGGGGGCCTGATGTCGGGAGTAATCACTCCGTCGAATAACACCCTGACTGATAAGCCAATCAAGGTTGAAGGAATTGCGCAAAAGAGTTCCTGGTTCAACCACGGTGGGGGTGCCGACATGGCGGTTGACGCACCGACTGCCTTGGAAGTTTCATCTAACTCCTACATGATGCAGGTGATTATGAAGGAAGGAAAGATGAACTACACGGATGATGGTCCGATGACGCTGAAGCCAAGTATTTTCCAGACCGAACGAAAGTACTTTAACATGTTTGGCCTAGGGCAAAAGACGGGGATTGACCTTCCTGGTGAGACAGCTGGTTACGAAGGACCATCTGATGAAAAGCACATCGGTTCGGCGCTTGACTTGGCTTACGGGAACTATGATGGTTACACAACGATTCAGTTAGCCCAATACATGTCGACAATTGCCAACGGTGGGAACCGGATGCGGCCGTACGTGGTTAAGGAAATTAGGGGGACCAAAAGCAATGGGGAGCTGGGACCAATTCAATCCGTTACCCAACCCCAAGTTCAGCAGGTCATCCCGGCGCCCAAGTCATACTTTGACCTTGTCCACCAGGGACTTTACCTGGTTACGCACGGGACCAACGCCTACGTTACTGCTAAGAACATGTCAAGCCTAAAGCCATCCGTATCTGGGAAGACCGGGACTGCCCAGACCGTTTCTGATGGTCACGATACAACGACCTTGAGTTTTGCCGGCTTCTCACCATCCAAGAACCCGCAAGTGGTGGTTGCTCTGGCCATTCCTGGTTGTACGAATGATGATGGTGAAGCCAACATCACGATGGCCAAGCAGATCTTCCAGGCATACTGGAAGACTGTCCGCAGCTCTAGCACTGCTAACGATCAGACAGATTAAGGGGCTGTCAAGGAATTTTCCTTAACGAACTTGAACAAAACCCTAGCCAAATCCACTAATAAATGATATAGTTGTACGAGTTAGGGTTACGATAAATAACCAATTAAAGATTAAAAATATGTTTGGAGGTTTCAACTCATGCGTGTCAACATTACACTTGAATGTACTTCATGCCATGAACGGACTTACTTAACCAGTAAGAACCGTCGTCACAATCCCGACCGTCTTGAATTAAACAAGTACTGCCCACGGGAACGTAAGGTGACATTACACCGTGAAACTAAGTAATTTAGTTTCTCTTATCCTGCCGATAGCATTGCGCTGTTAGCAGGATTTTTTATTGTTAAGTTGGTTTTAAGAGGAGAGAGAATGACAGAAGAAAACAACGCAGCTCTGCAGCAGGCAATGCAGTTAATGCTAAACGCCGGGGATGCTAAGGAAGCAGCCCATGAGGCCATTGAAGCAGCTCATGATGGGGACCTGGCGAGTGCCAAACAAAAATTAGCTCAGGCTAAGGAAACGTTGAACACGGCCCACAACACGCAGACTAAGATGCTGACTAGTGAGGCTCAGGGGAAAAAAGTGGAATTAACCCTTTTAATTGTTCACGCCCAGGACCACTTGATGACTGCCATTACTTACGTCGATCTCGCAGGTGAAATTATTCGTCTCTACCAACGCCTCGCTGAAGACAAGTAAACGGACTTACCCTTACCGACCGTTATAAAATAACGCTTGCAAAAAGCGTAGTGAGCGGTGATAATAAGTTGTTGAAACCGTTTATCTTATTTAGCGTAAAGGGGAGATTGTAGAATAATGAAGTATTCAAAAGCCGAACTGCGTCAAGCTTATATTGCCCGGTTGCAGCAGCTGGATGTTAACACCCGCCTTAATGAAGAAAAGGCGTTGGCATCCATCCTGTATGACCAGCCGGAATGGATGGGAGCAAAGGTTATTGCGCTGACCCTCAGTCAGTCCTTCGAGATTGATACGGCCCCGTTGATCCTTCATGCCCGGCATGAGGGACGGACGGTAGTTGTTCCCCGGACCTTGCCTCACCGACAGATGGAGTTTGTCGAGTTAAAAGAAAATACGACCTTTGAAGAGACAACATTTGGTATTTTGGAACCAAGCGACGGACGTGTTTACGGCCCGGACGAGATTGACCTCATGATCGTTCCCGGGGTGGCATTCACAAAGGATGGCTACCGCTTGGGATTTGGTGGAGGTTACTATGACCGCTACCTTGAAAATTACCAGGGTAAGTCGCTGTCACTGGCGTTGCCAACCCAGGAAGCTGAGAATGGCGAATGGGCGCCAGAAGATCATGACCAGCAGGTTGACCGAGTAATCACACTCGCGGAGAAATAGCGAATGCAGGCAAACTACTGGAAGAACAACCCCGTGACGGTAAGTCTGATTGCCATTCAAGTCGTCGTCTTCCTAATGATGACGATGATGGGGGGCTCAACCAACACTGTCGTTTTGCTAAAGTTTGGGGCGTTGAACGCTTCTCTCGTGCAGGCTGGACAATGGTGGCGGCTAATTACCCCCGTCTTTGTTCACATTGGTTTTGCCCACATCTTAATTAACAGTATTACCCTTTACTTTATAGGTCTCTACATTGAGCAGCTCTTTGGTCACTGGCGGATGTTAGTTATTTACTTTGTCAGTGCCATTGCCGGTAACCTATTGAGTACCTTTTGGATTTCCAATGGCTTATCGGCGGGAGCAAGTACGGCGATTTTTGGCCTCTTTGGTGCCTTTATTATGCTGGGCGTCACTTTTAGGGAAAACCAAGCGATTCGGATGCTGGGTCGCCAGTTCTTAATCCTGGTTGTCCTGAACATTGTGACGGATCTTTTCGTTCCCGGCATCGACCTTGCGGGACACCTTGGCGGCCTAGTAGGGGGCTTTTTAGCCGGTTATGCTGTTGGTGCACCCCGCCTTGGCCACGTTAATTCTGTGGAACGGGTGCTTGCCACGGTGGTTTTAGTTCTCGGGTTACTAGTTTTATTTGTTAAAGTGAGCTGATAGGATGGCTTTACCACGTGAATATCGGACGTTATATGATGTTCAGCAGCTGCTGAAGGAGTTTAACGTCTTTGTGTATGTGGGCAAACGATTGTACGATATCGAGCTAATGGCAATTGAGTTAGACCACCTGTACGAAGCAGGGGTCGTCGACAAGACAACGTATATGAAAGCAAAGATTGTTCTTAGAAAAGAACATCGTGAAGAAGAGCGCCGGGAAAAGTCTGGGCGCCTATACTAATTTAATAAACCAGGAGGAAATTAATAATGGCAAAGAAGTTATTTGGTGTTGACCTTGGTGGGACAACAATTAAGTTTGCAATCTTGACTCAGGAGGGTGAGATCCAACAGAAGTGGTCAATTCGGACCAACATCTTGGATGATGGTTCCCACATTGTTCCTGATATTGTGGATTCCATTAACCACCACCTGGACCTTTACAAAATGACACCCGACCAGTTTGTTGGTATTGGGATGGGAACTCCCGGAACCATCGACCGTGACAAGGGGACAGTTGTTGGGGCCTTTAACCTTAACTGGAAGACCACCCAAAGGGTTAAGGAGCAAATCGAAGAGGGAACAGGCATGAAGTTTGCCCTTGATAACGACGCCAACGTAGCCGCTCTCGGTGAACGCTGGAAGGGTGCTGGTAACGAAGGTGACGATGTTGCCTTCATCACCCTTGGTACCGGTGTTGGGGGTGGACTGATCTCCAACGGTAAGCTGGTTCACGGAATTGTCGGTGCCGGTGGTGAAGTCGGCCACATGATTGTTAAGCCTAACGGTTACCTTTGTACTTGTGGTAACCGCGGCTGTCTAGAACAATATGCTTCAGCAACTGGTGTTGTTCATGTGGCCCAAGACAAGGCAGAAGAATACGAAGGTAACAGCCGCCTTAAGGCCATGATTGATAACGGTGACGAGATCACTTCAAAGATTGTCTTTGACCTGGCCAAGGATAACGACTACCTGGCAAACACCGTTGTGGACGAAGTTACCTACTACCTTGGTCTGGCATGTGCTAACCTTTCTAACGTCCTTAATCCTGAATACCTGGTTATTGGTGGTGGGGTCTCCGCTGCCGGTGACTTCCTGTTGAAGCGGGTTCAAAAGAACTTTGAAAAGTTTGCCTTCCCAACAGTTCGGACTTCTACCCAGTTGAAGCTGGCAGAATTGGGGAACGATGCCGGTGTTATCGGTGCTGCATCCTTAGCTCGGCAGTTTGAATCAGTTAACTAGTTTCACAAGGGAGCGTTAAACTTTGATTTTAGCTATTAGTAACGGACTGTTGACGTTTAACCTGGTCCTGATTGTCATCATCCTGGCCTTCTTGATTGGGTGGGGCTACCAGGCCTGGCGGCGGAAGCGCTACTCAACGGTTCTTGACCAAGAAGATTTTCAAAAGGGCATCCGGAAGGCCCAAGTGATTGACCTGCGAAGCGAGAGCGACTTTAAAGCGGGCCACATCCTGGGGGCCCGGAGCTTACCGTATGTTTACCTGCGGCAGCAATACGGTGAATTACGCCCTGATTTACCAATCTACCTCTACGATGCTGGAATGTCAGTCAGCACCCAGGCGGCAGCCTTTTTGTACAAGCACGGCTATAAGAAACTCTACATCCTCCGGGACGGTTACCGTGCTTGGGACGGTAAGACGAAGAAGTCGAAGTACTAGGATTGGCTTTTGATAAGTGATATCTGAATAAAAAAGGGGCTGGAGATTTTTTCTCCAGCCTCACTTTTTTATTAAAATGTTGAGGAATTAGAATTGGTGTGCAGAACGGTTCTTCCGGGTGGCAGCCCGCCGGTTTTCGTCGAACTTAACCTCTTCTTCTTCAACCGGCTTAATAACCGTCTTATGGAAAGCAACGGCGCCACTGACAATCGCTGCTAAAGTTGATGCAGTTCCGATTAAAAATCCCTTTGTTAATTGTTTCATCAGGCAATTCCTCCTTTTTATCAGTAACTTAACTCTATTATGAGCGACTTGAGCGTTATTTACCAGTCATAATCAGCAAAATTATTATTTTAATAAGGAAGTTAAAGAATGAATAAAGTAATTGCAATTGTGGGGCCGACAGCGGTTGGAAAGACCGCCCTCTCAATTAAACTGGCCCAGGCCGAGCAAGGAGAGGTCATTTCTGGAGACTCGATGCAGATTTACCGCCACCTCGATATTGGAACAGCCAAGGTGACCAAAGAGGAAATGGCGGGTGTGCCCCACCACCTGATTGATATAGCTGACGTCGACCAGCGGTACTCGGCGGCCCAATTTAAAGATGAGGCCAGCAAGCTTATCGAGCAGATTACCAACCGTCACCACCTTCCCATTATTGCTGGGGGGACTGGCTTTTACCTTCAAACCCTGACGGCTAATTTGACCCTTGGTGGGGACCATTTTGATGCCCGCTCCCAGCAAATTCGGGACCACTGGAACGCTGTCGCCGACCAAAAAGGGAACCAGTTCATTTGGAACCATCTCGCAAAAGTGGATCCGAAAGCCAGTCAAAACATCCCGGTGGGTAACCGGCGAAGAATCATTCGGGCTATTGAAGTGGTGGAGCGGACTGGTAAACTTTTTTCTGCTCAACCGCAGCTGGATAGTACGACGGACTTTCTCCTGGTTGGTCTGACCACCGAACGGGCCGCCTTGTACCAGCGGATTAACGACCGGGTCGACCAAATGGTGAAAAACGGTCTCGTTGAAGAGGCCCGCTGGCTATACGACCAGGGCGGCCTTAGTTTACCCGCCGGAAAGGGGATCGGTTACCATGAATTGTTCCCTTACTTTACTGGCGAATGCTCATTGACAGCTGCAATTGAAAAGGTAAAAAAGGATTCACGTCACTATGCCAAACGCCAGTTAACCTGGTTCAGAAACAAGATGGACGTTCACTGGTTTGACCTAGTTAGCGGCAGTGACACAATTCAAGATGTTAAGTCCCTTGTGGAGGCCTGGTTAAAAAAGTAAAGTTAACGAACAAATTTGGTTACAAATAGCTAAAAGTTTCGGAATTAAATTGACTTGTTACAGGGGGATTGGTATTCTAAGAACCGTATTAAGGAAGGTAAGCTTGATACACGTTTGAACTGTTAGGCCGGTGATTGGTCTATCCCAACCGTCCTGGCAGTTGATGGCATTGGTTAGTTAGAGTTATTGAAAGGGAATGAATTTTATGGCAAAGCAAAAATTGACCAAAGACGAAGTTCGCACAATGGTAAAAGACGAAAACATCCGTTTCCTGCGGGTAATGTTTACGGACTTACTGGGAACAATCAAGAGCGTTGACTTACCAGTCAGTCAACTTGATAAGTTGATGGATAATAAGATCATGTTTGACGGTTCTTCAATTGACGGTTTTGTCCGCATTGAGGAAAGTGACATGTACCTTTACCCGGATATGTCTACTTGGCTGGTATTCCCGTGGGGAGCAGAGCACGGCAAGGTTGCCCGCGTAATCTGCAGTGTTCACATGACGGACGGGACCCCATTTGAAGGTGACCCACGAAACAACCTGAAACGGGTTCTTCAAGATATGCAAAAGATGGGCTTTAAGGACTTCAATATTGGCCCAGAGCCTGAATTCTTCCTCTTTAAGACGGATGCCGATGGTAACACAACCACAAACGTTAACGATAAAGAAAACTACTTTGATATGGAGCCAGCTGATGTTGGTGAAGACTGCCGGCGTGATATCGTCCTGGCCCTGGAAAAGATGGGCTTCGATGTTGAAGCGGCCCACCACGAAGTTGCTCCTGGCCAACACGAGGTTGACTTTAAGTATGCCGATGCACTGGAAGCGGCTGATAACATTCAAACCTTTAAACTGATTGTAAAGACCATTGCAAAAAAGTATGGTCTCCATGCCACCTTCATGCCAAAGCCACTGTCAGGGATCAACGGCTCCGGCATGCATCTGAACATGTCCTTATTCGATAAAGACGGTCACAATGCCTTTTATGACGAAAATGACGAAAAGCAGCTTTCCCAAACGGCTTACCACTTCCTCGGTGGCCTAATGAAGCATGCCCGGAGTTACACGGCAATCTGCAACCCGATCGTTAACTCTTACAAACGCTTAGTTCCCGGCTATGAAGCACCGGTTTATGTTGCATGGTCAACGTCCAATCGGTCACCACTGATTCGAATCCCGAGCGACCGGGGGATGGGGACCCGGCTGGAATTACGTTCAGCTGACCCCTCTGCAAACCCATACCTGGCAATTGCGGCTGTTCTGGAAGCTGGTTTGGACGGCTTACGGAATCAATTACCACCGATCCATGAGGTCGACGAAAACATTTACAAGATGACCAGTGCCGAGCGGGATAAAAAGGACATCCGGAACCTGCCGGACACATTGCACAACGCCCTGAAGTCCCTTGCTGAGGATGACGTCATCAATGGTTCGATGGGTGCCCACATCTACCACAGCTTTATGGAAGCTAAGACCCGTGAATACGATGCTTACCGTCAACACGTTTCTGACTGGGAACGGCAGCGCTACATGGACCAGTATTAAAATTCAGCTTATCTATGAAAATGATTTAATATAAAGATGCCGGTTGAACCGGCTCTTTTTTGTGCACTACATTGACAAATCGCCACATTCAGATAAAATTGTATTTGTTGCACTAGCGCCTTTTTTGAGGGGTGCTAACTAGTTACTAAAGGAGAATCGTAATAATGGATCAAAAGGTCAGAGTTCGGTATGCACCTAGTCCAACGGGTTTTTTGCATATTGGAAATGCTCAATCAGCATTGTTTAACTACTTATTCGCACGCCATTTTAACGGAACAATGGTTCTGCGGATTGAAGACACGGACACGAAGCGCAACGTTGCTTCCGGTGAAAAGAGCCAGCGAGAAAACTTAGACTGGTTAGGGATTGACTGGGACGAAGGCCCTGACAAGCCGAACCCGAAGTATGCTCCTTACCGGCAAAGTGAACGTAACAAAAAGGGCATTTACCACAAGTACATTCAGGAACTCCTCGACAAGGGAATTGCCTACAAGGACTACACGACTGAAGAAGAACTCCAGGAAATGCGTGAACGTCAGCGCGCCAATAATGAAGCTCCCCACTACGATGGTCGTTGGTACGGCAAGAGTGAAGAGGAACAGAAGGCCGCTGAAGCTAAAGGCTTGAAGCCGACCATTCGTTTCCACTTCCCAAAGAATCACGAATATGAATGGGACGATATTGCCCGGGGCCACGTTTCCTTTAACTCTGACAACCTGGGTGGTGACTTCATCATTGAAAAGAGTGATGGGATGCCGACCTACAACTTTGCCGTTGTTGTTGATGACCACTCAATGGAAATCACCCATGTTTTGCGGGGGGCTGACCACATTTCCAATACTCCTAAGCAGATGGCAATTTATGAAGCCCTCGGCTGGGAGCACCCCGTATTCTGCCACATTCCATTGATCTTCAACCCGAAGACCCGGAAAAAGCTCAGTAAGCGGGACAAGGATACCCTGCAGTTTATCAACGAGTACAAGAAGCATGGTTACCTGCCAGAAGCAATTTTTAACTTTATTGCCTTCTTAGGCTGGTCCCCAGTTGGTGAACGAGAAATTTATTCCAAGGATGAATTGATCAAGGTTTACGACCCAAAGCGGATGTCCAAGGCCCCGGCTTACTTTGACCAAAAGAAGCTGGACTGGATGAATGCTCAGTACATCAAGAAGATAGACGTCGATGAACTGGCTAAGCGGACAATGGAGCTGGTTAAAGAGGGGGAAACTGAAGAGGCTAAGCATCTGCAAAGCATCCCCGAAGACCAGTGCCTTGATATCCTGAAGAAGACCATTCATGTCCACCAACGGGATGTTGACAAGCTCTTGGAAGTCATGGCCTACGCCTGGGATTACTACACCGTCTTGGACCAGCACTTCAACTACGATCCAATTGTTGCCAATGATGATTTCGCTAACGATGACGTTTTGGCAGTTTTGAAGGGATTAAAGGACAAGTTAGTTAACGGTGGCGATGACCTTGATTACAGTCAGGCAATTAAGGAAGTCGGTAAGGAGACCGGTGTTAAGGGCCGGAATCTGTACTTCCCATTGAACCTGGCCTTTACAGGGGCAACCTCTGCACCACAAATCTATGAAATCATGGCAATCTACCCGAAGGAAACTGATATCAAGTTGCTAGACCGGATGATTGACGCTTTCTAAATTAAAATTGAAAATTATTTTCTGAATAAAACCGCCGGGCGCATTTTCAGTGTACCCGGCGGTTTTATCGGTTTAAAAATGAAAAGCGGCTGAAGAATCAGTCGCTTTATTAATTCGGATTGCTTCAAAAAGCTTATTCACTCAGTTTCTTGGCTTCTTCATCAAGCTTTGCGAAACCAGAGCCATCAGGCTTCTTGTTTCCACGCTTTTCCATGGCCTTACGAGCCATTTCCTTACGTTCTTGCTTACTTAGTGCCATAAGTCAACTTCGCCTCTTTTCGAAACGCTCCATAAACGACAGGTACTAAAGATACCTGTAATTATTATTATAGTGCAGTAAAAAATAAAAGCAACTTTGCTTTTTAGGTTAGCAAGAGGAAGTTTTTACCCCTTCCCAAAAAATAATAATTTTTTCTTGTTTTGTTGTTGCTTTCTCATTACGGCGTGCTAAAATAAGAATCGTAAAAAGAAACACGAAAGCATTTCAAGTAGGCCATCCAGAGAGATGACGGGTGATGTAAGTCATTGGCCGAAACTCCGGTGCTTATATATGTGGGCGGGCAATGCCGCACGGTGGGTAGCCGTTATCTATCAAGAGTGTAACAATTTACTTTGTTAAACTTGGGTGGTACCGCGGAACAAGAGCCATTTCGTCCCAAAATTTATTGAGGATGAAAATGGCTCTTGTTGTTAGGAGGATTTTGTTATGCTAGATATCAAGAAGATTCGTAAAGACCCGGACTTTTTCAAGCAAAAGTTAGCAACCCGTGGTGTTAAGGCCGAAGAAATTGATGAAGTTCTGGAATTAGATGCTACCCGTCGTGAATTATTGAAGCAAAGTGAAAGCCTGCGGGCTGAACGTAACACCGCCTCTGACAAGATCGGTGAAGCCAAGAAGAATGGTGAAGATGCCGATGAAGCCGTTAAGAAGGTTCGGGTAATCAACGCTGACATTAAGGAACTGGACGAAAAGGTTAACGCCAATGAAGAAGAGTTTCACGACAAGATGTCACGCCTGCCAAACATTCCAAAGGATGAGGTTCCAGTAAGCCTGACTGAAGAAGGTTCTGTTGAATTACGGAAGGTTGGTAAGATTCGTAAGTTTGACTTTGAACCTAAGCACCACTGGGACATCGGTGAAAACCTTGGTATCTTAGACTTCGACCGGGCTCATAAGGTATCTGGTGCACGGTTTGTTTACTATCTTGGTTTAGGTGCCCAACTGGAACGGGCCGTTTACAACTTCATGCTTGATGAACACATGAAGGATGGGTACACAGAAGTATTACCACCATACATTGTTAAGGCTTCTGCTATGTACGGGACTGGTCAATATCCAAAATTCCGGAACTCTGTTTACCGGGTCAACGGTGAAGATATGACGCTGATTCCAACTGCCGAAGTTCCGTTGACTAACTACTTCTCCGGTGAAGTTATTCCAGCCGAGCTGTTACCGGTATACGTTACGGCCTTAACTCCATGCTACCGTTCTGAAGCTGGTGCCGCTGGTCGTGATACCCGTGGCTTGATTCGGATGCACCAATTTAACAAGGTTGAAATGGTTAAGTACACTCGTCCAGAAGATTCTTGGGATGAACTGGAAAAGATGACTGCCAATGGTGAAAACATTCTGAAGAAGTTGAACATCCCTTATCACGTTATCACCCTGACTACTAGTGACATGAGTTTCACCGCATCGATGACCCACGATATCGAAATGTGGATGCCTGCCCAAAACAAGTACCGTGAAGTATCCAGTTGTTCGAACTGCCTGGACTTCCAAGCACGGCGGATGCACACCCAATACCGTGATGAAGATGGGAACCTTCGTTATGTTCACACCTTGAATGGTTCCGGCCTGGCTGTTGGTCGGACAGTTGCTGCCATCCTAGAAAACTACCAAAACGAAGATGGCTCTGTTACTATTCCAGATGTCTTAGTACCATACATGCACGGGGTAACAAAGATTACGAAAGAAAACGCGGTTCCATTCCGCAACAAGTAATTTGTTTAAGTAGGGTCAATTGACTTTACACCGCTGCAAATACCTCAAATGGCACTTAGCATTCATTATTAAATGCTAAGTGCCGTTTTACGATTTTAAATAAATAAAGAGGATGGGAAAACGTTTTTTCCATCCTCTTTATTTAAAGGTGTTTTGTTGCTGATTCATGTTTTTTACTTTATTCAGGTAGCGGTAAATAGTCGGGGAAGAGCACTTCAACGCGGAAGCAATTACCCGGATTGAATCTTTAAGTAGGAAGTAACCGTCCTCATATAATTCCTTAATTACTGCGATCTTTTGGTCTTGCTGGAAGAAGTCAACAGAAACGTTTAATTCTCGTTCCTTCTTTTCAACGGCACTCTTTGCAATTGAACTTACCGAACTATTGAAGTTTTCGGTAATCACCTTAATATTTTTATTTGGTCGGGTCACCGTTTTATTTTCCTTATTAGTCGTACTGATTTCGCTAATCGGTGTGGTCTGAACCTCAAATAGTTTTTTAAAAGTATCCATTTGCTTAACCAGAGCTTCCAGCGGTGCATGATTAGTATTGATACAGAGCATCCCGACAATTTTATTCTGGTAGCGAATAAAATAGGTCGAGGAACGCAGATCTGGCGCACTCTTTGATTTTCCAGAATAGTTAGCAATGAAATTGGTATCAGCGTCGATCCCGTCTTTCATAATCTTGAGAACGAAGTTAGATGCTGGATCACCGACTTTTCGGTTAGTAATGGTTGGATTTTTTATGTATACTACCGAATGGTCCAAATCAGTTACATCATTTAACACAACTTCACTATTGGGTCCAAGGACCTCAGCAAAGAAGTCAACCAATGGAATAAACCGTTTAATATGCTTTCGGACAGCTTCACTTGACATTTGGAATAACCTCCTTCGAAATGATTATTCTTACCGAACTATGTAAACAGCTTTCGATCTCTATAATGTCGGCAAATGATAAAGATATTTCATGATAATAACTTATTAGTAGTTAATTAATAATATTATTAACCAGTCAATAACTGCTAAAAAAACCGTTTTAACAGCATTTTACGGCTTTGGTGAAAGAAATTTATATAGAACTGAACATGATAAAATCTACCATGTATAGTGTATATTAGCATTTTTTAATAATAATAGCAACGCTAGAAACCAAGCAGTTATCACGAAAATAAATATTAAGATTAAAATTTAATGACAAACCATATTTTAAACCGTTTTATAGTAACGATAATTTGATAATAAGCGATAAATTTTTCTCAGATAATGCTAATTTTGAGACATTTTGTTAAATATTAGCGTTTACATTTTTGAGAAGATAGGTTACACTATTATTGTAATAATAATTTATTATCATTCCTAGGCTAAGACGTCACCGATAATTGATTATTAATTAATTATATAAAGAAGGTTAAGCATATGTTATCTATTCTTATAGGTGTCGTAATGCTCTTCCTGGTTATTGCCGCAATGAGTTTGTTCACATTCAAAGCACCTCACGGTAAACAATCAGTTAGTGCATTGTCCGGTGCCGCATGTGCCACGTTCCTGCCACAAGCGTTCTTAAGTTACGCAATTGGTGAGGTTTTCCATGTTCAATTTACCGCTCAAATTGGTAACGTCATGGGATCCATGGGGGTACTGGCTGCTGGTTCATTAGTTCCACTGGCATTCGGTATTAGTCCTGTATTCTCAATGATCATCGGAATTTCTCTGATGAAATTTAAGTTACTTCCTGCATTTATTGCTGCATACTTGCTATCATTCGTGGTTAAGGAAATTGAAAAGCGTGTTACTGGTGGGCTTGACTTAATCGTTGTTATTTTGGTTGCCCCAATGCTTGCCAACGCAATTGCATTACTTATCCAACCTGGTGTACTTGCAATTCTGCACGTTATCGGTGGCTCGATTGTTACTGCCGAAAAGACTAACCCATGGGTAATGGGTGCTATCCTTGGTGGTATTATTCCATTGGTTGGTATGACGCCACTTTCCTCAATGGTCCTAACGAGTTTGATCAACCTGCTTGGTGTTCCAATGGCTATTGGTGCCCTCGGTTGTTTCGGGAACTCAATCTTTAACTTCTCATTCTTCCGTCTGATGAAGTTCGGTGATAAGGCAACTACCATCGCCGTTACTATCGAACCATTGACCCAGTTGGACATTATTTCTGCTAACCCTGTTCCAATCTTTGTAACGAACCTGTTTGCCGGGGCTATCAACGGTATTATCGTTACGGCCTTCAGTTTGGTTGTTCGGGTTACTGGTATGGCTACTCCATGGGCCGGTCTTATCGTTGTCTTTGGTATGAACCCATGGTTGAAGACTCTTGAAGCTGTTATCCTTATTATCATTAACAGTACTATCTGGGCCTACATTGGTCGTGCTATCTTTAAGAACTACAAGATCCACACCGTTGCTGAAATTCGTGAAGGGGACACTGTTACTGAAAAATAGTGTTGTCTGAAATGTTGACAGTTTAAGGCATTTATACAAAGGAGAACCTAAAATGAGTGGAAATTACAGAAGTGTTTTTGATATTATTGGACCTATTATGATTGGACCATCCAGTTCGCACACTGCTGGACCAGTTGCTATTGGCCAAGCCGCTAATAAACTGTTTGGTGGCGTTCCGAAGAAGGTTACTGTACACTACTACGGTTCATTTGCTCAGACCCACCGTGGTCACGGTACTGACTATGCTTTGGCCGCCGGTTTACAAGGATTTGCTGCAGATGACCCGCGGGTACCACGGGCACCAATGATTGCCAAGGATAATGGTGTTGATATTCGCTTCGTTGAAGAAGAGGGTGAAAGTCCAATTGGCCACCCGAATACTGCCATTCTTGATATGTCCAACGGCGACAAGAAAGTTCAAGTTTCTGGTTGTTCTATCGGTGGTGGGGCAATTGAGATTCGTGACATTGTTCTGGATGGTTCTGAAATCAAGCCTTCTGGTCCACTTCCGATTGTTATTTACTTATACAAAGAAGAGAAGCATGAAAACGGTATTCCAGTTACTACTGAAATGGAAAAGGTTGCTCCATTTAGTCGGAAGCAAGTTATCCGTGCCAAGGATGAAGACATTTACGTATATGACGTTAAGAATTACATGCGTGATGAAACTGTCAAGGCACTTAAGGATAAGTTTGGATCTATTATCTGCTTGTAATCAGTGAGGGGAGAGTCAAGTTATGTACGATAGCATTAAAGAAATTGTTGAAGACTCAAAGAAGCAAAACAAGCCTATTTCAGAACTTATCATTGAACAAGAATGTAAGTCATCTGGTTTGTCCCGTGATGAAGTCTGGGCTAAAATGAAGAAGAACCTTGACACAATGCGGGCTGCCGTTGAAAAGGGTCAAAAAGGTAAGGGAGTCTTTTCAAAGACCGGCTTAACCGGTGGTGAAGCCGTTAAGATTAAGGAATACCGTGAAAACAAGAAGACCCTTTGTGGTGACACAATGATGGAAGCTATTCAAGATGCCATCTCCACTAACGAAGTTAACGCTTCAATGGGTGTTGTTTGTGCTACTCCAACCGCTGGTTCTGCTGGGACTCTTCCGGGAATCGTCTTTATGCTTGAAAACCGTCTGGGCTTAAGCGAAGAACAAATGATTCGCTTCCTGTTCACCGCTGGTGGACTTGGGATGGTTATGGCAAACCACGCCGGAATTGCCGGTGCAACTGGTGGATGTCAAGCCGAAGTAGGTAGTGCCTCTGCTATGGGTGCAGCAGCCGCTGTTGAAGCTGCCGGTGGTACTGCTGAACAAAGTTCTCAAGCCTTGGCTATGGCGATTGCTAACCTGTTAGGGTTAGTTTGTGACCCAGTTGCTGGTTTGGTTGAAGTTCCTTGTGTAAAGCGGAACGCTATTGGTTCTGGGAACGCCTTAATTTCTGCTGACATGGCTTTAGCTGGTTGTATCAGTAAGATTCCTGCCGATGAATGTATCGAAGCCTTAGCCAAGGTTGGTCACGGCCTTCCAGAATCTCTCCGTGAAACTGGTCTTGGTGGTTTAGCAGGTACTCCTACTGGTAAGCGGATTCGTGCAAAGATTTTCGGTGACGCGGAATAAATAACTGGTTTTAACTAACGTACTTTTTAATGGCTGGAGTAATTTATATGAGAGACAGTAAAGAGATTAAAGATGATATTGTTAAGCAATTAGCAACGGTTGTTGATCCGGAATTAGGGGTTGATATTGTTAACCTGGGGTTGGTTTACACGATTGACCTTGATAATGAGGGAATATGCCTGATTGAGATGACATTAACAACGATGGGGTGTCCCTTAACAAATGTCTTAGCTGATATGGTTACTAAAGCGGTTAAAAAGGTACCGGAAGTTAAAAACGTTGATGTAGAGTTTGTTTTTGAACCCGCCTGGTCGATTGACCGGATGAGTAGATTTGCAAAATTAACTCTTGGTGTCCATTAATAAAAAGTAAGGATACACCCTTTACGAAAGTAGGTGGCAATTTTTGCCCCCTGCTTTTTTGTTTGCTTAAGCATTGGCTATTTTATTGAAAAAAGGTCATTTATCTCCCAATTAAGGGTATAATCTTTAAATGTAAGCTTTTAGTAAAAGCAGCAAGTAATATTAACCATTCAAGAGCAATTCAGTTATGATAGTACTAGTAACAAAACAAGGAGTTAGTGTTTATGATTGATGAAAAACACGAGAACAAGGCAGTTGATATTAGCAGCCTAATCGAACGCCAAATTGCTGCTAAGATTAAGTACCTTCAGGAACTTAACGAAGCAGTTGACGCTCATCATGATCGAGAAGTATACCAGCTTCTTGACAACCAGCGATACGCGAAGGAAATTGAGCATCGTGAACAGCAGCCGAATAATCAGGGAGTGATGTCTTTGGTTAATGACCTGGCTGACCAATTGAGTAATTACTTAAGCGTTAAGCTGATTAAGTACTTGGGGAAGACCTACCCCTTTTTCTACTACGAAGAGTATCAGACGGGTCACTACCGAATCTACTTTGGTAATTGGTGGGATCGGCGCCAATTCGGTGAACTCGACGTTCTCAATGTTCGCTTCTCATTCGACCAAACTGAATATGCTAAATTACAAAAATCATTTGAACTGGCTAAGGATAATAAGCGCTACAATAGCGACCGGATTGAAAAAATTTCAAGTGAAAATGATCGCTTGCAAGGGTTGATTGACCACCAGCGGGAGCGAGAAGAAGAACGGCAGAGCGTCGAGTCACAATTGGAAGAAATTAACGCACGCTCGGGCCTTTTTGAGTCAAATAAAAATAAAGAAACGCGGCAAGAACTGGTAGACCAGTTACAGAAACTTGAGGATGAGGAACAAGAAGCCCGGACAGCAAGCAAAACAATTCACGAAAATGAACAGGTTGTCCTTTCCCTCTCCAAAGAAAATACGATTTTGAGTTATGAACAGAAGAGTATTATTGATACCTTTGGCAGCTTTGAGGACTTTGAATTAGCTAATCGTAACTTATATGCCGACTACCTTGCCAGTCTTGAAGGCGGCAACAGCGAGGAAGGGAAGGTGAGCGCAGATGAACAATAGTAAAACACTTAGTAGCTCACCACGCGAACGGTTAACCGTGCTTGCCGATTCTTTTAAAGACGTCTTGAAGATGGGGCAAAAGTATGTTGACCTGGTTGACCAGCTCGCCCAGACAGAAGACCCTCAGGAAATGCTTTCCGCCACGAGTCAACTGGTGAAGTTAGACTTGCAAAATGCCTTTGTTGATTTTCCCCAACATTACCAAGCAGCTGACTACTACCTGATTTTCATGGGACGCTTGTTAGAGAAACATGGTATTGATGCAGTGCAGGTAAGTGAAAATGTTCGTCACGAGTTCATTGCCCGAATTGAGCCAATTGCCGATAGTGATTCCTTTAAATTTATGGTAAATGGGGATGAAGCGGCGTTTACTGAGCAGGGTGAACAGGAACCACTCTTTTACCTCGACCTGAAGAATCGTCTTATGCAATTTGATAACCGGGCGTTAGTTAATTACTTTATCGTTCGGGCACTGACCAGTCATTCTGATTTAGACTTGCGTAATGCCGTCAAACCGTTGATTGCCTTTGCAAATGAATTGCAGACTGACCTGGACTTCACTATCAACCTCGGAATTTTGAATACTGAAAATGGTAGGAGCTTCAACCTTGTTCAACCTGATCTGGATCTGACAGTGATTGACCAGCTGTTTGTTGCAACTGCGGAAAATGATTATATGCTGATGAACCTACCTAAGAATAATGGGGCCCAATTGGTCCTGGATCAGGGAATTAAGTTGGATATTGCTTTTGATCCTGATGACTATAGTCAACAGTGGTTCTTTGCTGTTAATGACCCAACAGCTCAGGTATCATTCTTTGATACCCTTCTGCACTACCACTTAATTCGAAAATGGTACCTGGATAATCGTTCTGCCCTCGCAGTGCGTTCCGATAAAATGGTCCTTGCACCGGATGAAGAAGAGTCGGATGAATATGTCGAACCAACCGAAGTGTTTACTCCTCAAGTGGGTACTCTTGAGGAGGACGGTGACCAGCACGATGAGTAAGCAGTTGGATATCACTAAGATGCTCCACCAAGTGATTGATCTTGAATTAACAGCCGATGATGCGCTAGAGTTAATGATTGGTCCAGAGGCCCGGCTACAGACAGTCTATGTGCAACTTGATATGAAACTGAGTGCCTTTGCCAAAGCAGCAGGATGGGCCAATGTTCTTCATTCACACCGTGATATTGATCATGAGCAGTTAAGAAAACTATATGTTCAAGGACTGGCTTTATTCTTACTGGCGAGTGCGAAGCGTCAGTGGACACACCTGGTCGTTCTCTCGGATGAACAATGGCAGCGAATCACGACTGCCGACAAGAAGGATAAGCTAGCGGATTTGAATAAGGAATACTTGGCAATCAAGAACTTTCTGAATGGTGCATACTTTGACCGTCGTCATGAAGACTTTCGCCACGCTTGGCACCTCTGGCTGAAGATGGGGATTATTGATTTTGATATTAGTCCAGAAGAGATTGCAACATCCTACCAGGTAATGGTCGATCAATTTAATGCCCAATTTGAATAAGCATTAAAAAAGGAGTTGTGACGTAAGTCTTCTATATAGTTGAAAATGCTACAGCGCAGTACACAAAGGGGACTCTAGCGTTCGGATTTTCTGAACGCTAAAGTCCCCTTTGTGCTTGCGGGGGTTTCCTACAGGCTAGCTTCACGTCGAAAAACGAACTAGCAAGCTAGTTCTGTCTCACTCCCTTTGCGTTTAGGAAAGCTATGATTAAAAAAGCCTTCCCAAATCAATCATTAAAAGATTAAGCTTTGCGCCTTGCGCTGTGCTTGCCAGCTGACTGGTGGGCCTGGTTACCAAATAGCATTTGACCGACTAAGGAGCCAGCTAAAATTAAAACAATGATAAAGAATGATAACATAATAGATCACCTCAAAGCTAATCTCTAATTAAAGTTTAATATGCGGCAAACTAATTTTCACGATTTTCGTATGATATTGATAAATTCTTTAGATTTTGTTAAATAATTTAGTTACAGTGAGTTAACTTCTTGAGTGTTCCCACCATTATGAATGATTTATCATCATTTTTACTGTCCTTGATAGGTGGGGAAAACCCGCGAATAATATAAGGAAGGCTTTTTATGGCACAACCCAACTTAGAAAAGCATTGGGAAAAGGCCGGCTTAACTGACGATTTTATCTTTAATAAGGTTTTCTTGGACCCGATAATTACCAAAGAAATGATTCACCGGGTACTACCAGAGTTATCGCTGGGCAAGGTGTCGGCAGGAACTAACGAGCATGTACGATTCGAAGGGTGTCGCTTCGGTATTTATGCCGAGGACGAGCATAGGAACCACTATGAGGTCGAAAGCAGGTCGTCAACCAAAGCCTGCTGTAATGAACGCGCACCAGTCAAATTGAGCAAATGATGCTTTCAGCTGAGGGGTGAAACTACAGCCAGGCCGATAATGCCTACGTATGTTTTCACGTTGCTTTGACCCCTTTGGACTGGGGGAACAGCGCTACGAGATTAGGCGGCAGATTAACAAATATCCGTACCATGATGGCGAGGTAACTCTCTTCTTCGATATCACCAATTATCGCTAAACAGTTGGCCCTAAACTGCAAAACTTCCTGGACCTCCTTGCTGGTCGTAAAGTTGATGAAACTGATAATTTTACTGTACAATTACTACCTACGTTAAGTAGGACCGGAAATGGTGGAAAGAATACATGCAATGCACCTTATACGAAATGGACATTGAAAATGATCGTCGCCGCGCTGTTCTTGAGAGCCGTCGAAAAGTTCAACAAAAGGAACTGCTGGAGGGCCGGCGTAAAGGAGGAATAGATGAAGAACGGCTGGCACTTGTTCGGAACCTAATTAATAGTGGCCAGAGTGAGCAACAGGTTGAGGATTTCTTAGTGAATATTCGTAAGATGACGCCAGCAAAGACTAAAGCATACTATCAAAAGGTATTCGCTGGCCTTGGTAATAAGTAAAAATATAAGTATACAATGGCAGAAAAAATCGTGGCTGGGAGAAAACTATTTTTTCTCCCAGCCACTCTTGCATCTTCGAATATTATAATGTGATTATGGGAAACTAAATAGGCCAGCTCCGTGTCGTAAGCGCATCCCTAGCGTCTAGTACCGCGAAGCTTAGCCAATTTCCCAGCCCCATTTTAAATTATAAATTGTAAGTGGGGTACATTTGGGGGACCAAACTGCTTAAAACGTTGATATATCAACACATAAAATGGAGCGAGAGGGACTTGAACCCTCAACCCTCGGTTTAGAAGACCGATGCTCTATCCAGTTGCGCTACCGCTCCAGACAAATTTCAGTATATAATTTTCGCCGTTTCCTTGTCAACTTATATAAAGTTAGTATAACTTTTTTATGCCGGATTTACAATCTAAGTGCAACATCATAAATTAAACAAAAAGGCCATGAAGACCTAAACTTAAATTGACCAAAAAATAAGAAAGGTGATCTTCATGACTCAAATTGATTCTAACATTCCTCGTTACTACCATCAACTAACTAGTGAGCAGCGTGGGCAGATTGAGGCACTACATGATCTGAACTGGTCTAATACCGCGATCGCCAGAAAGCTTCACTGTCATCGGTCAACGATTGGTCGTGAGCTTAAA
>NZ_AZGM01000021.1 GCF_001435935.1 Limosilactobacillus panis DSM 6035
TAATCAATTACCTCCTACTCGATTCTCCGAATGTTACACAGTAATCGCGGAAAAAAGGCGCGCTCCTAGTGTCTAGTTACGGACAATCGCCGGCCCGTTCCGTGCCAACGATCGCCCTATACTAGCCATACGGAGCGCTCTGATGCTTTTTTCCCAGCTTCTTGTTTTATTTTATAAACATATTTTTGAGGCTTAGTGCAGGTTAATCCTTTTCCCGCTTTGTCCATTCACGGCTTAGAACACCGTAGATTCGTTCGACATCTCGTGAGGTCCCCCGCAGTTCATAGTTATCAAGGAATGGGGCGTTAAATAATTTTGCATACTTACGTGCGGTCAGGCAGTATTGCTCGTTGAAGTTTCGGTTTCCGCTACCGACGACACCAATGCAGTACTTAGCGTTATTACCCTCCTCAATGTATTCACCAAGGGAGTTAGTCATGATTTCAGTGAACCCAGAATCAATCCCGTTACCACCAGTCAAATAGGTGGGCACGAATACGAAAAAAGGTGCCAATTCGCTGGCGGGAAGAGTTTGTGGCTCGATTTCCTTAGCATGAATCAATGGGTTATTTTTGTTGATAATGTTTTGTTGTTTAGCAAACCTAGATAAGCGATTAATAAAAGAGCGGGTATTTCCTTCAAGTGAAATATAAAGGATGTTCATTGTTGTCATTTTAATTCCTCTTTCTGCACTAATTAAACTTTTAGCCACCTGTTTAACTATACGATAAAACAGGTAGGGCGGCATTAATTATCTTCGTCTTTTGCCTTTGTTGACCCTAATCTTTTGACCTTTAACCAGTCAATATACGAATTCTCGTAGTCCATAATTGTAATTTCTAAGCCGCTTAAAGTAATTTGATCACCTTCGCGAACGTGGTTATAGTTTTCCAGAATGTAACCGGAAAGCGTAACGGTATCACTATTCTCGGGCTCGTTAAGTTCCACGTTAAAGAAGCGTTCAAAGTCATAGATGGTCGTTTTGCCATCAACGTGGTAGGTGTCAGGACTTAACTGGGAGATCATGTTGTCAGCAACGTTATCAATCTCATCACGGACAGTTCCGAACAATTCCTCATAAATATCCTTGTCCGTTACGATTCCGCTGGTTCCTCCGTATTCATCGACGACGACAACCATTGGGACCCGAGTCCTAATCATCTGCTTGAGGACTTCAGTAATTGGTGTGTTTTCTGGCGTTGTCGAAAGGTGGCGAAGAACCTTTGCCAATGAGACGTTGCCGTTAGCCTGCTTTTGACGAACCAGGTCGTAGTTGAAGACGTAGCCCAGGATCTTATCCCGGTCATTATTGGCAACCACGGGAAGGCGACTGTACTTAGTCTGCAGGTATTCCTTCAGAGCGTCATTAACGGTCCTGTTGATGTCAATAACTGCCAGCTGGGTCCGATAGATCATAATGTCTTTGGCAACTTTGTCGTTAAAGGCAAAGGCCCGCTTCATGTAGACCAGGTCATTGTGCTCCAGGGCGCCACCCTTAACGGCGTTTCGCGATAGGCTAATAATCTCGCTTTGTGAGAGCACCTCGTCATTTTCATCTGCCGGCTTCATGCCCATCAAGCGGACAATTCCGTTGGCAGATGAATTGAGGAGCCAGACAAAGGGATAAAAGATCACGTGAAAGTAGTGGAGTGGCGTGACCGTCAGCATCAACATCTTGACTGGGATATCGATACTGATGTTTTTCGGAACAATTTCTGTCAGAACGACCTCAAAGTAGGTCAAAATCAGGACACCGACAATGGCACTGATGATGTGGGTCAGGTTGCTGTTGAGACCAACACTGGAGGTGTGAAGGGCGTCGACGAGTAACCCTTCGATAGTATCTTCACCAATCCAACCAAGGATAATCCCGCAGATGGAGGTCCCCACTTGGGTTGTTGATAGGTACTCGGTCAGGTTGGTAACCATCTTGATGGCTCGCGTAATTTTTACTGATGGCTTGTTACGTTTTGCCTGTAATTCTTCCAGGGCGGTTACCCGGGTTTGAACGAGGGCAAACTCGGCGGCGACGAAAAACGCTGCGAAAATAAAGGTAATGATGATAATAATGAAATTCATTAATATCTGACCATTATCCAAAATAGCATTCCTCATTTCTGTGTGAAAATAGTTACAATTTATTATTCTACATTATTTTGGATGAAAAGGCTTAAATATATTCCAATTTTAGGTAGTAATTGGCCAACTTTTCCCTGAATTGTCCAGAAAAATGCTAAAATTGAATGGTAATACTAAAGCCACTAACGGGGGATATTATTGTGAGTAGCGTTGTATTAAATGGGGTAACCTTTGAAGCTAAATCTGGTGACCAATTAGAGGACGTTTCAATGGGGTTGGTATCACCGCAGATGGTGGCCATTTGTAGCAGTGATGATGGTCCAGCTGCAGCCATTGACCAACTTTTGTTGAGCCAGGGAAATATTATTGATGGCTCTGTTGAAATTAATGGGCAGGACATCGCCAACTTCCGGCGGCACCCAGAGCGGGTGATGGCCTTCTTTGAAAATGTTCAGCTGAAGGGCAAGACGGTTGAAAAGGTCCTCCACCGGGCATTGCGGCATGTGAGTGGGGCCCTGGATGTTGAGCATACCCTCCAGATGCTTTTGCCCCTGGGAATTAAGTACAACATAAAGACGGCCATCCTCAGTGCGGTCCAGCAACAGGAACTAAAGATCATTATCCTGCTTGCCCTGCGTCGCCCCGTTGTGGTGTTGGGAGATGCGTTGGACGGCCTGACCGAAAAGTCCCGGCTGATAATTGGCAACCTTATTAAGGATTACACAAGGAAGACCGACTCCCTGGTTATTTTTACCAGTGACAATGTTTCAACAATGATGCGGTTTGCCAACACCATTTATTACTTCAACAGCAACCGCTTGACGTCGGCCCGGGACCTGACGATGAATGACGGGGTCGATTGCACGGTTACCGTTACCGGGACCGGCTTCCCCGTTGAAATGGCGGTTAAGCTGGGCGCCCACATGCTGGAAGAGGCGGAAAACGAAGTCCGCTTCCTGTTTACCGGCAACATCCAAGCCCTCTTGCCGCTCCTTGAACAGAGCACGATTACCGATGTCCGGATTGAGGACTCAACGGTTGAAGATGAATTGATGGCCTACTAAGAAGGGGTGATTTGATGGGCAGAACAGTAATTGTTAGTCGTCGCCATGACCAACTGAGTCGCCTGCTCATGGAACAGCTGTACGACGCGGTTGCCGTCAGCAGCTTTAAAGTTGAGTTTAAGCGTGGCGACCAGTTATGCTGGCTTGCCCAACCCGGTGACCCGGTTGACGATGAGGTCCAAGACCTGGCCAAGTTAATTGACCAGTCCATCTTTTTGACCCGCAAGATTGTCATGCTTTCAATGGCGGGGACCGCTGATGATGCGGACATTGGTCAGTTGAAAAAGTGGTACGGCAAGAGTGCTCAAGAGTACCTGTGGGCCCACCAGTATGCGGTTAAAATGATTGATGAGTTCGAACTGCCCTATACCATTGTCCGGGCCCTCCCAATTATGGCGACGACGACCAAAGCCAAAATCACGGCAGAAGGGCAGTCAATAACGGGAACGGGCGTTAGTGAACAAGCTCTAGCGAAGGTCCTTAGCCAGGTTTTGGATAGTGACCAGTACGATGGGCAGTCGATTGGTGTTTCAGCCGAAGACGAGGGGGATTACGATGATAGAAAATAATCAATACAAGCAGTGGCAAGAACAGTTAATCCACGTTAAGTTCCCACGCTGGAAGGAACTCCCGGCCCTGGGGTTGTACATTGACCAGGTAGTCACAATCGTTAATGAGCAACTTAGCGGGGTCGGTGTTGAACCGCTGACCAAGTCAATGGTTAACAACTACGTGAAGAAGAAAATCATCCAGGCACCTGTCAAGAAAAAGTACGCCGTTAACCAGTTGGTCGACCTTTTGATTATTGGCTTTTTCAAACCAAGCTTCTCAATTGAAGAAATTCGGCGGGGGATCGCCCAAGCAACACTGCAGTCGTATCCGCAACAGGCATACGACCGCTTTGTGACAATTCTTGACCAGAAGCTGGCGGGGAAAAAAGTGGCCGTGGAAAACGCAGATGCCCAGACCGTTGAACTGACGAGCCTAGCGATTGACGCGGTACTGGCCCATTTAAAAGCTATCCACCTAGTACGCGAGATGCGGTGCCAGCAGGCTCCTCAAGTAGTTGTTAAGAAAAAATAAATTAGTAAAGCCCTTAGCGCTCGTGAGCTGAATGCTAAGGGCCTTTTCTATTCAGCTATTGATTTTTCCTTTGCTTGTTCTCGTTTGCCGACATCAGTGGCAACGATCCGGTAGATGGCGGCGAAGAGGGGGACCGTCAGCATCATACCGAGAATTCCTGAAATACTCCCGCCGACAATGACAGCAGCAAATACCCAGACGCTGGGGAGCCCGTTGCTCTTGCCAACAACCAGGGGGTAAGTGACCCGGTTGTCAAACTGCTGGAGAAGGATGATAAAGACCAGGAAGATTCCCGCCTTGATTGGGGAAACGGCAAAAATCAGGACAACCCCTATACTGGCTCCCAGGATAGCCCCAATAATTGGAATTAGAGCGCCAAAGGCTGTGACCACGCCAATCATGGTGGCGTATGGCATCCGCAGAATGGTCATCCCGATAAAGCAGGCGATTCCCAGGAGGGCAGCGTCTTTACATTGACCGACGATGTAGCTGCTGTAACTATCGTCGAAGGTGTGAACGACGTACATCAGTGGGCGCTTAACCTTAGCCAGGTAGGTGTTGATTAAGCGGGAGAACTGGCGAGCCAGCATTTCCTTATAAATAAGGAGGTAAATGGAAAAGAAAAAGGCAATTACGGCCGTGGTGGCAACCGAGACAACGGAAGAGGCGGTTGACATGAGGGCCTTAAACGTGCCGCCAAAACCATAGGTCAGGTATTTTTGCGCCTTTGCCCAGGAAATGTGGCGGGGGTCAAAATTACGGAGGATCTTTTGGACATCGTCATTGTTCTCAAAGGTGGCAATGAAGCGGGTAATTACCCGGCTGTGGTTGGTGATCAAAAGCTGAATACAGTTGATGAGCTCCGGAATTACCAAGCGGATGACAATCGCCACAATCAGAAAAATGGTGAAGTAGGAAAGGAAAATCCCCCACAGGCGCTTAAACCGGCGGGCTTTTTTCTGCTTAAACAAGCGCAGGTACAGGCCTTCATACTGGCGCAGGAGGAGATTGACGATGTAGGCAATCATGCCACCAATCAGAAGGGGCGTAATGGCGCCCAAAAGCGTGCCTGCCCACTTGATGAAGTGGGGCCAAAAAATAATGGCCAGGTAGAGGATGAAGAGAGCGAGCACTAATGAGATGTGCTGCCTGTTAATGTATTTTTTCACGGTCAGTTTTTCTCCTTCTTACGCAGGTGGCGGGCAATTTGACACAGGTAAGCGTGACTATCCAACTGCTCTTGACAGTTGCTTTGGTCGCGTAGGTTAATCTCGTAAATACTGGTTGCATGGGGGTTAAGCAGGGGAAGGACTGGTGCCCAGTCGACCTTACCTGTCCCCAGGGTCAAGCTATCGTGAGTCAACCCCATCGAATCAACCAGGTGGTAGTGGACAACGGCTGGGGCGAGGTGCTTGAGGGAAGCCTGGAGGCCGCGGTTGTCACCATGTAGCCCGATGAAGCAGTGTGAGATGTCGAATGCCAGCCGGTAGTGGTGGCTTAAGATCTCGTCTTCCTCGTCCGGGTCACAATAGGCAAAGACGGGGGCAATCGAGTTTTCAAACATGATTTGGTCCCGTCCTGCCCGGGTAAAGCGGTCCAACCGCTGGTAAACGGCCTGGCGGGCAGATTCAACTGATGGGTATAAAGCGACCATGTGCTTGACTTGGTCACCAGAGTAGCCACCGTGAACGAGTACCTGGACGTGATAGTCATCAGCCAGGCGAATCAACTGCTCTGTAGTTGTCTCAATGAAGCGGTAGAGGTCAGGATACTCCTTTTCGGGAGCCACCACGTCAGAATGGTAACCGTGGAAGGTCATCGGGTGGTGGAGGACGATGTTTTTAATTCCCTGCGATTGGACGTATTGGATTGCCCGCGCCAGGTGACGGTAACCCTCGGGGGTAAAATCACGGGCGGCGGTAAAGAATTCGTAAACGTGGGGATGGTGTACTAGCCGGTCGTCGATTTGCTGACGGTCGCTGCTTCCCTTTAGCCCCAGCTGTGGTTGAAACATTTTAAAGACTCCTTTTTAATTCCTCGCTTCCATCATAGCAGATTTGACCAGTCGTAATGGAAGTCATCTAGATAATAATTTTGTTATAATTGATTTCAGTACCGATGATTCAAGAGGAAGTTAGATGGCAAATTCAGTGAAGAAATTTAAACAGGGCCCCTATTCAAAGCCGCCACTGGTTCTTGTCCCCATGATTCCCTTAGCCTGGGCTGGTGGCTGGATGACGATTACTAGCGCTTGGCAGGCGAGTGGTCGAATCCTGGCCCCTACCCAGGATTTGCAGGAATCCATCCTGCTACTCTCCGTTCCCGTCCTGATTGCCAATATTTACAACCTGCTACTCATTTACAACCAGCCAGCAATAGTCAAGCAGCAGGGGCACTACCAGGCTTTGGCAATAGTTAACGCGGTGGTAATGATTGCCGCTCTGGTCCTCGCTTGGGGCGCTCCCGGTCAGGTATTGGCCCCAGCGCGGCTGACAGTTTTAGGAGCAGTTTTTTTTTGGCCCTGACAAGTATTCAGGCCCTGCTGGGCAACTATTTCGCCCAGGTTACCCGGTTGACCAGTCCCCTCTTTATTCCCTTGCCGCTCGGGAGCGGGGCCCTTATTGTCGCTAGTTACTTGCTAGCATTGGTTACGGCAAACCACGGCGTGTGGCAGCGGGGACTCATCATTATTTGCCTGGGGGCCCTAGCAATCCTACTAATTGCAGTGGGCAAAATGATCCCCCGGATGTGGGCTCCACTAGTTACTCGTCGGAGCGGCACCTACCAGTTTTTGGCCGGCCTGGTGGTGACGGCCACCCTGGTGGCGGCTTTGGCGGGGACGGACAGTTTTGTAACCTACTGGGCGGGCGGTTACCAGACCCTTTTGATCCTGTGTCTGGCTAATAGCCTGGTCGCGGCCACTTTCGGACTAGCAATTCTGGCCGCAATGCAGCGTTACCAAAACGACTACCGGTACGGCAAGGCGGCCCGGCACCCTTATCGTTATGTCCTGTTAGGGTGCCTGACCTTTTTGCTGGCCCTACTGATGTTATTGTGGAAATTCTGAAGACGGGAGGAAATCTGATGGCAAGAGCAAAAATCCTAATTACTGGCGACATCCCGGAGGCGGGACTACAAGAATTACGACAAAATTTTGATGTCTTCGACAATGCAGCGGTTACCGACCGGTCGTGGGTCCTCCGCCACCTCCATGAATTTGATGGGATGATCCTTTCAGGAACTAAAGGGGATCGTGAACTCCTTGATGCCGGGACCAACCTGAAAATTATTTCGACTAAGGGGGATGGCTTTGATAACGTTGACATTGACTACGCAAAACAAAAGGGAATCGTGGTTGCCCACTGTTCCCGCAGTGTTCGCTACTCAACCGCGGAAACTGCCCTAGGCCTGATTCTGGCAACAGCCCGACGTTTTCACTTTTATGACCACGCAATCCGTGAGGGCAAGTGGCTCGACGTTTCCAACCCGAAGTATATGGGCATGAACCTGGCGGGGGAAACGCTAGGTATCTATGGTTATGGCGGGATTGGTGGCCAGGTTGCCAAGTTCTGCCAGGTCCTGGGGATGAAAGTCCTGTACAACAAGCGGCACCGCTTACCCGCTGAAGAGGAAAAGCAGCGGAAAATTGAGTATGCCGATTTTGCGACCTTGGTTAAAGAGGCCGATATATTAAGCCTCCACGCACCTGCAACCCCGGAAACTGCCGGAGTATTTAACAAAGCGGTCTTTAAGCAGATGAAGAAGACGGCCTTGCTGGTCAATGTTGCCCGGGGGAGCTTGGTTAAGGAGGATGACCTTGTCTGGGCCCTGGAAACAGGTGAAATTGCAGGTGCCGGTCTGGATGTTTACGAACACGAGCCCAAGGTTACTGCCGCGCTCCGTAAACTTGATAATGTTGTTCTGTTACCCCATGTGGGGACGGGAACCACAGCTGCCCGGGTTGCGATGGCCAAGGAGGCGTCGCAAAACCTCATTTCCTATCTCCGCGACGGGGTGGCAATTAATCAGGTAAATAAGTAAAAACAAAGCCGAGACCGGAGAATTTTTCTCTAGTCTCGGCTTTACTCTATCCTTTATTCCCAATTACAAATTCTTGTCTATGTTGAAGGTCAGCTTGGAAAGCTCTAGGCCATGCATGATTAGTTCGGCCATCAGCTTCTTGGTCCGCTTGGCCATTTCGGCAACCATTTCGTGGGTCCGGTCACTCAAAAATTGGTTGACTTCCTTAGGATTCATCCCCTCAACCTGGTGGGCAACTTTGTTTACCCACCGATAAAAGTATTCTCGGCTGTCCTTTAAGTAGTCGAGATCGGCCTGGGTAAATTCAGCGTGGTGGGATTCAACAATCATCGAGAGGGCCCGATACATCCAGTAGGCACTCTTGAAGTCCATGTTAAGCTTCTTTGGCGTCTCCCGGTAGCTAACGTCAATATCGTCGGCGTTACCAAAGAATGGAACATATGGAGTGAAGGTTGGCACCCCCAAGGCCATCCACATGATGGTGGAGGCCGCTTCGGGTAGGTCGTTGCGAATTTGCAGGACGTGCGAATTCTGGGTCCGGTTCAAGGAAATTGGCCGGAACATTTCCCGTTCTTGCTTGTTGCCCTCGTGACCCAGCGGATCGTAAGGGGTGCCTTGATAGTGACTGCTGAGGACATCTTGGACATCCTTTAAGGTCAACTTCCGGTCACTCCGCATGATGAAGGGCAGATCAAAGTTCAGCGGGTCCTGTTCAACACTTGGGTTGAGCAGTTTGTGGCCGTACCATTGCCGGGGCGTGTTGTAGTGCTGGTCAAAAACGTCAGCGGTCCCAAAGATATGGCGGAAGTTCCAACCGTGCTTGTCCGGGTTCAAATTGTTCTTCTCAACGAATTCTTGAATGCCGTCGGACCACATGAAGTTGGCCGGGTCATCGAAGTCAACCTGTTGGATAGCAATTCGGTTACCGGTTACGGCATACGCATCATCGGGGATTCGCTGGGCAACCCACTGGTGACCAGTGACGATTTCCATGTACCAGACATCGTTCTTGTCGGCGAAGATTACCCCGTTTCCTTCGGCAGAGCCATACTTAGCGATTAACTGACCGAGGTATTCAACCCCGTTCTTAGCACTATCGATGAACGGGAGGGTTGCTGCCACGATTAGGTCTTCGTTGATCCCGGTTTCGGTGTTCAAGGGGTCAACCGCCAGGACCCGCTCGTTTGCGTAGACACTTTCGGTCGCACTCATCCCCACGTTCTTTTCATTAAAGCCGCTCTCATCAAAGACCCCTTCTTTTTCGTAGTTAACGTTTGGGGTCCCCTGGTAACGGTAACCATCGGCAGGACGGTCAACCACACACTTATTAAGGTAGGCCTTTACCTGGTTCGGGTGGTTATGGTAGGCCGGGTAAGTGACAAAGCGTTGAGGAGTAAGGGGAGCGAAGGTATCATCGTTCCGGGCCGCCATGACGGAGCCGTCAATGGTTGCGCTCTTCCCAACAAGGACCGTTGTACAAGCGGATAAGTTCTTCTTCATTTCTTCAAAACCTTTCTTTTATTAAGATACTTATACTTTAAACTTATTCAGAAAACGGGTCAATTACTACACCCGGTGTTACTTTTGCTCAAGGTCGGCAAACTTAGCGTGGACGAGCTTGGCAAGGTCGGTGGCATTCAGGCAGACGGACCGGCCAATCTTACCAGACGAAACGTAAATCTCCCCCTGTTCCTCGGCAACCTGGTCGATGAAGATTGGGTACTGGTACTTTTCGTAAATCCCCACGGGTGTATTGGCACCGTGGACGTAGCCGGTTGTCTTCAGGAGTTTCTTTAAAGGCACCATGTTGACCTTCTTGTTACCGGAGACCTTGGCGAGCTTCTTTTCGTCCAGGTGGGTATCAATCGGCAAGACCCCCACGAGCGGCCCGGTGACGTTTCCGGACAGGACCAGGGTCTTGTAGACGGTATGCTCATCGACCCCAGTGTGGTCCACGGTCATTGTCCGCACGTCCCCATCCTGGTGGGTTGGAAATTCTGCCTGCTTATATGCAATCTTATTTTTGTCCAGGATTTGCTCAACCTGGGTCTTTTTCAACTTGCTTTTTTCGTTCTTTTTGCTCATAATAAAACTCCCTTTTTTAATCTGGAACGGACCAATATTTCACAAAAAGGTCCCAATTTGAAATAGGTCTGTTATACTAGTAGTGAAATAAGCGGGACACATCGACCGGAGGAGTTAACGACATGGCAGATTTAGTATATAGCTCCGTAATGCGCGATATAAAGCAGAAAATCTTGAAGAACCAATACGAGGGGATGCGCCTCCCCGACGAGCGAAGCCTCAGTGAAACCTACGGGGTAAGCCGGAGCTCAATCAAGCGGGCCCTGGGAATTCTTGCCCAGCAAGGGATTATCTTTAAAAAGCGGGGGTCAGGAACCTTCATTAACCCCCTGTACTTGAAGAACCAGTCCCTCTTTCACTATGAGGGTAGCAATTTGGGGGTTACTGATAGTTTTCAAGTTGCCGGTAAGAAGCAGCGTATTCAGTTGCTCAACTACCAAGTTATTCCCGCTAGTGAAGATATTCAAGAGGAACTCTTCCTTAATGATAACGATTTTGTATACCAAATCAAACGGCTACGCTTGATTGACGACCAGCCGTTTATGATTGAGACCGGCTTTATTCCTATTAAGATTGTACCGACCCTGTCACTAGCGATTGTTAACAGCTCAATTTTCAACTACCTGGAAGATAGTATGGGTAAGCGGGTAACCAAGTCATTTACAACCATCAGCGTGGCCCCCTCAACAGTAGACGACCAGAAACTGCTAAAACTTAAGCCCACGGAGCCGGTTAGCATCATGGACGGGGTCTTCTTTTTAGACGATGGAACCCCGTTTGAGGTTTCAAGCATGCGGATCCACTACCAGTACATGCGGTATAGCACATTCATTAACTTAGACCAGGAAGGATAGAGAGAAGCTGGGGAAAGTACGTTTTTTTTCCGCGATTACTGTGTAATATTCGAAAAGCCAAAAGGGGTTGGTGGGAAAACTTTTTTCCCACCAACCCCTTTTATTAGTGCGCCCGGCATGGGTATTAGCTAGGTGGTGAAAGTCCACTATGGGCCGTAG
>NZ_AZGM01000144.1 GCF_001435935.1 Limosilactobacillus panis DSM 6035
ATATGCCCTGTGATACCAAGGGATCAGTCTGTCTTCATACTTTCAAGTTTCAGTTATAAAGTAATCGCGGGGCAAAACTGCCCGATGGCTTGTATCATGCCATACAAAGCTTGGTTCTATAAAGGCGCTCTTAAATTTTTTAATAATGTATCAGATAACATTTAATAAGTAACTGGGATGAGGAAATGAGACTGTTTTTCCATCCTTTTTTAATTGGGTAAAGATTATACAGATAAAATAATTAGCTTCTTATATTTTTGGAAAAACGATACACTTATTAATAATTATGGCTTGACATCGCTTACATAAGATAATATATTATTTGGTGTAACGATAAACCAATTTTCCTAATATTTTGATAAATAATGTAAAAAGGATGTTATGCAAATGAACTACTTTATTGGCGTTGATGTTGGAACAACTTCAACCAAGGCTGTTCTTTATGATGAACATGCAAGAGTATTAGACCATTTTAATGAAAGTTATTCACTTTATCGGGATAGCAGTGGAATGGCCGAACAAGATCCTGAAGCAATACTTAATGCTGTTGAAAAGGTCATTCACGATGCTGGAGCAAAGATTGATTTTGTAAACGAGAAATTGTTAGCGGTTTCTTTCTCTAGCGCTAACCAAAGTGTCATCTTGCTCGATCAACATTTTCGACCACTCTCGCGTGTAATTACGTGGGCGGATACCCGAGCACAAGCAGTTGCCAATCACCTTAAACGTAGTCCGGAGGGACAGCAGTTATATATAAAGACCGGAACACCAATTCATCCAATGTCATCACTAACCAAAATAATGTGGCTTAACCAAGCGCAACCAGAGAAAGTCGCAAACACCGCCTATTTTGGTGATATTAAGTCTTATCTTTTCTATCAATTCTTTGGCTCATTTAAGGTTGATGTTTCAATTGCCTCCTGTACAGGGATGATGAATATCAATACCATGAGCTGGGATGAGCAGGCACTAGCCCTTACTAAGGTTAAAGAAAGCCAGTTGCCAGCCATTGTTAACGGGACAACCCAGGTATCTGGTTTAACGGATAAGGCCCAAGAAAAGATGGGAATTCCATCAGATACCCCATTTGTTTATGGTGCTTTTGACGGGGCCCTTTCAAATTTGGGAGTTGGGGCAATTAGAAAAGACACCGTTGCAATTACTATTGGAACATCGGCTGGGGTTCGCGTTGTTACTGATCATCCCGTAATCGATCCCCAGCAACGCCTCTTTTGCTATGCAGTCGATAATGACCTTTGGGTGGTCGGTGGTCCCCTTAACAACGGCGGCGATGTTTACCAATGGGCTGTTGAGCATTTGGTTGATGCTAATGCCGTTAAAAATGAGAATGTTGATCCCTACACCCTCGCTAATCATGTTATTGAAGGGGTTCCGGCTGGCGCACATGGACTTATTTTTCATCCTTTCCTTGGTGGCGAACGGGCACCGTTGTGGAACGCAAATGCACGAGGGATCTTCTTCGGCCTTTCACAACTACACACCCGTGCTGATATGCTACGGTCTGTAATGGAGGGGATCTGCATGAATATTGCGACTGTATTTCAAGCCGTTCGTGACCTTGTTGGTGAACCAGCCAGCGTTACTGCTACTGGCGGCTTTGCCCGGGCAGAAGTTTGGCGGCAAATGCTTGCAGATGTCCTTAATTGTCCAGTTAATATTCCTAATTCATTTGAATCTGGCTGCTTAGGAGCAATCACCATGGCAATGAAGAGTCTCGGAATCGTTAATAGTCTTAACGTTGTTCAAAACTTTGTCGGTGATATTAGTTCGTACCAACCTCAGGAAAGTGCCGTTCACGTTTATCAACAATACCTACCACTATTTCAACAGGTTGAAGGATTATTGACTCCAGCCTATTCAACAATTGCTAAGCTTCAACAACAATCTACCCACTAGGAGGGTTAACTTATGCCATTACTAATTGTCTTGATCGGTGTTGCCTTATTAATTTTTATGATTGTTAAATTAAAACTCAACACTTTTGTTTCTTTAGTTATCACTTCATTTATCGTTGCCCTTTTACTCGGGTTGCCACTTGCTAAGATTCCGGAAACTATCGAAACCGGAATCGGTGGTCAACTTGGTCACCTTGCCATTATTTTTGGCTTTGGGTCGATGCTTGGGAAACTTGTTTCTGATGCTGGTGGCGGTTACCGGATTGCAACAACCCTTATTGATAAGTTTGGCCGGCGGTGGATTCAGGTTGCTGTTATCCTTGCTTCATTCATCATCGGGTTGGCGCTGTTCTTTGAGGTTGGCTTAGTGGTTGTTCTTCCAATTATCTTTATTATTGCCCGTGAGCTTGATATGCCACTGATGTACCTTGGAATCCCGATGGCTGCGACCTTGAACGTTACTCACGCCTTCTTACCACCACACCCGGCACCAACAGCAATCTCTGGTATTCTTGGCGCTAATCTTGGCCATGTTCTTTTGCTGGGGATCATTGCCGCAATTCCGACAATTATAATTGCTGGACCAGTATTTAACTGGTTTCTTCATAAGGTCTATCCTAAAGTTTATCGAAAGGATATCGATATTTCGGTTCTTGGTGAATATAAAGAATTCAATATTGATGAGACTCCTAAATTCGGAATCTCTGTTTTAACAGCGATGATGCCCGTTATCTTAATTGCTGTTGCCACTATTTGTTCATTTATTTTTCCAAAGAGCAACTCAATCAATGAATTCATTCAATTCATCGGTGCTCCAGACCTTGCCATGCTTCTTTCACTGATTTTTGCAATTTTTACAATGGGGCTTTGGCGAAACAAGGGCATGAGTGAAATCTCTAATTCCATGGTTACGTCAATTAAGCAAATTCCTGTAATGCTCTTGATTATCGGTGGTGGTGGTGCCTTTAAACAAGTCCTTGTCGACGGGGGGATTTCTAAATATATTTCAACCCTTTTTGCACAAACAAATATTTCGCCAATCCTTGCAGCATGGCTCATTACTGCAATCCTTCGGGTATCGTTAGGATCATCTACAGTTGCTGCGATGACTGCCGCCGGTTTAGTCGCTCCAATGGCACATCAGTTTGGCTCTAATTCCGCGATGGCTGCTCTGATGGTCCTAGCTGTTGGTGCTGGTTCCGTCTTTTGTGATCATGTTAATGATGCTGGCTTTTGGATGATCAAAGAATACTTTGGTCTCTCACTAAAGGAAACCCTTCTTTCTTGGTCAACTTTAACTTCTGTCTTAGCGCTTGCTGGATTAGCTGCTGTATACACAATTTCATTATTTGTTTAATACTTTAAGTATATGGCAGATTGCAAGAAATAACTTGAACGAATTTAGTGACGTAGATTAAGCAGG
>NZ_AZGM01000145.1 GCF_001435935.1 Limosilactobacillus panis DSM 6035
GAGAAAAGCCGAAGCTGACGCAGCTCCGGCTAGTTTTCGTGCTTTCAAGTTTCAGTGATTAATTAAAAAATCGGAGGCAAGATAAATCTTAGCCCCCTACAAAAATACAAATATATTTTTCAATACTATTTGTAGTTTAATATTTTGCAGCCAGCTTGTCAATAACCTTATCTAGGAAAACATATGTCCCGGTTATCTTATTATTCCCCCGGAAGTAATCATGATTTCTCACTACCCGTCCATGCATAAACTCATGCAATTCTACCATCCGTTTTTTCTTTGAAACACCCGGAATTAGGTAATCGTAAACATACAATAACGTGACTATATCGTACGAAAAGTTCTTTTGAAGATTATTATGTCTAGAAGATTGACCGACAACATTTAGTTGTCTAACAAAGGCTGTAATTAATCCATTTGGCTGCTTACTATCATCCATCTTTTTACCTAACTGGTTTAGAAGACAATTGCTATGAGCCGCAGCATTACGTAAGTCTCTTACCGTATTCATCAACTTATTATTTGGAATAATTTTACATTGGTATTCTTTTTCATAGAAAGCACAAAGATGTAGTAAATCACCAAATGAGATTACCTCAACTAGGGCCCAGATTGGAAAATAAGGATAATATTTTGCAATTAAATCCTTACAATACTCTCCAGACTTATGATTACGAATCGTTTTCAAAAGATAGAAATTAGGATCTTCCTTACTAAAGTATTGTCTTACAATTTCATAACCATCTTCCATTTGATTGTGAGTAGCTGAATCTATCAAGCGTACCTTAATAGCATGCTCAATATCTAAACACATTCTAATAATCAGATAGCGAGTATGCATGTCAATAGTAGATAGTTCCTTAAGGTAGGCAAACTCCAAGTTTTGATATTTTCCAGCACCTTTACCTTGAGGGATTTTGGGATACAAGCTTCGATATGCAGCTAATTTAAAATAGTAGTTGTTATGACGAAGAAAGTCTGCTGCTTCTCTCGTACCAACTAAGTTAAACTTAATTCCCTTATCTTCCATGTGTTCTATTAATTAATCAATAGATAAGATTTGCTTCATAATTTTCACCCTGCTACTCTGTTGTCCTACGTTTATTATCACAAAGTATTATTGATTTAACAATCATATTATCAATATGTAGAGGGCGGAATTAAAATGTAGGAAAACGGCGGTTTAAAATTGTCGGTTTTCCTACATTTTTTGTATACTCACCTTATCTATTTGATGAGGAAGTGAAGAGTATGCGCAATGACGTTTACGAAAGGATGAAACATTTCGTGATAGAAGACATCAAACCTAACTACACGGCTATTGCTCGACAATATGGTGTTGATCCACGAACAGTAAAAGCTGCATATTTACGTGCCTTAAATGGCCAGGAAACAAACTATAATCAGCGTCACCGGCGTCGTAGTAAGTTAGATGAGTATCGTGACATTATCGAGTCTAAATATGCGGCAGGCTGTTCCGCTAGATCAATCTTTGACTTTATCGTCGAGAAAGGCTTCACCGGCAAATATACAATCGTCAAAGATTATTGTCGTCGTTTTCGTAAATTCCAAGTAAAGAAAGCAACGATTAGGGTAGAGCACACAATTGGCTTGAGCGCTCAAGTTGACTGGAAAGAGAAAGTTACGATGATGGACCAGAATGGCGTACCACATACTTTCAGCGTCTTCCTTTATGTCTTACCGTATTTCAAATTTAAGTTTCTCAAGCTTACGTTAGATCAAAAGCAAGATACCCTTTTTAGATGTTTATTTGAGGCTTTTCAAGCTACCGGTGGTATTCCCAAAGAAATTTGGTTCGATAATATGTCAACTGTCGTTGACCATAAACTAAGCGATTTTCGTCACCATCGATTTAATGAAAAGTTCTTGTCGTTTAGTCATGATGCCGATTACCATCCAATTGCTTGTCGGCCGTTTAGACCGCAAACCAAAGGTTGCGTTGAGGCATTGGCAAGAACGATGGGACGTCTAAAACCATATAACGGTGAATTTAAGACGATTAGTGAATTGAATGAAATCGTCAATCGTGTGTGTCATCGTCTTAATCACGAAAAATCACAAGGAAATAACCATCAGCCAATTGAATTGTGGGCAAAAGAAAAAGAGCATCTCAGGCCCCTCAATCACGATCTCATTAGATACTTCCAAAGCGTCCAAACCAGAAAAGTATCACGAGATTCAATGATCAGATTTCAAAACCATCAATACTCTGTTTCCCCTAATTATATCGGAAAAGAGGTTGAAATTAAACCAACTAAGGATGGTAAAGCCATTCATATCTTTTACCAAGGTGTGGAGATCCAAAAGCATGATTTAACGGATCGACAATTTAATTATGATCCACATGACAAGCGAGCCATTCTTAAAAGCAATTTAATGGCAGATAAAAGTGATAAGGACATCGATCGATACATGCTTAAAAATTTGAATGTCTATGACCAGATAGGGGAATAAAATGAATCAGTATCAGAAACTAATAACCAATTTAACGAAGTTAAATTTGAATAATATGGCAGCTTCAATCGTCGATTATCGTCAACCGGTGAATGACCATCAAATTAGTTTTAGTGAAGCATTGTTAGAGCTGACAAATAAAGAGTTAGCCTATCAACAAGAAGAAAGTCTGAAGAGACGTATTAAACGTGCTAGATTTCCAGTAGTGAAAACACTAGGCGAATTTAAGTATGAATTCCAACCTTCCATTAAACGACAGCAAATCGAAGAATTTGCGACAATGTCTTTCCTAGATAACCAGGAAAATATAATTTTTATTGGTAGTCCGGGAGTTGGCAAAACGCATTTATCAATTGGCTTAGGAGTTGAGGCATGTAAGCAAGGCGTACGAACTCTATTTATTAATTGTCATGAGCTAATTTTGAGATTAACAGCCGCTCAAGAAAAGCAGCACTTAGAGAGAGTAATGCGGCGTTATGAACGATATGACCTGTTAGTCATTGACGAATTAGGATACCTACCAATCGCAGCAAACGAAGCCAACTTATTGTTTCAATTAATAAATGGCCGTTATGAACGCAAATCAACGATCATAACGACCAATGTCCCATTATCTAGTTGGGGTACAGTATTGCATAATCAAGCGGCAGCAGAAGCAATTTTAGATCGACTTGTCTACCACTCACATGTAATTAAGATCAAGGGCAAGTCATATCGACTAGCATCTGCCAATTCCTAAACCGCCCTTGACAAATAGGCGTACGGCATAGCAAGGTAATGGTAGAAGGCATTTTATTTTCCACTTTGACAGTATTTTAAAAGAAAAATGGATCTAGATGTATTTGGCAAGTTTCATCTAAATCCATTAATTATTTAGTTCCTATATTGCAACTTCTAAACTAATTTTGGGATCTTTATTTATTAATCTTCATTGAGGAGCTGTGTACGGCCATGTGTTTCTCAGGGTAAAGCTGCTTAGCAAGGGCCGTTACCGCGGTCGGGGCCTCACCAAATGCCGAAGCAATCAGGGCCGCCTTGCCCGGATAATTGACCCCGTCCCCAATCGCGTACACCCCGTCCACGCTGGTTTTCATTGTCGAATCAACGTTAATCAGGTTGTGTTCACTGGCCAGGTCCAATGACCACTTCGTCAGGGCCGCATTGTTGGACGTGAAACCATAGTTCACAATCAACTGGTCCACGTTTAGGGACTTGACCTCATCGCTGCGCCGCTTCTTCAAACTGAGTGTCACCGTCTGGTCGTCTTCAACCCGCATCTTCTTTGGTAGATACGGGGTCAAGACATTGACCTGGGACTGCTCCAGGCGGGTGATTGTGTGCTCAAGTCCCCGAAACTGGTCACGCCGGTGGACTAGGCTAACCGCCTTGGCAACGGGTTCCAACATCAGGGCGATATCGATTGCGGAATCACCGCCCCCAAGGACCGCTACCCGTTGGTTACGGTAATCATCACGGTGTTGGACAAAGTAGTGCAACTGGTGTCCCTCGGCCTCGTCAGCACCGTCCAGGCTTAACCGCCGGGGAGTGAAGGCACCGTTACCCAGGGCGATGATTACCGCCTTGGAATGTGACTCCCGTTGACGGGACTTGATCGTAAAAGTCCCATCATCTTCCTTGATGACGTCATCAACCGTTTCATTTAAAAATTGATCAACCGGTGCTACCGCCATCTGTTGCTTTAGGCGGTCGACCAGTTCCTGGCCACTCACGCCGGGCATCCCCGCGACATCCCAAATCTGTTTTTCGGGATAGAGGGCAGCAACCTGGCCCCCTAACTGAGGAAGGCTCTCAATCAACTGGGCTCTTAATTCGTGCAAACCACAGTAGAAAGCGGCAAACATTCCTGCGGGTCCCCCACCGATTATCGTTACATCATAACTTTGCTCTGCCATTAAAATTTCCTTTCATTTTTAGTGCTTACTATATTATAGCATTACCGGTATTAAGCAACTAATACCCCTTAACCGATTAATTAATCGTTACTCTACGTAAAAGGTTTGACGTGTTGATATATCAATGTTAAACTTTTTTGTAAAAGCGCTACCATATTGATTGTTTTTGTCACTAAAGTACTTTAAGATGGAGTAGTAGATAAAATTTTTAGTTAACTTTTTGGAGGGACAAGATTATGGCTAAAAGAAAAATGATTCTCGACTTAGATACTGGTGTCGATGACTCCTTAGCAATCGCCTACGCTTTAGCTGACCCTGAAGTTGATTTGATTGGGATCGTTAGTTCATACGGTAACAACCTGTTGGACGTTTGTGCACAAAACAGCCTTAAGTTACTGGAACTATTAGGGCATACTGATATTCCAGTATTCAAAGGGCTTCCGCACTCTAGCACATCTGACCACTTCGATGTAATGCAAGTTTCTAAGGATATTCACGGTAACAACGGAATTGGCGAGGTTGAACTGCCAGACCCACAACGTTCCGTTGAAGAAGAATCCGGCGTAGACTTCTACATTGATGCCGCTCATAAGTACGGTAAGGACTTAATTATTATCCCAACTGGTCCGATGACTAACCTGGCAGCCGCACTGAAGAAGGATCCTGAAATTGCCCACTTGATTGGTAATGTTACCTTCATGGGTGGTGCCCTGACAGTTGACGGGAACGTTACCCCGGCCGCTGAAGCCAACATCAACCAGGATGCCAAGGCTGCTGATGAAGTCTTCAAGTCTGGCTTGCCATTAACTATGGTTGGCCTGGACGTCACCCTGCGGACCCTCTTGACTAAGAAGGAAACGCAACAATGGCGTGACCTCGGTACCAAGGCTGGTAAGGCATACGCAGACATCACCGACTTCTATATTGATGCTTACTACAACCTCGACATTGATAAGCGTGGTTGTGCCCTCCACGACCCACTGGCAGTTGGTGTCGGCATTGACCCATCCTTCGTTCAAACGATCAGCCTGTTCATGCGTTGTGAATACGATCCGGACAGCCCATTCTACGGCCGGACGGTTGGTGACAACGCTAAGCTCAACGACCCGAACCCGAACGTCAAGGTAGCTGTCAATGTTGATAAGGAACGCTACTTGAAGGTCTTCATGGACCACCTGACCAACCTGTTCAAGGAACACTAGAATAAATTTTTAACACTCCTTTACCGGGGCTGTGACATAAGTCCCAAATAATTAATGGAGTTAGATGAAATTTTCGGATT
>NZ_AZGM01000022.1 GCF_001435935.1 Limosilactobacillus panis DSM 6035
TTTTCGAAAAAATACGAAAACTGACGGGCTTTTAATGAACTATGAATAATTCAGGAGATCAACTTCTCATTTCTTATTATAAAAAGCACCCAGCTTTTACACTGGATGCTTTCTTCATATGGCAAACACTTTGGCAAACAAACATGTTATTTTTAATGATTTGACCAAGTTTTAACACTACCAAAATGCCGATATATCGCGTTTCCAACTCTAAGTAACATTACAATTCTATTCGTTTTCAATAATCGAAACCTGGCACAGTGGATGGCAGAGAGCAAAAAGGATTACCATTTTAGAGCTCGCCACAAGGACCAGGCAGACAAGACGGTAGTTAGTTTCGTGTATTCGGACCAAGTGAAGAAAGACAGGCGGTTATATTGCGCTTGTCGTGTCCTATATGACCATTACCAAGAATATTGCCAGCAGCAGGAGCTAACGCCACTTAGCAACCGACAGTTCAAGCACAACATAGAGTTGCTAGGGTTCGTATACCAGAAGCACCATCGTTTTTACGCCGGGTATTACGGTAACAAGGTAACGACCGCATATAAGAACATTGGTCTGGTGCATACAAAATAATAGAGTGCATACAAAACACACCCAAAAACGTTCCATGCAATTCACAACTATTAGGGATTGCCTAAACGTTGATATGGCAGCAATGCAGTACCAACAGCACTGGGCAAAAGTGGACATTATCGAGAATATTTGTAGTTACTGGAATGTAGAAAAATGTCGGAATTATTTTTTGATAAATGTTCCATACAATGTGAACCATACAGGCAATGCCCTAATGACTGGTACAACAGTAATTCTTGTAATAAATGGTTGCCTAAAATGACCAGATGCGGGAGATATTCGTAGTTAATTGAATGTTAACAAATGTTAACGTTGCTATATGGTTCGTAGTTACGTTGAACCCGACAAAACCTGACATTCGCTTAGTGGCCAGTGTCTTTCACGTTTCGATAGCAACGGCCTACTGAAGCCGGAATAATAGTTGCTATCGTCCTGGTATACTTAATTAAGCGGTAGCAACAAAAAAGACCCGTTGAAATTAACAACAGGCCAAAAAAGCAGCGCCGCACCACTGACACAGCTTCTATATAAATCAAACAAATCATTATATCGTTTAATTTATTTACCCTTACCGGGCATTACTAAATTGTATTGGAGTGGTAATGCCATGTCAATCATCCCCACCATTGACGAAAAGGCCGCTGCTAATAGTGCCAAAGATTACTTAAAGCAATTCAAGGGCTGGCAGCTAGTATCACTTAGACTGGACGACAACAACCCTAGAGCTACCGCCCAGGCTCAACGGGAACACGTTAAAGCCATGTTTGAGTTACAAGAGCGGCAGAACATTATTAAAGCAATCAGCAAAGACGACCAGGCCAGCGGCATCATCTTAGATCAACGGTTTATTAGGCAGCACAGCACCAAAAGGACACTGGCAGAGCTGGCAGCCAAGCACCACAGTATTACAGAGGGTAACTTTTATCATCGTCAACGTAAGGCACTATTGATGGCCTACTACCTCATCCCCACTGACCAGGTGAAATTAGTAAGGTGTGAATAGGTATTAACACTGGCGTTAATAGGGTCTATACGTAAACAAAAGAAAAGGCGGCCCTCACATAGCCACCTTTACAAATTACCATACACAAACATTTTAGCATGAACCCCCGCCCCTCATTGCTATCAAAAAGAGTGCACACATTGCCATTGTTTTATCTACAAGCAGTAATTTTGAAATTTTACGGTAGGGGGGCTGCTAATTGCTGATTATTGAAAAATCAGCATTTTAGCAAGACAAATGGAGCAAAATAATGGCCGTTTTAGAAGATTTTGGGAAGTTCTTTCCGATTAGCTTGCCTAATAGGTGCATAATAGAGTTGTAAATGTTTATGTTGGGGGTATTTCAGAATGAAAAAGATAGGTTTATTTTGTATCGCTATCCTAGCAGGGCTTAGCCTCGCCGGGTGTAATAATCTGGCGTCACAGTCACACAAGGCGGCCAGCAGCAGTTCGTCCACTAAGGTAGTTAAGCACCACAAGGACAATAAGAAAGCTAACCGGGCCAGCCATAAGGATAAGCAATCATCATCCAGTAGTAGTCAAGCTATTAATAATAGTAGTAACACTACTAGCCAACAAGGTGGCAACAGCAGTCAGCAGACTACCGCTCAATCTAATAGTAATAATAGTAACGGTGGCCAGCAACAAGCGCAGGGCAGCTCACAGAGCAACGGCAGTATAAATAATGCAGATCAAGCACTCGCCGCTGCTCGTGCTAAGTATGGCGATGGTAACGGCAATTACCATTGGACGGTAATGTATGATGCAAGCACTGGTCGGCCAGCCCGTAACGCTGATGGTTCGTATTTCGTTAAAGCTATTGACCCAACACAGGGGACAATGACGGGCACCGCTCAAAGTGTTAATGTTTACCCAGACGGTTCAATGACGAATAATTAAACATCAATCAAGGGGAATGGACCTAATATGGTTCGTTCCTTTTTCTATGCTTAATGCTTACATTGCTGACACCCTAAAAGGGGATTTTGTCGCAAACATTGTGAATAGCAAAAATAAAAAGCCGCCCAAACAGACGGCCCCGTGCTGGAGAGAAGTTCTTAAAGTTTGTCGCAATTTTGTCGCAGTTTTCAAAATTAATACGTTTTTCAGTGTTTCCAGAAAAAGAAAAATGCCTTTAATATCAACGTTTTGCGCTGATATAAAAGCACCGGAAACCCCAATTATGGAGATGACGGGAGTCGAACCCGTGTCCAAGCATATCGCCATTTCAACCTCTACGTTCGTATCTCAACTATTTAAGTTTCACTAGTCAAAACGCCGTTGATCAGGGCAACCATGGCTAGCTAGTTTGATTGGTCTCTTCTTACTGCTTCAAACGGGAGCAGGAAGCGTAGTCCACTAACATATAAAACCTACATTCGCATCATGGACGAACCCGAAGTAGATCTACGCGCGCTACTTGTTAGGCAGCGTATGCGTAAGCGTTTAAATTATTGTTTGCAGTTATAATTTAAAACTGAGCGTTTTTACGAAGACGCAACCTTCGAAACGCAGTTGAAACTCGACCTATACCTGTCGAATCCAAAAAACATCCCCGTTACACTAAGTATCATATCATACTTAGTCTTAATCGCATAGTAAAAAGGACCGCGCCATCGCACGATCCTTGTAAGATTTATTACCACCAACCATTGGCTTCCCAATGGGCCTGGGCCGCTTGCCATGAGCCGTAGCGGTTTTGCATGTATTGTTGAGCAACTTCTTCTTGGTGTTGTGGTGAAAGGTCACCACCAAGGTAAGCCAGGTCAAGCTGGTAACGACCATAGTAGCGACCGTTTTGGGCGGTGTAACTACCACCAGACTCGTGTTGGGCAATCCATTCCTTCGCTGCTTGGTCAGCACTGAAAAGGTTATTGGATTGACTAGCCTTGTCCGCGGTATTGTCACCAGTCGTGTTGTCCTTATTTTGTTGGGTGTTATTTGTCTGGGTAGCCTGCGTATTCTGGGTATTCATCGTCGAGATTTCCCCGTCACCCTTAATCAGTAGCTTTTGGCCAACTTGCAGGTGGTTAACATCTGACAAGTTATTGTCCTTCGCAATTTCGTTAATTAAACTGTTGTCCTTGGCGAACTTGTAAGAAATACTCGAAAGGGTATCACCACTTTTTACGGTGTAAACCATGTCGGCGTTTGCAACAACTGCTGTTGAAGTAACACCCAAGGCTACAGCCCCAAGAGTAGCAAAAGCTTTTACAAAGTTTTTCTTAGTATTCATAAACTAAACAACCATCCTTTATCATTCTGATTTATTTCGTTCATTCAACAGCTCTTATGGTACACGGTGAATATTACTAGCCTGTAACAGCTTCTTTTCGCTTTCCCCCATTTCGCCAATATAATGTTACTTGATTGTAATATTGACTACCCCCACGTTTTCAAGAAGAGCGGCAAAAGCCATTAGGACAGGATTTTTCAGGTGCCCTAACTTTTTCATAAAATCTTCAAAATTCAACTAAAAAAAGTCAAAAATTCCGGAGAATCCTTGAGATTCCACGGATTTTTGCCTTTTTAACTATCTTTTTGGTGCTTATATTACAGTTGTGTTGCAAAAAAACGTTCGCAATACGTGGCCACACCGTCATCATCATTCGAGTCGGTAATCGCCGTGGCGGCCTTCTTGACTGCCGGCAAACCATTGGCCATGACAATTCCCTGCCGGGCCGCTTCAATCATTTCGAGGTCGTTGTCGGCATCCCCAAAGCTCATCAGGTTGCTGAAGTCGTCACCGAAGTGCTTGAGCAGGACCTTAAGGCCAGCCGCCTTATTAACCCCAATCGGCAAGAACTCCATGATCATTGCCTGTGACTGCACGGCGTGATAATGCTTCTTCAGGTCGGCCGGAAGTTCCTTGATGATTGGTGTGAGCTTTTCCGGCGAAATTGCCATTACGGCCTTGCTAAAAGTCTCTCCCGGCAGCTGAGCCGCCTTAATGTTCCTAAATTTAATATGTTTCAGAACTGACCGATAGATTGAGCCAGGAAAGTCATTCAGTTCGAAAACCTGGTCAAAGTCCAAAACATTTAACGGGATATGGTGGGCGTTGACAAAGTGTAATAATGGTGCTAAGTCATGCTTGTCCATCCCCATTTCAAACAGGTGGTCCTTCGTCCGGTTATTGATTACCAGGCCCCCGTTGAAGGTGATCGTGTAGTCATCTGGTTCGGTTAACCCCAACTGCTCGATGTAGGGCCAGATAGCGTTGATTGGCCGCCCCGTGCACAGGACAACGTGGATCCCTTGCTGGTGGAGCTTCCTCAAGACCGCCTCATTGCGCGGTGAGATTTCCTTCTTGCTGTTGAGCAGCGTGTTATCAAGGTCTAATGCAATCATCTTAATCATTTTGATTCATCCTTCTCCTTGTTTGCCTGGACAATCTGTTGGTTAAATTCGGAAAGGAGGTCCAATAATTTAGCCCCCCGGTCTGCCGGGTCCTTTTTCTGGATAACGTAGTGATTTGTCAACAGCACCTTCAGCTGCCGGGAGACGGCACTACGGGTGACCCCCCGTTCTTTTGCAATGTCCATCAACTTTACTCCCGGCTGGTGGACAATACTGCGTAAAATCAAGTATTGCTCAAAGGACAGGGAAAAAGCTGCCGAGGGCTCAGAGATAAAGGAGCCGAGTCCCTTTAACCCGGTTAGGTAAAGGTCGATTGCCTGGTCTAATAAGTGTTCATCCTCAGCCACGACCGTCGCTCCTTACCGGTGATTCAAAATTGCCTTGGCAACCATCCGCGTGTAGTGGATGTTCCCCTGTTCATCCATGTGAACATTATCGTCAGCAAACCAGTCCGCGTGGTTATTGCTTTCTGCCGACCAATCAATCACGTGGACATTCTTATGCTTCTTGGCTGCAGCCTTGATTTCCCGGTTAACGGTCTGCTGCCATGGCTTAGTTGGCACGTGGGCGGTTAGCCAGTAGACCTGGCGGTTAGGACCAATCCCAGACAGAATCTCGTTAACCGTCTCCTTGGTCATTGCCCCGTTCGTTCCCAGGTTCAGCACCACGTTCTTATTCAGGTGCCCATCTGACTTTAACTGGCTAATGACCGCCGGCGCTTCTGAACCCTGGCGGCCAACTTTAGCATCAACATAGGCCTGGGGCATCAATTCCTGAATACTATTGGCGGCATCGGCCATTACCGAATCACCGATCGCCGTAACCTTGGTATTTTTCAGTGCCTTAACCTGCTGGGCAGTTAGGTTATACTCCCTTTCCAGTTTGCCGGACTTCTCCGTTGACGTCTTCTTTCCCTCCGCAAGCTGCTTATTATGTTGAGCAGCTAGCTGGTGGTTACGTTCAATCCGGGCCTGGACCGCCGGCTTAGCAGGCTTGTGGTCTGGTTGACTCAAGCCGAAGAGGGCAATTCCCAATGCGATAACACTAAAGGCCATTTTAATTCCTCCCTGAAGTGAAATTGTCTTAATACTATGTAAGTCTTGTCTAATATTTGTCCAATCATAGTGAGCCAGTGGCTTTTCCAAAAGTTGGTAGGAAAGCTCACTAACGATCCCGATAATCACCAGTTCAATCAGTGAATTGATGACCGGGTGGATACCAACATGTATTGCCCGTTCATAAAAGGCCATTACCGGGTACTGGTAAACGTAAATCCCGTAGGACCGCTTGCCGACCCAGGTGAATACTGGGTTGGTCATCCACCGATTCATGCTGGCTCCCGGGTGCAAAATCATTGCCGTGGTGATCATACCAACGAAGCTGTAGAAAAACATTCCCCCACGGTAGGTCGCCGGATTCTGCCCATTCAAAGTGAAGAATCCGATGATGGTGATGATAATTGAAGCAATTCCTAACCCATTCAGCAGGTTTATGTCAGGCTGGATCAGATTTTTACGCAGGCGGTTGAGTGGCCAGGTCAGGCCCAGCCAAGAACCCAACAGGAGGGAAAAAGCCCGGGTATCGGTCCCATAGTAAACCCGGTTGATATTTGCCGGGTCATAGAGGAGGGCCATTTCTACCGCCGAGGCAATTGCCAATAAGAGGACCACGCGGGCCACCCGCTTCTTCTTTCCCAGAATACGGAAAAGCAGGATTAAAATTAGCGGCCACAGTAAGTAGAACTGGGCTTCTACCCCCAAGGTCCACAGGTGGGTGAACGGCGAAATGCCACCAAATTGGTCAAAATAGGACTGGCCATTTTTTATTTCCCACCAGTTATAGACCCATAGCAGGTTAGTAAGGACAATTGCCTTAATGTGGTGCAAAAGCGGCCGGGCAAACAGGGTAATATACGCTGTTGTCAAAACCAGCATTGCAATTAGGACTGGGTAAAGGCGCTTAAACCGGCGCTTATAGAATGCCCGAATATCAAAGAAACCGTCTTGCATTAGGTGCTTGGATATCTGATAAGTAACAAAGTAACCGGATATCAACAGAAAAAGGGGAACCCCCAAGTAGCCCCCTTGCAGTACATTTGGTAAAAGGTGGTAAACAATGACCCCCAATACCGCCAACGTACGTAGACCATCAATGCCAGTAATATATTGACGCTGTCTACGCCTAGCTGATCTCATTTCAACAACCTCCACTTTTTGTAATCCTCATAAAATTATACTGGCTGAAATGCCTGGTGTATAGCCCTTTCACAAAAAATAAGGCCGGAAAAGGCGAAAAATTTTCTCTTTTCCAGCTTTATTCGCTAATTTGAGAACACCGGACTTACTTTCACCACCGCTGGTGCCCAATTAAAACTGTGTCAGTCGTCTTAACCAATATGGTTTTCTTTCAAAATATCAGCGACCACCTTGTCCATCTCGGGTGTCCGTTTCCATTCTTCCCAGTGGTCCATCGACTCGTCCTGCATCTTGTAGTGACTGTTGATGTAGTCCTCGTACTTGGAGACGTTACGTGAATGGGGAATATTTAATTGGAGGATGCGGACCTCCTTAATGAAGCCGCGTTCCGCTGCCAATTCGGCCCGTCCATTATGGACCATGTTACCAATCTCATAGTAGGTGCTCCCGTCGTTTCTGGTAATCTCTTCAATTAGTGTTAAAACTTCGTGTTGCTTTTCCAAAGTACGTTTCCCCCTTCTTACCTAATTAATTATACCGATTCAAAACAAAAAAATCACCGTCGCGATGACGGTGATTGGCATAAGAGAGAAAGAGAATTGATTAGAAGGTAAATACTTAATACCTTGCAACTATTATGATAGCGGTTTCACCAACGGAAGTCAATACAAAATTCTAAAAAATGTCAATTTTTAGAATTAAAAAAGCCGCAACGGTCAACGATGACCATTGCGGCAATTGGTTTTATTGAACAGTAACTGACTTAGCGAGGTTCCGTGGCTTATCAACATCCAGGCCCTTCCCCAGACTAGTGTAGTAGGCCAGCAGTTGGGCCGGTATTACACTGAGCAGTGGTGTCAAGTATTCGTCAACATCAGCCAAGACGATTGTGTCGTCTTCTTGGGCCAGGTGCCGGGAAACGATGGTAATCGTACTTGCCCCCCGGGCCTTGGTTTCGTCCAGGTTACTCCGGGTCAAACCAGCTGTCCGGTCCTGGGTAATGATGCCGATGACCGGTGTATTCTTTTCTATCAGGGCAATCGTCCCGTGCTTCAGTTCACCGGATGCGAAGCCTTCTGCTTGGACATAGGAAATTTCCTTCAGCTTCAACGCTGCTTCCAAGGAAACACTCCAGTCAATTCCCCGCCCGATATAGAAGGCGTTCCGTGGCTTAGAAAGGTAACGTGCGGCCACTTCTTCAATCTTCTTCTTACTATCGGTGATGGCTTGCATCCCGTTAGCAACTAACCCGAGTTGGTGCTTAACGTCAAAGTCCTTGGCGGGCTGCTTGCCCAGGTATTCACCCAAGGCCTTGGCCAGAATTGCTTCAACGGCGATTTGGGCCGTGTAAGCCTTCGTTGAGGCCACAGCAATTTCCGGACCAGCATACAGCAATTCGGTGAATGTTGCTTCACGCGAAAGGGTCGACTTATCGACGTTAGTAATCGTCAGGCTTGGCCAGTTATTCTTATTCACGTTTACCAGTACCTGCCGACTATCAGCGGTTTCACCACTCTGGCTCAGGAAAATAAAGAATGGCTTCTTGGACAGCAGTGGCTGTTCGTAGGCAAACTCTGAAGAAATGTGCACACTGGTTGGAACCCCACAGAGCCGTTCAAAGATCCGGGCACCAACTAAGCCGGCGTGGTAACTAGTTCCGGCCCCGACAATGTATAAGTGATCAGCATCGGCCATTGACTTCAACAGCTTTTCGTCAATTTGCGGTTGTCCATCCTTACCGAAGTACTTTTGAACCAGCTTCCGCATTACTGCCGGTTGTTCATCGATTTCCTTCAGCATATAGTATGGGTAAGTTCCCTTGTCAGCGGCGTTTTCATCCATATCAACCTTAAACGACTTACGGTGCTTTTCGTTGCCGTCAAAGTCCTTAATGGTGACGTGGTCGGGCTTAACGATTACCAGTTCATGGTCATCGATTTCCATGAAGGTGTTCGTCTGCTTAATCATGGACATCGCATCGGATCCCACCATGTTGTAGCCGTCTGCCAGGCCAACCAACAGTGGTGACTTATTCTTGGCAACGTACAGGGTGTCCGGTTGTTCTCGGTCAATCATTACGAAGGCGTAGGAAGAATCAGGGCTGATTAAGCGCAGCACCTTTAAAAGGGCTCCTTCAGTTGACATCTTATTTTCAACGACAAACTTATCAACCAACTGAACAATTACCTCAGTATCGGTTTGGCTAGTAAAGTGAACCCCTGCCAGGTATTCCTTTTTCAGTTGGGCATAGTTTTCAATAACCCCGTTGTGAACCAGGTAGAAGCGGTCGTCTTGGGAGTATTGCGGGTGTGCATTGGCCTCGCTTGGTTCCCCATGAGTTGCCCAACGGGTGTGACCAATCCCGGAAAGACCGTGAACGTCGTCCGTTAAGGCTGCTTCCAGGTTACTGATCCGTCCCGGGCGCTTCACGAGGTAGTCATGCCCCTGTTGGTCATTTAAATAAACCCCTGCTGAGTCATAGCCCCGGTATTCCAGCCGCTTAATCCCCTCAATTAAGATTGACAAACTCTGGTCAGTACCGGTAACTCCAACAATTCCACACATAATTTATTCCATCCTTTTTTATTTAAGTTTCATTTAAATTGGTATAGATAACTTTAAAATCGTTAGTTTCTTGGCTAACTGTATTGTATAGTACAGGTTTTCAAATTGATTGTCAATCGGTTGCACTCGATTGGTATAGGTATTGCCAAAAACATAACGACTTTCCTGGGTTGCGCATATTACACCATCGTTTTTAAGAAAAAGCGCGCCCCTGGTGGCTAGTTACGGACAATCAACAATATATTCGTACCAATGATTGTCTTCAATTAGTCATCCGGAGCGCGCTCGAATGCACAGTTTAATTATTTAACTTCTAGTTCTGCCCGGGCAACGTCACCAATCTTTTCAACATACTGGTGAACCAGTTCCTTAGTTGGGGCCTCGGCCATAATCCGGAGAAGTGGTTCCGTCCCACTTGGCCGGACAAGAACACGACCGTTACCAGCCATCTCGTCTTCGACCTCTTTAATGACCTTCTTAAGGTCCGCGTTTTCCATTGCTGCTGCCTTGTCAGCAACCTTGATGTTCAACAGTTCCTGTGGGTAGGTAGTGACATCGCTAGCCAATTCGGCCAGAGTCTTACCGGTTTCCTTGACCACGGACAGCAATTGCAAGGCGGTCAGCATTCCGTCACCAGTGGTGTTATGGTCGAGGAAGATAATGTGACCGGATTGTTCACCACCAAGGTTATAACCGTTCTTCAGCATCTCTTCGACAACGTAACGGTCACCAACCTTGGTCTTAACACTCGTCATCCCGTGAGCTTCTAAGGCCTTGTACATCCCCAGGTTACTCATGACGGTCGTTACCACGGTATCCTTCTTCAGGGTGCCCTTGTTATCCATGTACTTCCCACAGATGTACATGATCTTATCACCATCGACAATGTTACCGTCAGCGTCAACCGCGATGCAACGGTCACCGTCACCGTCGAAGGCCACCCCGAGGTCAGCACCGTTTTCAACAACCGCCTTCTGGAGTCCAGCGGAGTGGGTTGACCCACATTCAAGGTTGGTGTTCAACCCATCTGGCTGGTCATTGATTGGCACAAAGTCAACGTTCATGTCCGCAAAGAGGTTGGAAACAAAGCCGCTCGTGGCCCCGTTAGCAGCGTCAACAACGACCTTTAAGCCACTCAAGTCGGTTGAAACGGTTTGCTCCAGGAAGGAGGTGTACTTCAAAGCCCCCTCGTGGTAATCGGTAACCATTCCCAGGCCTTTATCGGATGGCCGCGGCAGGGTATCCTCATCCGCGTCTAACAATTGTTCAATCTCATATTCAAGGTCGTCAGACAACTTGAAGCCGTCCCCACCAAAGTACTTGATTCCGTTGTACTTAATTGGGTTGTGACTGGCCGTGATCATGACCCCGGCATCGGCATCTTGGGCCCGGACCAGGTAGGCAACTCCCGGAGTGGTAACGACCCCTAAGCGGAGGACTTCAATTCCCACGGAAAGAAGGCCAGCTACCAGGGCATTTTCCAACATTTCACCGGAGATCCGGGTGTCACGAGATACCAGGACCTGCGGCTGCTTGCGTTCAGAATGCCGGGTTAAGACGTAACCACCGGCCCGGCCAACACAAAAGGCCAGTTCCGGACTTAGATCTTGGTTTGCGACCCCACGGACACCATCTGTACCAAAATACTTTAATTTCATTGTTCTTCTCCTTCAATTAATTATTAGTAGAACTTGTACTACTTTCTTTCGTCGTGCTATTCGTTATGTCGTTACTATCCTGATTCCTGCTCGAGGAAGAACTGCTAGAATCTTCACTACTGGAGCTGCTGGAATTATCACTACTCCGGCTAATCGGGATCGTCACGTTTGTTGTCTTCGGTGTAATAACCACGTTCAGAGTCTGGCCATTCTTATCCAGTGCCTGTAAGGTTACTTGCCGTTGCAGGTCATTCTTAGCGTCACTTGGAATAGCGACAAAGGCCACTACCCGGCTGACCCGGTCAACCTCTTCTCTTGAGCCGGTGACCTGGACAACATCCGTATCCAGCCGTGGCCGGCCAATCGTGTAGCCATTGTCTAATGTCCGTGAATTCAGCCGGACACTAACCCGCATACTAATGGTCCGCCGCGGCTGAATGTTGACGTTAATGTACTGTGGCTTGGTTGTGGCGCGCAGCTCGGAATTAAGGCCACTGGTCTTGACCTTTACCCGGTGGGTTCCGGGCGCAAGTTTACTCAGGTCCAGGTAGGCTCGGAAGTTCTGGGTATTGTTAGTAGTGGTCACTAAGGCCGATGGTCCATTGACCCGCACCTTGACCGTTTGGGGATAACCGGTGACGACGTACTTCGCATTGTCCACGGTAATGTTGAGTGGCATCTCAATTGTCGCCGACTTGTTGGACATCAGGGCACTATTGCGGTTACTGTCCCGGGTATTCTGACGTAAAAAACCATTCTTGCTGCCGTTGACGTACACGAAGAGAAAGATTGCCAGGACCAAGGCCGTTAACCGTAGTACCCACTTACGGCTGAAAAAACCGTCGTTATTTTTGTTCATGACGACCACCTCCGTTGCGACCAAGTAAGCTGAACAACTTAGTCAGCAGGTTTCCGCTATCTTGGGGAACCTTCTTGTAAAGCTGGGCCCGCAAGAATTTCAGGTAATCACTCTGGGACATATTGCGGATCAACTCGTTATCCTTGGTGATGGAAACCTCACCAGTTTCTTCTGAGATAACGATCGTCAGGGCGTCCGTAACTTCACTGATCCCGACCGCTGCCCGGTGCCGGGTCCCCAATTCCTTGGGGATCAGCTTACTATCCGACAACGGTAGGTAGGCAGCAGCCACCGCAATCCGGTTATCCTTAATGATAACCGCCCCATCGTGCAGTGGCGTGTTGGGGATAAAGGTATTGATCAAAAGCGCCCCGGAAATGTCCGCATCCATTGGAATCCCGGTTTCAATGTACTCTTCGAGGCCCGTATTCATTTGAATACTGATCAGGGCCCCGATCCGACGCTTTGACATGTATTGGATTGCCTGATCAAGTTGCTTGATCATTTCCTCTTCAGTCTCATTCGCTGTTTGATGAGCCGTAAAGAATGAACCACGCCCAAGGTGTTCCAGTCCCCGCCGAATTTCTGGCTGGAAGATAACCACGATTGCGATTACTCCCCAGTTGATTACCTGGTCCATCAACCACGAAACGGTACTTAAGCCAAAGTACCAACTGATGACCTTGACCAAGATGATGATCAGAATTCCACGGAAAAGCTGCACGGCCCGTGTCCCGCGAATCAAGATTAGCAACTCGTAAATCAAAAACCAGATGACAAGGATATCGATGAGGTGGATCAAGTTCTGCCACGTCAGAAGCGAAGCAATAAACTGCATAGCATTCACCATCCTCCAAATTCACGTTCATATTATATCATTTTCACCGGTAAAAGTCTGGTATGCTAGTAGTATTGACTAAATCAAGGAGGCTGTATTTTGCAACGGATTTCTTTTCAGTGGAAAGTACGTATCTTCTTTCTGGTACTAATTGCCTACCTATGGCTAACGGTTAAGCCACCGTATAACTTCATGGCCTTTAACACCTTCCTCGGCTACCTACCGATTGAGTCTGGCTTTCAGATGCGGCGCTTTAATGACCGCCGGGCCCTGGCCTTTTGGGTTACCCTCGTCCTGTGGGTAATTTTTTACCCAAACGCCCCGTACGTCAGCACAGACCTCTTCCACCTTTCCTGGCTCCGGCCCCATACCAGCATTAACGGCATCCTCAAGAGTGATCCCCACATCTGGCTAATCTTTGTTCTAATGATTGTTTGTGCCTTCTCATGCCTCATTCTGGGAACCATTAGCCTGCAAAATACCGCTGCCCAGTTGACCCGGCTGACCAGTCCGCACCATCCGCAACTGCAAGCCTGGTGGATGCTCTTCTTTTGCTTTACCTCCAGCGTGGGAATTTATATTGGGCGTTTCCTTCGCCTGCACTCCCTCTACCTGCTCTTTACCCCCTCGTGGTTTATTCGTCAGCTCCTCGGTATCTGGTCCAAGCCAATGCTAGAATTCACCATCATGTTAACGGTCATGCAGCTTATTATCTATGGGCTTCTAAACTGGGTCCAACGTCTTCCTAAAGATTAAAAAACGACCACTGGCTTTCGCAAAAACGAATACCAGTGGTCGTTTTTTATTATTATTTTTCTGCTAAGGCCGCTTTAACCTTGTCGGCTGTTGGAATTGAAGGCATTGCCCCCATCTGTTGAACCGTCAGGCTAGATGCCCGCTGTGCGTATACCAGGGCATCGGCAACATTACTCAGGTCATCCTTTAGTTGGGAACTGAGGGCCCCAATAAAGGTGTCACCAGCTGCGGTGGTGTCAACCGCCTTGACCTTAAATGCTGGAACAAGGCCGTGACCTTCTGGCGTAGCGTAGAAGACGCCCCGCGAACCAAGCGTGATCAATAGGTGCTTAACGCCCCGCTTCTGGAAGTACTCCGCACTCTTCAGCATTGATTCTTCGTCCGCAACTTCAATCCCCGTTAACAGGGCACATTCGCTTTCGTTTGGGGCAATCACGTCCGTATAAGAAAGCAATTCAGGAATGATGTCATGGGCCGGTGCCGGGTTCAAGATTGTGGTAACCCCGTGTTCTTTAGCCAACTTAAAGGCCGCCAGAGTAACCTCTTGAGGAGTTTCAAACTGACTGATCAAGAAGTCAGCACCATCCAAAACATCTTCAATGCCCGCCAGAACATCGGTGGTCATCGCCTGGTTGGCACCCCCGTAAATCATAATGTCGTTCTGGCCATTAGCATCCAGCGTAATAGCAGCGGTTCCCGTACCATGGTATTTGTCGACCATGATGTGGTGGACATCAATGTTGTTTTCTTTGAGGGCTTCTAGCATGTATGAGCCTTCGTTATCGGAACCAACCGCACCAACAAAGGATGTCTGTGCACCCGAGCGAACAGCCGCAACGGCTTGGTTAGCACCCTTACCACCAGGTGCAGAACTTTTGCTCTTTGCCGAGATCGTCTCGCCTGGTTGCGGGAAACGTTCAACGTGGTAAGTGGTATCAACGTTAATACTTCCTAAAACTACTACCTTATTCGCCATTTTCATTCTCCTTTATCTGTAAGATTCTCTTGATTTATTCTATGATACCATACGACAAAAACGATTACAAAGCTTATTGCAACAATAAGTAAAACGTTTTGATAATTTTATAAAATTGTGGGAAAGAGATTCACATCCCTTTCCCACAATTTCTAGTTACGGCCGATAATTCGGACTTCCGTCTGCAGGGCAACGCCATACTTCTTCTTGACGGTTGCCTGAACGTGGTGGATTACCGCAACGTAATCCGCCGCCGTCCCGTGGTCAATGTTGACGATGAAGCCGGCGTGCTTCTTAGAGACCTGGGCGCCACCGGCAGTGTAACCTTGCAAGCCCGCGTCGTGAATCAGTTTACCAGCAAAGTACCCCTGGGGACGCTTGAAGACACTACCGCAGGATGGTAAGTCAAGGGGCTGTTTAGCGGTCCGGCGGTCATTCAACTCCTTCATCTTGGCGGCAATTTCGTCATGGACACCGGCTTGGAGGGTGAAGGTAGCATCCAGGACAATCCCGTGGGAATCCTGAATACTACTGTGACGGTACCCAAAGTCCAGTTCCTGGTTACTCATTTTTTTGATTGTCCCATCTGGAAAAAGCACCGTTGCCGAAGACGCCACCATCTTCGTTTCGCCACCATAGGCACCGGCGTTCATAAAGATTGCCCCACCAACGCTGCCGGGAATTCCCGCTGCGAATTCAAGACCCGTCAGGCTGTGGTCACGGGCAACCTCAGTTGTCTTGATGTATGCGGCCCCCGCCTGAGCGGTTACCTCGTTGTGGTCAACGGTGATTGCATCCATCTTCGTCAAGATCAGGACAAGCCCTTCAATTCCGCCGTCTTTAACAATCAGGTTGCTGGCGTTGCCCAGGACGGTCAAGGGGACCTGGTGAGTACGGGCATAGTCAACCAGTTGCTTGACCTCGTCCACATTCTTTGGGAAGGCGAGCCAGTCAGCAGGTCCGCCGGTATGCGTGTAGGTATAGTACATCAATGGTTCGTCTTGCTTGATTTCGATACTAGGAAACTCATTCATTAAATTAGCCATTTCGTTATTCCTCATTTTCTGATTATTTCTCTTCAACTTCCTATAGTATTGTAGCATTTAATTGCAAAAGCCGGTGACCGTTTGTACAATTATAGGTATCATCAAACAGATTAGGACGGTGTTTAAATGAACTTTGTTGCCATGGATTTTGAAACCGCTAGCGGTAAGCGGTACAGCGCCTGTTCTCTGGCCCTTTCAATCGTCCGCAACGACCAAATCGTCGACGAATTTTATTCCTTAATTAACCCCCACACGGACTTCTTCTGGCGCAACATCCAGGTCCACGGGATCCATGAGCGTGACGTTGCCGACGCCCCCTCGTTTCCCGCCGTCTGGGATCACATCAAGGAATTCTTCACCCCTGACAAACTGGTCATTGCCCACAATAACCGCTTTGACAACAGTGTGTTAAAAAGCACTCTGGAGCACTATGGCATCCAGCCACCGGCTTATCAAACTCTGGACACGCTGACCACAAGTCGGCGCTTAATCCCGGGGCTAAGCAACTATAAACTCAACACAGTGTGCGACGCCCTCAGTATCGACCTTCATCATCACCACAACGCCTTAGACGATGCCCAGGCCTGTGCCAATATTCTGCTCTACCAGGGTCACCACTTTAGCCCCCAACAGCTTAGACCCTTTATCAAACTTATCGGTTAGGAGAATCTTATTATGCCTAGTGTTAACCTTCACGGTGGTCAGCTTTCTTTAGACGAGCTGAACGCCATTTTTGCTACCATTCCCGTTGAATTCGACTTCATTGACAAAGACGACATCATTCGCTGGTCATCGGCAAACCACCACCGGTTATTCAAGCGAACTGATAAGGACCTCGGCAAGCACGTTTTGAATGTCCACCCGGGGCACAGCCAAAAACGGGTCAAACAGGTTCTTGCTGAGATGCACGGTGGCACCCGTGATTCGATCAAAATCCTAATCAACTACCACCAGCAACCGGTCAGCATTGCCTTCTATGCCCTCCACAATGACGATGGTCAGTACATCGGCTGCGTTGAGGTTACCCAACCAGTGGGTGACTTCCAACAACGGGGGTCACTCTGGCGCAATATCAAGCAGATGTTCAATAAGAAATAATAGAAAGACGCACCTGATATTTCAAAAAGTCAGGTGCGTCTTTTTTACTCTTCTGGCTGGTACTCCATCACGAGGGCGGGACGGCCATCTTCTACCGCCGTTCCCGTTTCTTTGAAGTGTAGCTTCTTGTAAAGGGCAATTGCTGGTGAATTATCTGCGAAAACCGACAAAACGAGCTTCTTTAGGCTGCTATAGTTTTCGAACCAGTACTCAGCCTCGTCGACGAGTAGCTGACCAATACCATTTCGCCAGTACTTTTTTTCGACGACCACGCCCAGTTCGCCCACTTCGGGATGGTCAGCGAGCATCATAACGGTAATGATGCCCACTGGTTCATCCCCGAGTATCGCCAGCATCACTACACAGTCGTCGAACTGGTTGATTGTCTTGATGTTCTCGGCTTCTTGTTCCAAGCTTACGTCCAGCAAGTGGGGAACCTGGACGGCGTTACTTTCCGTAGCTGCCTGCCGCAAAAAGGCCAGGACCTTGGCAGCGTCTTCCGGGCCCGCCAGCTTAATTGTGACCGCGTCCATTTAGGCCACCACGTCCTTAACCATTTGCACAAAGTGGTCACCATGGGGTTCAAATTCCAGGACCCGCTTGTTTTCATCATCAGTCCGCCGGAAGTGGATGGCCAAGAAGTCATCCGGCAGTTCATCTTCCACAAATTCGGCCCACTCAACCACGCTTACGCCGTCGCTATCGAAGTATTCCTCAAGGCCCAGGTCCTCTGCACCCCCGTTCTCGAGACGGTACGCATCCATGTGGTATAGTGGCAATCGCCCATCGTGGTATTCGTGAATAATCGTAAAGGTCGGGCTCTTGATAATGTCCGGAATGTCGAGTCCCTTCGCTAAGCCCTTAGTAAAGGTCGTCTTCCCCGCGCCGAGGTCACCATCCAGGACCAGGACATCACCGGCCTGGAGCTTTTGACCAATCTTTTCGCCCAGGGTGATGGTTGCCTCCCGACTATCCATCTTTACTTTCTCTTCCACCAGGATCACCTCATTTTCATTATTGCTGTTTATTATTGTAGCTTATCAGCGACTGGAAAACAAAAGCTGGATTGACGTGTTCAGCCAACCCAGCTTTACTTTTAAATTTTCAACGCTAGCACGTGCGCCGTGACGATTTTATGCCCGTGCAGCGGTAATCAAGGCAACGTCGTAAACGTCGTCTTCGTTGCATCCCCGTGAAAGGTCCGCGATTGGGGCGTTCAGGCCTTGCAGAATTGGGCCCACTGCCGTGAAGCCACCAAACCGTTGGGCAATCTTGTAGCCGATGTTACCAGCTTCCAGGCTTGGGAATACGAAGACATTGGCGTGACCAGCAACCTTAGAGTCTGGGGCCTTCAGTTCACCAACTTCGGGAACAAAGGCCGCATCAAATTGAAGTTCACCATCAGCCGGCAGGTCCGGTGCCATTTTGTGAACCTTCTTCGTTGCCTCGGCAACCTTAGTGACCATGTCACCCTTAGCAGAGCCCTTCGTGGAGAAACTCAGCAGGGCAACCTTAGGGTCAATGCCAAAGAGCTTAGCAGTATCAGCACTTTGCACAGCGACTTCGGCCATGGTCGGGGCATCCAGTTCAATGTTGATGGCACAGTCAGCAAAGATGTAACGCTGGTCGCCCTTGATCATCAGGAAGGCCCCACTAATCCGGTGGGCACCAGGCTTGGTCTTAACAATTTGTAAAGCTGGACGGACTGTTGAACCAGTGGAGTGAACGGCACCAGATACCATCCCGTCAGCCTTACCCATATAAACGAGCATGGTCCCGAAGTACGAAACGTCCTTGAGCATTTCCGTAACTTGTTCAGGAGTGTTCTTGCCCTTCCGCCGTTCAAGCAGTGCATCAAACATTGCCTTCTTGTCTTCTTCGGGGTATTCAGCGGGGCCCAGAATGCTTAAAGCAGAAATGTCCCAGCCGTTGTCCTTGGCGGTCTTTTCAATGTCTGCCCGCTTACCAAGCAGGATTGGCTTGATCAAGCCGTCGTTTTGCAGACGAACAGCAGCACCGAGGACCCGCTTGTCTTCACCTTCTGGGAACACAATCGTCTTGTTTTGTCCCTTAACCTTGGCAGCAATTTCATCAAATAATTCCATTATGCAAGTACCTCCTCAATTGATCCTTAAGCATTTTTTGGCAACTGATTAGTTGTCCCTTCATCCGCCACCGGATTTTCCGGCAGCTGCCAATCAATTGGCTGTTCTCCCATTGCGCGAAGTGCTTCGTTGGTCTTTGAAAACGGCCGTGAGCCAAAGAAACCACGGTTAGCAGACAGCGGACTTGGGTGGGCTGATTCGAGAATAATATTGGTATTCGTGTTAATCAGCTTCTTCTTGTCCCGGGCTGCCCGCCCCCACAGGATAAACACCACGGGCTTCGGGCGCTCAGACAATGCATGGATTGCCGCATCCGTCAGCTTTTCCCAGCCGTGTCCCCGGTGAGAAAAGGCCTGTCCCGCCCGCACGGTCAAAACCGAGTTAAGCAGGAGAACGCCCTGGTCAGCCCAGTGCTTTAGGTAGCCATGGTTCACGGGCTTAAAACCCACATCACTCTGCAATTCCTTATAGATATTTTGCAAAGATGGTGGAACCGCCACTCCTGGTAATACTGAGAAACTGCATCCGTGTGCCTGGTGGGGGCCATGGTAAGGGTCCTGCCCCAGAATAACCACCTTCACCTTACTAAAGGGAGTCCACTCAAACGCCTCAAAGATATGATGCATTTCCGGATAAATTGTCCGGTGGGTGTACTCCTCCTTTAAGAAGTCATGAAGCTGTGAATAGTATGAACTTTCGAACTGGGGCTCAAGGACTGGCCACCAGTCATTGTGGATTAATTGTCTCATCAGTATTATGCACCTCGTCTTTTATTCTATCATATCTAAATAGGTGGTAACAGTGCTATTGGAAACGCTTTTTTTGTAATTAGATTATTAGGCATTTATTGGGCAAACTGGTAAAATAGGTTTAATAACTAATTGAGGATGGTGGTGAGTTCGTGCGTAAGTTGTACCTTCGTGATCATTCAACCGACTTGCACGGGACAACGGTAGTTCGTGATGACCAGGGACGGTCCTGTTACCTCCTGGCCGGTAAGTGGGGAATGCACCACGACGTTTTGTCGTTATACGCCATTAATGGTGAGTTACTGGCGGAGGTCAAGCAGCTTTCCCTTGGCCTCTTGCCAAAGTTTGGCCTGTACGAGCACCGCCAGCGGGTGGGGACCGTTGGTAAGTCCTTCGGTTTTGTCCGTCAGGTTGTTTATATCCGGGGACTTAATTGGATTATCGTCGGGTCCCCCCTGAGTAACCGTTACCGGGTCTTTGGCGCCGGTAAACTGGTCTTTGCCTTTAAGCCGGTCCAATTTTCCGGTTCCTATTGCCACGAGCTCCGGGTCACGAGGAAAGAAGATGAGCCCCTGGCCATCCTGGTTGCCAGTGTCCTCGACCACTGGGCCCGTGGCGGTCAGTTTGACGTCAATAAGGTCCAATTCAAAAACCGATCCCTCTCCGATAGTTTTGGGATGGGGTACCGGCTTAAATAAGTTCATAATACTCAGAAGCTGGGAAAAAAGCATCAGAGTGCGCCTTTGGCTAGTATAGGACAATCATTGGCACGGAACGGGCCAATGATTGTCCATAATCAATGGACTTGCTTCGCGGCGCTAGACACTAGGAGCACGCTTCGACGCAGAGCAAGCCTATTTGGTTTTTCCGCGATTACTGTGTAATATTCGAAGAACTAAAAGTTTAATAAAAGAACCGTCTTCAATCCTGACCGGCTTTTTTTGGTCAGTCCTTGAAGACGGTTTTCATTTTAGTAGTGCTTCATTACCCGTTCAATCTCACGGTTTTGCTCACGGCGTTTAATTGCTTCCCGCTTATCATATTGGTGCTTACCTTTGGCAACGCCCATCAAGACCTTGGCATAGCCATGCTTGATGTACATCTTGAGGGGGATCAGGGTGACCCCCTTGTCCTGTAGCGCCCCCATTAGGCGGTGAATCTCTTTCTTATGAAGAAGGAGCTTCCGGTTACGGAGCGGGTCTTGGTTAAAGATGTTCCCGTTGTCGTATTCACTAATATGAACATTCATCAACCAGGCCTCGCCGTTTTTTATCTGGGCAAAGCCATCCTTGAGGTTAACTCGGTGGGCCCGGACAGACTTAATCTCCGTCCCGGTCAGCACCAGCCCTGCCTCAACCGTGTCCGTCACAAAATAGTCGTGACGGGCCTTTTTATTTTGGGCAATCAAGTTGTCATTATTCTTTTGTTGGGATCTTTTTGCCATTTTATCCCTCCGTTAATTTTAATGGCGCCGCCCTTGTGAATGGTGGTCGCGTGAATTATTGTGGTGACGCGTTTGCCCCCGGTTAATCTGCCGGTTATTAACGTGCCCATTGTGCTGGTTATGATCATGGCGCTTAACGTGACCATGGTTGCCCCGCCGCCGGTTCCGGTTTCCGCGACGACGGTTGTCGTGTTCGTGGGGAACCCGAATCTTGGTCTTCGGTGCGTCCTGCGGGTTAACCAGCTCAAAGTCGATTTCCCGCAGGTCCTTGTCAACCCGCAGTAACTTAACCTTTACCGGTTGACCGATTTGGAAGATCCGGTGGGTCTTGCGCCCAATCAAAGCCATGTGTTTTTCGGAGTATTCATAGTAGTCATCCGTCATCACGCTAATGTGGATGAGTCCTTCAACGGTGTTTTCCAGTTGAACAAAGAGGCCGAACTTCATGACGGAGCTGACCACGGCATCGAAGGTTTCACCAACATGGTCTTCCATGTACTCAGCCTTCTTCATGCTGTCGACATCCCGCTCGGTGTCAATTCCCCGCCGCTCGGTGACGGACGTGTGTTCAGCAATCTCTGGCAACTTATCGCGCCAAGCAGCCTTGGCCTTTTCACCCTTACCGTGTTGGGCATACCACTTTATCAGCCGGTGAACCGTGTCATCCGGGTACCGCCGAATTGGCGACGTAAAGTGGGTGTAATACTTAGCGCCCAGGCCAAAGTGCCCCAGTTCCTCGTCAGAGTACTTGGCCTGTTGCATACTCCGCAGCATCGTTACCTGAACCATCTGCTCTTCCGGCTTTCCGGCAACGTCTTTCAGGACGTTTTGCAGCATCTTGGGCTTAACATTGTTCACGTCACCATGGACGTTGATCCCAAAGACACTCAAGAAGTCAACAAACGACTTAATCCGGTCCTTATCCGGGGCCTCGTGGATTCGGTAAAGGAAGGGAACGTGCTCATCAAAGTAGTGGTGGGCAACCGTTTCATTGGCCGCCAACATGAATGATTCAATCATCCGTTCAGCCAGTCCCCGTTCACGGAGCTGGATGTCAATTGGGTGCCCCTTATCATCAACAATAATCTTTGCTTCCGGCGCTTCAAAGTCAATTGCCCCCCGCCGTTTCCGATTCTTCAAAAGAATCTTGTGAAGTTCTGCCATGGTTTCAAACATTGGCACGAGGTCCTTGTAGCGGTTAATTGTCTTTTGGTCATGGGCTTCCAGGATCCGGTTAACGGCCTTGTAGGTCATCCGGGCATGAGATTTCATGACACTGGGGAAAATGCGGTGCTTAACAATCTTCCCTTGGTCGTTGATTTCCATTTCACAACTCATTGAGAGCCGCTCTTCACCCGGGTTTAAGGAACAAATACCATTGGACAGGCGCTTCGGCAGCATCGGGACGACCCGGTCCGTCAGGTAAACCGATGTCCCCCGATTGAAGGCTTCCTTGTCGAGCGGGGTCCCCGGTTGAACATAGTGGCTGACGTCCGCAATATGAACCCCAAGGTGGTAGTTACCGTTATCAAGCTTCCAAGCAACGACAGCATCGTCCAAATCCTTGGACTCAATGGCATCAATGGTTACCAGGGGCTGGTTGGTAATGTCCTTGCGCCCCTTCTTTTCTTCGGGCAGAACGTGCAACGGAATTTTATTTGCCTGCTCCATTGCTTCCTTAGGAAATTCATGGGGAACATCATGAGCATAGATAACCGAGAGAATATCAATTCCCGGTTCATCCTTGTTCCCGATTACCTCTGTAACGGCCCCGGTGAGGACCTGGGGTGACTCGTCGTCGGGATAGGTCTCAACGGTCGCGGTCACGACCTCGCCGTCCATGGGCTTGAGACCCTTGTCAGTGACAAAGAAGCGGAACTGACTTAGTTTCTTATCCTTCAAGAGGATCTCACCGATGTAGTTACCAACGGTTTCCTGCTTGAATTCACCCACGACCCGTTCGTAGTTGTGTTCCAGGATCTTGGTAACCATTGCTTCTGGGCCCTGGCCCGCTGCGGGGTCACCGGCCTTCAAGGCCTTGACTTCCACCTGGTCGCCATTAAGGGCATGCAAGGTGTGGTCGGGATTAATAAACATGTCAGGCAAGTCGGGGTCGTATTCTACGAAGCCGAAGCCCTTGTCGTTTCCATGGAACGTCCCCGTAATCGGTTCTTGTTTAATAACCGCCTCAAACTCGCCCTTATCGGTTACCCGGACCTTCTTATCCCGTTCAAGCTGGGCAAGGGTCTGGACGATTGGCGTGAATTGCTCGGCATTATCCATATCGAGCGCGTGCGCAATCCGCTCAGCGGAGTAACTGATTCCGGCGTTCTTCGTCAGGAAATCGAGAATATTGTCTTTTAATTTCGTCTTATTGTTGATTGTCATTTGTTACCTCAAATAAATTATTCAAATAGTTTTCAACGTCGCTAAAGAGCTGACGGTGTGCTGAATTTACGGTTAGTAAGTGGGTGGCATCCGGATAGTAGTGAAAGTCAACTGGTGTCCCCTGGGCAAGTAAACGGTCACGGAGCTGGGCCCCTGAATTGGGGTCAATCATTTCGTCCTTACCGCCCTGGGCAATAAAAAACGGCCGGTGAATCCGGTTAAGGTTGACGGCCAGTTGACGGGCAAGCTTTTTAATATCATTGAGCTGGGCGGGTAACCGCTCATTAAGACATGCTAACCGTTCACTAATCAATTCCGGCTCTGTATGTACCCGCCGGTAGTACTTTTCGGCGAGTGTCGGAAAATATTGGGGAACATTTGAATCTCCCCAGGTTGTTATTGGTGAGGCAAAAACACCCCCACCAAGTAAGGACGGGTCCTCTTCTAAGGCCCACGTTGCCAGTAGGCCCCCTAGTGAAAGGCCAAAGATGGCAATCTGGTCCACCCCCGTGTCCCGCAGGTGGAAAATAGCCATCCGGGTATCATCCTGCCAGTCAGCCGGGCTCCCCTTTTTGAGGATCTCGCGGGGATCGCCCCCGTGTCCCGTAAAAAGTGGTGCACAGACCGTGTAGCCAGCCCAGTTAAGCTGCCGACCAAGCATCCGGACGTCGTTGCTATTACCCGTGTAGGCATGCAGCAGGATCACTCCCTTCTTCCCGCTGTGCGGAAAGAAGAAGGTTTCACCAGTATAGGTCTTCATCTCACCATCCCCACTTCTTAATAAAAAGGCCCCCTGAAACTGCTCCAGGAGGCACAAACTTAGAAAACCTAATGTGACGATACGTAAACTAAGGCAAGCGCCAAGATGAAGAAAAGTGCCCCACAGATTGTGGTCACAATTTGCATGACGGCTTCAAATCCCCGGGCCTTGCGCCGGGAGAAAAGATCACCGGCACCACCAGTCAAGGCAGACATCGCATCGTTATCGTTTTTAGCTGGTTGCATCATTACACATGCAATCATGATTACACATACAATTAAAAAGATTGTCATTAAAGTATTATACAAGGATCTTCCTCCTAATTTATACCGGCTATATCTCTAATATCATATCATATTACAACCGTGATTTCTATACATTCGCATAGTGCGCCGCCCGGCTGATCCGTTTATAGGCCTGGTTATTATTTGTTTGGACGGCGTGAACGATGATTGTGTCACCGGCAGCAAGAACCGTCTGGCCATTCGGAATAATCCGCTCTTCACCCCGGTAGATGGTCGTGACGATACTCGAGTACGGCCAAACAAAGTCGGCAATTTTCTTACCGTCCAGGCTGGATCCCGCGTAAATCGTCACTGACATCTCAACCTCGTGTTGAACAGCAGGGGTGTGCTTACCGATAAAGTTATTGAACATTGCGGTATAAACCGGCTCCCCATGAAGGCCATCAACAACCAGGTAAGCGACCATGGCCACGATTGCCAGGGGCATCAGGTGGGCCAGTGAGCCAACCATTTCCGTAATCAGCAAAATGGCGGTAAAGGGGGCCTTACTGATGCAGGCAAAGTAACCAGCCATCGCGTAAATAATAAAGTTCGGTAGGTAGCGAACCGGCAGCAAGCCCAAGCGAACCATCAAAGCACAGTAGACGGCCCCCAGTACAGCTCCCAGGGTCAGGATCGGTAAAAAGATTCCCCCGGGAAGCTGTGAGCTATAACTAATCATTGAAAAGACAAAGCGGAGGACGAAAAGTCCGACAAATAGGCTCAACGAAAACGGGAGGTTGGTCAGCCCGGTGATCAGCTGGTTCCCCCCACCCAGGGTGAGCGGGAAGTACCAGGCAACCGGCATGACTAACAGAAACGGTAATACGGGATACGCGTAAGGGGGAACCCACTTCAGCTTCCCGGTCCACTTATCAAGGTTCAAAATGATCACCTGGTAGAAACGCCCTAACAGGCCCAGTACCAGGCCAAGGACGACCAGCTGCCAATAGAGGCCCGTCGGTAGCATGTGGTGATAGGGCACCGCTAATACCGGCCGCAAGCCAAAGAAGGTCATCGACACCATGTTGGAGCACAGGGAACTGACAAAGGTCGCCAGCCAAATCAAAGGCGAAAAGTTGTGGTAAACCTCCTCCAAGATAAAGATCGTGCTGGCAATCGGGGCGTTAAAGGCAGCGGCCAAACCGGCAGCGGCCCCACTGGCAATCCCCAGCTGGCGGTTTAGCTTGCCAGCGTGGAAGCTCTCGGCCAACCCCTGGCCAACTGCGGCCCCGAGTTGGATTGACGGTCCTTCCCGACCGAGGTAGAGCCCGGACCCAATCGCCAGGATTCCCCCGATGAACTTTCGCCAGAGGACCGGCCACCATTTTTCGTCAAACTGACTAGTCAACTGCCCCTCAATCTGCGGAATCCCGGACCCCTTGATATTCGGGTAACGTTGGGTCATGATTCCCAGGATTAGAGCCAAAATCACGGAAGCCAGTGCCCACCAAATCAGCCCCGTTGGGTGGTGGTGAAAGTAGCGGAAACTAACCGTGACAAAGCCCAGCAAGTGTTGGATGGATAGGCGAAAGACGCTAACCACGAGGCCCGTCAAAAGGCCAATTAAGATGGCGCGCAAAACCTGGACGAGCTGGTTATGACGATGAATAAATTCTCCTCTGTTCATAAATAGGTCCTTTCAGAATAAGCTAAAGGATATTGTACTACAAAAGCGGCCAAGTGCCACGCCCCCGCAAATAAAAAAGAGCACCGTCATTATACTAGTGCTCCTTAGTCTAAATTTTTAAGCCTTTTCCCGGCTCAAGCCATGCCGCAAGAGGTAAATCAGGACTGCCAGGATGAGAACCACTGCCCCCACAATGACCGATACCCGGGTATCCGGGTTGATGAACATGAAGACCACAATGACGATCAACATGATAAAGGCGAAGTAGTTCGAGAATGGGTATAGTGGCAGTTTAAAGGGGTGGTCCGTCATCAAGTCGGGGTTGTTGTGCCGGAAGCGCAGTTCCGCCAGCAGGATGACAAACCACGGAATCATCCCCGGAAGAACGGATGAACTGAAGACAATCACGAACATGTCTGCCGTGGACTTGCTGTAGATGGACGCAATGATGTCAATGATAAAGCCAATCAGGATCCCACCAGAAATTCCTAGGATAGCGGCATCCGGAACGACCCGCTTGGAAAGACGACCAAAGATGCTTGGCGCATCCCCTTCGTGGGCCAGCTTAAAGAGCATTCGGCTGGAGCTGTAGATTCCTGAGTTAGCTCCCGAGAGCGCCGCCGTCAGCACAACAAAGTTAATAATGGAAGCAGCCGCGGTAATTCCCACCTTGGCAAAGGTAGAAACGAATGGTGAACCAACGCTGCTCAGCTTGTTCCACGGGTAAATTGTGACAATTACGAAAATTGCCCCAATGTAGAAAATCAGGATCCGGAACAAGACGGACTTAACGGACTTAACAATTGCCTTTTGGGGGTTGGCAACTTCACCAGCGGAAATCCCCAACAGTTCGATTCCTTCGTATGAGCCAACAATGATTGACATGGAGAAGAAGAACCCGCTCACCCCACCGGTGAAGAAGCCACCGTGGGACCAGAGGTTGCTGAAGCCAGTTGGTCTGCCACCGTTACCGAAGCCAAAGAAAATTACCAAGAAGCCGAGGATAATCATAAAGATGATTGTGATCACCTTGATCATCGCAAACCAGAACTCCAGTGAACCATAGGCCTTTGCACTGGCAAGGTTGGCTAAAACCAAGAAAACAATAATGACAATTCCGGCAATCCAGGTGTGCATGTGTGGCCACCAGTATTTAAGGTATTCCGTGGCGGCCACCACTTCCGACATCCCAACGACAATGTATTCGAAGACGTTCGCCCACTTGGCGATGTAACCGGCTAAGGGGTGAACGTACTCGGTTGCGTAATCGGCAAATGACCCGGTCCCGGGGTTGATATAAATCATCTCGCCGAGTGCCCGCATCACGATATACAAGATTAAACCAACAAAGGCATACGCCAGCAGAACAGACGGTCCCGTCCACTTGATTGTGGAAGTGGCCCCCATAAACAGGCCGACCCCGATGGCACCACCAAGTGAAATCATTTCCATTTGGCCGGCAGTCATCGACCGACGCAACTTTGGTGCTGAATTCTTCATACTAATCGATTCCCTTCCGTAATCACTTAACAGTTACAAAGTATATTATAGTTTCCCGTGATTTTCTATATTTTTCTCATCATTTTTTAACTTATTAGGAGAAATTTCAGCTATCACTTTATTAAAAAAAGAAAACAGCTGGTGAAACTAATTTAAATTAGCTTCACTAGCTGTAATTATCATTTTTATTCGCCTAGTTGTTGGCCAGCCGGTCACGGACCAGCTGCTCAACTTCCTCATTGGTGACGCAGTTATTAACCGCCTCATTAACCAGGTCACTGCACTTCTGTGTATCGAGTTTACTCATCATCATCCGGGTCCGGAGAATTGAGGAAGCGGACATGGAGTATTCGTCCAGTCCCATCCCCATTAACAATGGCAGTGCCAGACGGTCACCAGCCATCTCACCACACATCGCGACCTTGGTATTGTGACGGTGACCGGCGTCGATCACGTGTTGAATTACCCCTAAAAAAGCTGGATTAAGTGGCTGGTAGAGGTCTGCCACCGCATCGTTTCCCCGGTCGGCAGCAAAGCTATACTGGATCAGGTCATTCGTCCCGATGCTAAAAAAGTCAACTTCCTTTGCAAACTGGTCGGCATTGATTGCCGCTAGCGGAACCTCAATCATCATTCCCAACTTGATGTCGTCACCGAGTCCCGGCTGGTCCGCCTGGAGCTCTGACCGGCACTCATTGAAGATCTTTTCTGCCGCCCGCAGTTCAGCAATCGTTCCAATCATCGGGAACATGATGGAGAGGGGCCCAAACTGGGACGCCCGGATCAGGGCCCGTAGTTGGGTTTTAAACATATCGGGATGCTTGAGGCTAATCCGGATGGCCCGGTAGCCCAAGAAGGGGTTCATCTCCCGTGGTAGAGGAAGGTATGGCAATGGCTTGTCGCCCCCAATATCAAGGGTCCGCACCACAACGGGTTTGCCCCCCATTCCGGTCACCGCTTGACGGTATGCAGTAAACTGCTCTTCTTCGGTGGGCATATGGTCACTCCCCATGTAGAGGAATTCCGACCGGAAGAGGCCAACCCCATCGGCCCCCTGCCGGGTAGCATCTGCGACATCATCAGGGTTACCAATGTTCGCCTCAATGGCGAAGCGCTGGCCGTTTTTCGAGACGGACGGGGCGTTAACCAGCTGGGCCCAGTTTTGCCGCTCTTCTGTTAATTCGTGGGCCTTATCCCGGTAGCTCGTGACCTTATCCTGGGTTGGTTCGACAAAGGCCACCCCGCGGAGACCATCAACGACCATTAGTTGGCCATCCCGGGTTAACTCGGCCGCGTGCTCTGTCCCGACCACCGCTGGGATCCGCAGTGTCCGGGCCATGATTGCGGCGTGGCTTGTCCGGCCACCAACATCCGTGACGATCCCCTTAATAAATTTCTTATCCATCTGCGAAGTATCAGAGGGGGTCACTTCATGAGCGACAAGGATTACCGGATGATTGATTGTTGAAATGTCCGGGAGCTTCTTGCCCATCAAGTTGGCCATGGCTCGTTTAGCAACGTCCTTAACGTCACCAGCCCGTTCCTTAAAGTAAGGGTCGGTCATCTGGACCATGGTCTGGGCAAAGCGGCTAGTTACCTGGTCAACCGCCTCTTCGGCGCACAGTTGTTGCTGGTCAATCAGCTGCTTGACCTGGCCCAGTAGCTCGGGGTCCGCAAGAATAGCAATATGGGCATCGAATACTTGGAGGTCTTCGTCAGAGAGTCTTCCGCGGGCGTTTTTCTTAATGCGCCGTAATTCATCGGTGGATTCGTTAAATGCCTGTAACACCCGCTTGTATTCTGTCAGGGTATTATTGACCCGCCGCTTTTGGTAATGTAGGTCAGGTTCCACCAGGCGGTAAACTGGGGCAATCCCGATTCCCTCGCTGGCAGCAATTCCCTTAATCTCTTTGGCCATATTTCTCCTCCTCTGTTGGTCTTAATGACCATTCCCTAACATTATAGCGCAGGTCAGGGTAAAACGAAGCGGTTTCATCAATTTTATCCGCACGTTTTTAAAATACAATAGGTCCCCTCCCCGGTAAAATTCCCGGGATGGGGACCTATTCAATGGTTAATTATTATTAAATTAACGGTTTTCGATGTCTTGACGAGCTTGTTCACTCAGGTTGTAGAAGGAGTGAATGCCCTTGTATTGAGCAACATCGCCAAGGTTGTCTTCGATCCGCATCAATTGGTTGTACTTAGCAAGACGGTCAGTCCGGCTCATGGAACCAGTCTTAATTTGGCCGGCGTTAGTAGCAACAACCAGGTCAGCAATCGTGGTATCTTCAGTTTCACCAGAACGGTGGGAAACGATGGCCGTGTAGCCGGCTTCCTTAGCCATTTCGATAGCTTCAACAGTCTCAGTCAAAGTACCGATTTGGTTCAGCTTGATCAGGATGGAGTTAGCAGCGCCCATCTTAATACCCTTCTTCAGGTAGTCCGTGTTGGTTACGAAGAAGTCATCACCAACTAATTGAACCTTCTTACCAAGTTCCTTGGTCAGGGTTACCCAGTCATCCCAGTTGTTTTCGTCAATTGGGTCTTCGACAGAAACGATTGGGTACTTTTCAATGATACCGGACAGGTACTTGATCCATTCTTCAGTGGTGTATTCTTCACCAGTGGACCAACGAAGCTTGTACTTCTTGGTGTCGTCGTCCCACAGTTCAGAAGCAGCCACGTCAAAGGCAATGGCAATGTCCTTACCTGGCTTGTAACCGGCATCCTTGATAGCCTTGATCAGGTATTCGAATGGTTCAGCGTTGTTAGCAAAGTCAGGAGCAAATCCACCTTCGTCACCAACAGAGGTTACCTTACCAGCGTCTTCCAATTCCTTCTTCAGGGCGTGGAAAGTTTCGGAGCCCCAACGAATGGCTTCACGAACAGTTGGTGCACCAACTGGCATGATCATGAATTCTTGGAAGTCAACCTTGTTATCGGAGTGGGCACCACCGTTGATAACGTTCATCATTGGTGTTGGCAATACGTGCGCATTGAAACCACCAAGGTAGTTGTAAAGAGGTACTTGCAATTCATCAGCAGCGGCCCGTGCAGCAGCTAATGAAACGGCCAAGATAGCGTTGGCACCAAGCTTACCCTTGTTAGGAGTACCGTCTAACTTAATCATTGCCTTGTCGATGGCGATTTGGTCAGTAACTTCCATCCCCACGATTTCCTTAGCAATGATGTCGTTAACATTAGCAACGGCCTTCAGTACACCCTTGCCGCCAAAACGGTTCTTGTCGCCGTCACGAAGTTCAACAGCTTCGTGTTCACCAGTGGAAGCACCTGATGGAACAATTCCACGGCCAACACCGCCAGCTTCAGTGTAAACTTCAGCTTCAACGGTTGGGTTACCACGTGAATCAAGAACTTCACGTGCATAAATATCTGTAATAAGTGACATTTGATGAATCTCTCCTCTGTCTTAAATTCGATAGCTATCGCGCTACTTCATTAACATTGTATTATTTTGCACAACTAAAAACAAGCATTTAATGGTTAACTATTTCTAAAAAAGTTTTCGCGTCCAGGCTATCCGCACCGACCAGGACACCGTCAATGTCGGCGGTTGCCATCAGCGCGCTAGTGTTTTCAGGAGTGACACTTCCCCCATAAAGGATCCGGACGTCATCGGCCACCGCATCACCGTACATGTCGCTGATCGTTTGGCGAATCAGGTAGCAGCCCTCCTCCGCCTGGTCAGGATCGGCACTCTGGCCACTACCAATTGCCCAGCTGGGCTCATAGGCAACGGTAACTTTACGAATGTCGTTGGGGCTTAACCCCTTTAAGTCGGCAAGGATCCGACCGACAACCCAATGGACCTTGTCGTCCTTGGCAATTCGCCTTCCCATTGTGTCATCACAGCAGACAATCGGGCAGAGGCCATTGTCAAGGGCCGCTTTCACCTTTTTATTAATCAACTCATCGTCTTCATGGAAGTACTTCCGGCGCTCAGAGTGGCCAAGGATAACGTGGTGAATTCCGGCCTGGTAAAGGGCAAAGGGACTTGTCTCCCCTGTATAGGCGCCGGCATTCTTGTAGAAGCAGTTTTCAGCCATCAACTTCAGTGGCGAGCCAGCTGCGGCATGCATCATTGGCATCAGGCACAGGGTCGGTGCCGCCAGGGCCGTTTGCAACTGGGCAGCGGGCGGCAGCTGATCCTTAATCTCTTTAACGAACGCAACGGCCTCATCAACGGTTTTGTTCATTTTCCAGTTACCGGCAATAATCGGAATACGCATAAAATTCCCCCTATTTAATGGATGGTCAGCCCCTGGGCAGCGGGCCCCCGCTTTACCATTGTTAATTACACAAACGGGTCCCACCGCTTTTGCATCAGCGATGGAACCCCGTTTATCAACCTAAGCGACCAGTGCGGCCCCTTAGTCTAGTCAATTATTTTTCAGAAATTGCGGCAATTCCTGGCAAAGTCTTCCCTTCGAGGTAGGTCAGTGAAGCACCACCACCAGTGGAAATGTGGGTCAACTTGTCAGCAACACCCAATTGCTTTACGGCAGCGGTGGAGTCCCCACCACCGACAATGGTGGTTGCGTCATCCAGGGTACCAAGGAACTTACCGATTTCCAGTGTTCCCTTAGCAAAGTTAGGCATTTCGAAGACACCCATTGGGCCGTTCCAAACAACCGTCTTAGCGTCCTTCAAAACGTCTTCGTACTGCTTGATCGTCTTAGGACCAATGTCAAGGGCCATCCAACCATCGTCAATGTCGCCTTCAACAACCTTGGTGTCGGCGTCGTTGTTGAACTTGTCAGCGACAACGTTATCGATTGGCAGTACCAGCTTGTCGCCAGCCTTGTCCAGGATTTCCTTAGCAACGTCAATCTTGTCCTTTTCAACTAAGGAGTTACCAATCTTAATTCCCTTGGCAGCGTAGAAGGTGTAAGCCATCCCACCACCGATGATGATCTTGTCCGCCTTGTCCAGCAGGTGGTCAATAACACCAATCTTGTCGGAAACCTTGGCACCACCGAGGATGGCAACGAATGGACGTTGTGGGTTGTCGACAGCGTCACCTAAGAACTTGATTTCCTTTTCCATCAGGTAACCAGCAGCAGCCTTACCAGGCATGTTAGTGGCAATTCCGACGTTGGAAGCGTGCTTCCGGTGGGCAGTACCAAAGGCATCGTTGATGAAGACGTCACCGAGAGAAGCCCAGTACTTGCCTAATTCAGGGTCGTTACCGGATTCGCGCTTGACGTATTCGCCATCCTTAACATCTTCGTAACGGGTGTTTTGAACCAGCAGAACATCACCATTGTTCATGTTGTTAATGGCATCTTCGAGTTGCTTACCTTCAGTTACGGGAACAAAGGTAACCGGCTTGTTCAGCAGGTTGGAAAGCCGTTCAGCAACTGGACGCATTGACAGACCTGGCTTGTCTTCTTCCTTCTTAACCCGACCTAAGTGGGAGAAAAGGATTGCCCGACCGCCGTGTTCAATGACGTACTTGATCGTTGGCAAAGCAGCTACGATCCGGTTGTCGTCGCCAACAACGCCATCCTTGATTGGCACGTTAAAGTCAACACGCATTAATACTTTTTTACCTTCTAATGGTAAATCTTCAACAGTAAGTTTAGCCATGTTTATTAGCTCCTCCTTTAAGAAAAAAAGTGGTTGGAGTTTCCTCCTCCCACCTTTTGTTTAGTACTTTTAGCTAAATGTCGGATTAGAGTTCAGCAAAGTGAAGCAGGGTCCGAATCATGTTGCTAGTAAAGCCGTTTTCGTTGTCGTACCATGCAACGGTCTTAACTAATTGAGTACCATCTTCGCCTTCCATAATTTCAGTTTGAGATGGGTCAAATACAGAACCGAAGGTAGAACCAATGATATCACTAGATACGATTGGGTCTTCAGTGTAACCGTAAGCAGGGTTGTTCTTAGTAGCTTCCTTCATAGCGTCGTTAACTTGGTCAACAGTGACCTTCTTGTTCAGAACAGAAACAAGTTCAGTCAAAGAACCAGTAGGAACGGCAACACGTTGTGCGTGACCAGAAAGCTTACCGTTCAATTCAGGGATAACCAGGCCGATAGCCTTAGCAGCACCACTTGAGTGAGGAATAGTGTTAATAGCTGCGGCACGGTTGTTACGGAACTTCTTACCACGTGGTTGGTCAAGAACAGCTTGGCTACCAGTGTAAGCGTGGATAGTAGTCATAGTACCAACCTTGATACCGAAGTTCTTGTTAAGGAAGTATGCCATTGGAGCAAGGCAACTAGTCGTGCAAGAACCAGCTGAAACGATCTTGTCGTCAGCAGTAAGGGTGTCCAGGTTAACACCAGGAACAACAGTTGGGATGTTACCAGCAGGTGCGGAAATCAGAACACGCTTTGCGCCGGCATCCAAGTGAGCTTGTGACTTTTCTGCAGAAGTGTAGAAACCAGTACATTCAAGGACAAAGTCAACACCGTCGTTCTTTACCCAAGGGATGTTACGTGCGTCACGTTCTGCGTATACAGGGTATTCCTTACCGTCAACAACGATACCCTTGTCAGTGGATGAAACTTCACCATTGAACCGACCTTGGGTAGAGTCGTACTTGAGTAAGTAAGCCAACATTTCTGGTGAAGTCAAGTCGTTGATAGCAACAACTTCGATGTCATCAGTGTTGAGTTCGTGAATACGACGGAATGCTAAACGACCGATACGGCCGAAACCATTAATACCAATTTTTACAGTCATACTGCAAATTCCTCCTTTAGGAAAAACATAATAAGTGTCTCATCTAACGAAATTAGTGGTTGAAATCACCACCACATTTCGTCAAACAAGGTACAAAACCTTACGCTCTTAATAATACTCATCTTGTTTGGAATTGTCTATTCAATCACCTCAGAAATTTGCTTTTTTCTTGTGAAAACGTTATCTTGATTAAAAAATTCAAATAATACTTGCAATTTAATATGTGATGGGATATTATAATATTCGTTGACGCGCCCTTAGTGTAATGGATCGCACGTGAGATTCCGGTTCTCGAGATCCGAGTTCGACTCTCGGGGGGCGCATTTTTTATTTAAGAAAAGCTGACGGGAATAATTTCCCGCCAGCTTTTTTGTTTTGCAAAAGGTAAACAAAAAAGGCAGCACGCCAAAACGTGCTGCCTTTTTATAGTAAGATTACTTTTCTTCAGCTGGCTTTTCCTTAGCCCACTTACGAATAGCTTCAATCTTCTTTTCTTTTAATGCTCGCTTGTACTTAGGAGCAACTGGGCGACGGCCTTGTACGCCGTATGGGTGTGCTTTACGCATAGCTATATGCCTCCTTATTGTGTTCGTAAATGAATTAACGTTCCAATTATACCGGGCTGCAGTATAAAAAGCAAGTCCTGGTGAAATTATGACCCCTAGTAGTAAATTTTCTCTTCAGTAAACATTAATTTTTCAGCAACGGCAACCCTTACCAGACAATGCTTCAACCAGGTTGCCTAGACCAATTTAGAAAATGATTCCAAAAATATTGATATATTAAGCATTGTAAATCAGACCAATTTAGTGTACTATTCTAAATGAACTTAAAGAGCGAACAAAAATAACTAACTGCTCCAGGAGGATTTTATTATGACTAACACTAATGAATTAAATGTTTTTGTAACCACCACTGATTGGAAGGCCCTTGACCACCAAAGTGCGAACGCCGAATTGAACCTGTTATGCGCTGATATCAATAAGGACTAATAAAGATCAGCAGCTGGCCCGCGTTGGCCAGCTTTTTTTATTATCATTTGGTAAAGGACGACCATCTTTCTTCCTTATTATGGGTAAAGATGGCATAATATTAGCGGTCAGCATAAATAGGTGGCAAATTATTTGACCTTTTTTGACCAATCGAGTATAGTATTAATATCAGTTAGCAACTGTTGCTAACGAGTGCTAATTAACAAGGAGGCCACAATATGAACTTAGTTCCAACTGTCATTGAGCAGTCTTCACGTGGCGAACGTGCCTATGATATCTACTCACGGCTTCTGAAGGACCGGATCATCATGCTTTCTGGTCCAATCGAAGACGACATGGCAAACTCAATTGTTGCGCAGCTCCTCTTCTTGGATGCGCAAGACTCAACTAAAGACATTTACTTATACATTAACTCACCTGGTGGTGTTGTTACTTCCGGAATGGCCATCTACGACACGATGAACTTCATCAAGTCAGATGTGCAAACGATCGTTATCGGGATGGCGGCTTCAATGGCCAGTGTACTGGTTTCATCCGGAACAAAGGGTAAGCGGTTTGGCTTACCACACTCCCAAGTCTTGATTCACCAACCATCTGGTGGTGCTCAAGGTCAACAAACTGAAATTGAAATTGCGGCAACCGAAATTCTGAAGACCCGGAAGATGATTAACGGCATCTTGGCAAAGAATTCTGGTCAACCAATTGAAAAGATCAACCGTGATACCGAACGTGACCACTACTTAACTGCTCAAGAAGCGGTTGACTACGGTCTGCTTGACGGAATCATGGAAAACAACTCCAGCTTGAAGTAATCTGATTACTAAACTGGAAAAGATAAGCGGGAAGGAAATCTGAAAAGGTTTCCTTCCCGCTTTTTTATTATATTGCGAACTGATTATAGCCCGCCACGCATGCGTTATGGTCTTCGATAATTAACTTCATTAAGGCCCCGTTAGCGGGGTTTTCGTACTGGTCCCGATCACCAAACACCGTTGCCAGGTACTGGATGATTGAACCATGACTGGCGACAACGACATTACTGTCTGGCGGTAAAGACGCGAAGAGATCGAGCATCTGCCCTACCCGGTGGTCCAATTCGGCACTATCCTCCGCCAGATGGGCCGGGTCGGCCTGCTTGAGAAGATCATGGGCCTTCTTGACCCCAAACTCATCCACTAAATCACCAATCCGGCGGAACCGTTTGCCGCCGAGGTAACTGGCCCAAATTGCCCCCTCTTCATTACTGTGCCCTTCGAATGACCCGTAGAAGACCTCCCGAAAGCATTTTTTCTGCGTTGGGTGACTGATATTAGGGAATTTAAGCTGGTCAATTATGATTTGGGCGGTGTCAATCGCCCGCTTCAAATCACTGGAAAAGAAGTAGTCAATCTTCAATGGTGCCAGCACCTTGGCGATTTTGACCGCGTCATCGTGTCCCTTAGCGGTCAATGGGGTATCTGACCACCCCTGGAGCCGGGCAAAGCGATTAAAGTAGGTCTCCCCGTGTCGAATAAAATATACAGTTGTTGCCATCGTTATTCTTCCTCCACAAGTTGATTAAGCGACCGCGGGGGTCCCCAGCCACTCGATCATTTCCTTCATCTTATTGGTAATTGCTTCCGTCCCCGGTAAGAGCAACTTCCGCGGGTCATATCCCTTGTGGTCCTTGTCAAGGTCGCGGGCCGCCTCAATATAGGCCCGGGTGGCATCTTGAAAGGCCAACTGGAACTCAGTGTTGATATTCACCTTTGCAATTCCCATTGAAATTGCCTTTTGAACCTGTTCCTTGGGGATTCCTGAGCCGCCATGCAGGACAAGGGGGATGTCAACAGCATCCGCAATGGCAGCGAGGCGGTTAAAGTCCAGCCCCCGCCAGCCAGCGGGATAGATTCCATGGATATTACCAATCCCACACGCCAGCTTATCAACCCCCAGGTCAGCAAACGCCCGGGCATCCTCTACTGAGGCCAGTTCCCCACTGTTGGTGTCCTGGTTCTCACCAACCTTACCAATCTCGGCCTCGACGGAAATTCCTCGCTGGTGGGCTGCATGGACAACCTCCTTTGTCCGCGCATAGTTCTCCTTTACTGGTAACTTATGTCCATCATACATCACTGAGGAATAACCGAGTTCAATACATTTCATGGCCGCGTCATAGTCACCGTGATCAAGGTTCAAAATTACCGGGACCGTAATGTCCATCGCGTCCATCTGGTCGGCAACCATGTCACGGACAAACTTAAAGCCACCCATGTACTTTGCCGCCCCCATGGATACCTGGACCAGGACGGGCGTCTTAGTTTCGTTTGCGGCTCGTAAAATTGCCCGGGTCCACTCCAAATTATTTATATTGTAGGCCCCTACCGCGTAGTGCTTTGCCCGGGCGTCCGCAAAAATCTTGTTACCATTATCAAAGTATGCCATTATGTTATTTCCTTTCTTACATCACATTTGTAACTGGTTGTTGCCAGTTCACCATTTCCAAGAAGTCATCAGGCCGCAAACTAGCACGACCAATCAGAGCGCCATCCACGTCCGGTTGGGCCATGATGGTACCAATATTTTGTGGGTTTACGCTTCCCCCGTAAAGAATCCGCACCTGGTCAGCGAGCAGGCTACCATATAAGTTAGCAACGGTTTGCCGAATCCGATGACAGCCCTGCTGAGCAACTTTGGGATTCGCGGTTTGGCTGCTTCCGACTGCCCAACTCGGTTCATAGGAAAGGACAATCTTTTGCAGGTGGGCCGGGTCCACGCCCTTTAATACCCCCTTCAGCTGGTCAAAAACGTAGTGAATTTCCCCGTTGACCTCCGCCTGGACCATCTTGTCATCAGTGCAGATAATTGGGGTGATTCCCGTCGTCAGCGCTGACCGGACCTTCTGGTTGATAATCTGGTTGTCCTCATGAAACAAGCGCCGGCGTTCCAAGTGCCCCAGCATGACATAGGATGCCCCAGCATCTGCCAAGGAACGGGCACTGATTTCGCCTGTATACGGTCCCGCCAGTTCACTGGCAGCATTCTGGGCAATGATTTGGAGGCTGGTACCCTGGGCGGTCTGTTTCATGCTCGACAGGGCTACCGCCTGGGCCGCAATCCCCACTTCTTCATCTGCCACTTGGGGGAGGGCCGCCTTAATCTGGTTAATAAAGGCGACTGATTCTTCAATGTTCTTATGCATTTTCCAGTTTGCGATAATAAATGGTTTGCGCATTTTGTTCTCCTTCAGTTAGGCCATTGCCCGAAACAGGCAGGACGTGTATTCAGCCTTACGGTCTAAAGGACCTGGGGTTACCCGGTAGCCTTCCCGGTGGTGGCCAGCGAAGTCAGTATCAATGGTCCGCGCTGACTTCTGGCCCGCCATGGTGAGAAGGCGGCAACTGTCTTCGGTTAACGCTTGACTTAGGTCGCCCTTTAAGAAGAAGCCCCGCCGCCGGTTCTCAACCACCAGTTTGACCGGCCGCGTAGCACCAACAAAGCAGTTCCCCTCCTTGTTGGCATTGAGCCGGACCAGTTGGTTATCTCGGGTGGCGAAGAACTCATTTGGTCCTTCTGCTTGCCTCAGCTTTTCATGGTGTTGATCGGCCTGTTTACCAATCAGTGCCTTCATCGCCGAACGCAACTCCTTCTTAACAAAGAGATTGTTGTAAAAGTAGGAGGTCAACTTATTTTGCACGTCCCCCTGGTTGATACGGTGGTAAAGCGGGTCACCGGCCTGCTCAGCCTGGTTGGACTGCCAGGCAACTCGTCCGTTAATAAGGTTGTGCGTCAGCAGGATTTCATAACTTTCCAGGCGAAGGGCACAGTCTGACAGGAGGAAGTTATTATCAATGGTCGTCAGCCCCACCGAATTTTCTACCTGAATATCCTCACCCAAGCGGGCCAGCAGGTCCTGCTGATTCTTGTTGGTTAGTTTGAAGTTACCGGGTAGGCTGTTGTTGTACATCAGGTTCCGACTAATCTGCGTCTTTTCTACCCGGCCGCCCAGCCAGATTCCCCGTGTGCAATCGTGGATGCAGTTCCGCAGGATCTGGGCACCAATTGCCGGAAGCAGGTTAATGGCGCTGACAGTTTCGCCAACAAGGTTGAAGCGGGTATTGATGCGGAAGAAGTGGTTATGTTCAATCGCTGGTGCTGGGTTACCGTCAACGCCCAGGACCCCGGCTTGGCCGCAGTCAAAGATCCGGTTGTTCTTAATGTAATGCTTAATCGGGTGACCCTTCAGCTCCTCATCAGCTGGCACTACTGGGTAGCGTCCGAGTGAGATCCCGGCACACTTAGCGTGGGAAATGTTGCAGTTCAAGATCTTCCAGCCTTGGGCATGGTTAGTCCCAACAACCGCCTTGTTGTAGTCGGCCCCGGCCCACTGACTGGCTGCCTTGGTCAAGGTGAAGCCGGAGAGTACCAAAAAGTCAACCTGTGCTTGCTGGGGGTAGAAACAGGTCTCACGGAAGGTTACCTCCACGTTTGACCGGTTGGGGTCCTTCCCCTGGAAGTTGGCATAGATGACCGTCGTGTTCATCTTCTGGTCCTGACATGTGTACCAAACATACTGACGGTCTGGATTTTGGTCGATTGCGCCCATCTGCGGTGCCTTAACTTTAGCTAGGCTATCGACCTCGTAAAGGGCCCGGTTGTTCAAGAAGACTTCCCCGGTATGTTGGAAGTCACTATCTGTCTGAACATGGATCGTGTAGGGGTTATACTTACCGAAACGCTGGTTAGCAATCACGGTCCGCCAAACATCGACCCCGACCGGTTCCCAGTCGTCAACCTTTTCGGCACCAGTGATAATCGTTAAGTTCTGCTTCACCGCTTGGTAAAGGATAGGCTTATCCTTAGTCCCCGCAAAATGCGGATCAACGCTTTCCCGGTAAACACCGGGCATTACCTTAACGAGGTCTCCGGGACGGGCAATGGCAGCTGCTTCCTGGATGCGTTTGAATGGTAATTGCTTGGTTCCATTTCCATCGTGTTCAGCATGAGCATCAACATAAATTTGCATTTTTATTTTCCTTTCTTCTGTCTTACCAGTTAATTTCACTATCTAATTGCCGGCCACGACCAGTCGCCTGGTCAAGGAGGAGCCGTTGCTCAAAGTGGGCCACGTTTTTCTTAGTTTCCTTGACCATATCTGGATTGACGGATACGCAGTCGATCCCGCTACGAATCAGGAACTCAGTAAATTCTGGATATTCCGAAGGGGACTGGCCACAAATTGAAACCGTCTTGCCATCGCGGTGGGCAACCGTGATGAGGTGGAAGATGGCCCGCTTGACTGCTAAGTTCCGTTCATCGAACAGTGGCGAAACGTTGTCGTTATTGCGATCACAGCCAAGGATCAGCATCGACAAGTCGTTAGAACCAATCGAGTAACCATCAACGTAGCGGTTGAACTGGTCCGCCAAGATAATGTTGGATGGGATCTCCGCCATCATGTAAACCTTGAAGTCAGCACTTCGCTTCAGACCATTTTCAGCCATTAATTCAGTTATCTTGGCCATTTCATCGACCGTCCGGACAAAGGGAATCATGACGTTTAAGTTGGTCAGGCCGAGTTCTGTCCGGACCTTCTTCACCGCCGCCAGTTCGAGTTTGAACGCTTTGATGAAGTGAGGATCGTAGTAGCGAGCCGCTCCCCGCCAGCCGAGGAGGTCGGCAGGTTCATGCGGTTCAAACTCTTCGCCACCCTTTAAGTGGCGGTACTCACCGGACTTAAAGTCCGAGAAGCGGAGGATCATTGGCCGGGGCGCCATCGCCCGGGCAACCTTCGCAATTCCGGCGGCAAGGCCATTGACAACCTTTTCCGGATGCCCCGTCTTGATTAGGTAGAGGGGGTGTTCATGAATGGTGGTTGTCCAGATGAATTCTTCCCGCATCAGGCCAATCCCGTCCGCCGGCTGACTAGCATACCGTTTAGCAAGGTCGGGGTCACCCAGGTTCATCATTACCCGGGTAGCTGTCGGGGCAAAGTATTCGACTGCCGCTGCAGGTGTCGTAGATATTTGCTCCTTTGGTGCCAGTTCCTTCGTGAGGTCCCCAGTATAGACAACCCCGTTTTTGGCATCCACCGTTACCTGGTCACCGTCATGGAGGACATCCATCGCCGCGGTCCCACAAGCGGCGGTCCCTACCAAGCATGGAATCTGCATTTCCCGCGAAACAATTGCCGCGTGACAGGTCATCCCCCCGTTATTAGTAATAATGGCGGCCGCCTTCTTCATCGCGGGAACCCAGTCCGGGGACGTCATTTGGGTCACCAGGACCTCGTCATCTTTGAAATTATCAATGTCTGCTGGGTCGGCAATTACGTGAACCTTCCCACTGGCTAAACCAGGGCTGGCTGGTAATCCCTTTAGAATTGGCTGGGCATCCTTCATCATTTTCTCCCCCGTTTCCTTCTTTTCTTTTTTCTTATTCGACCACACCGTTTCTGGACGGGCCTGCACTAGCCATAACTTGTTGGTTGGTCGGTCGAGGGCAAATTCCATGTCCATGTAACAGCCATAGTGCTTTTCAATCTGCTTGGCGTAACCGGCAAGCTCTTTGACCTGGTCGTCGGTAAGGGCAGGCTGGCTAGCGCGGTCGGCTGGTACTTCCTGTTCAAAGGTGCCACCGCCGGGACTTTGCAGAAGTTCAACGGGCTTGTTAGTAATTGTCCGGTCAATAATCTCCCCGCTATCCTTATCGATGACGTAGTGGTCCGGGGTCACCTTGCCCAGGACGATGTATTCACCCAGGCCCCAGATGGCGTCGATTACCATCTGCTGGTCATTCCCGTTTGCCACATTAACTGAGAACATGATTCCCGCTGCTTTAGAGAAGACCATCATCTGGATTGCGGCTGATAGGGCCACCTTTTCGTGAGGGAAATGCTGCTTATGCCGGTAGTAAGTTGCCCGGTCAGTAAAGAGCGATGAGTAGCACTCCTGGACCTTCTTAACAACCAGGTCGGCTCCCTGAACGTTGAGGTAGGTTTCCTGTTGACCAGCAAACGACGCATTTGGAAGGTCCTCAGCGGTGGCACTGGACCGCACCGCCACGAAGGGGTCCGTTTGCCCCATCTTGACCGCCAACTGCTGGTAAGCTTTCTTAATCGTCGTTGCTAGCTCGGTTGGCATTTCCGCATTGACAATCAGTGAGCGGATATTGGCACACACCGTATGCAATTCATCAGTATCCTCATAGTCCTTGATTGTCGCCAGCAACTGGTTGATTTGTTCGTTCAAACCAGTTGCCGTCATAAATGCCTTGTAAGCATAGGTCGTTGTCGCAAAACCGTACGGTACCGGGATCTGGGTCGCCGAGGTTAGCTCCCCGAGAGAGGACGACTTACCACCAACGAGGTCTACATCCTGGCGATGTAATTCATCAAACCATAAAACATCCTTTTGCTCTCGCTCTACCATTGCAGCATCTCCTTTTCTTGAGTGTGCTTATTTCCTAACTGGTATTTGCCAAACTGTCAACTATATTCTTTAAAAGTGTCTATTTGGGCAACGGTTTGCACTGGCGTGGTGACACGATGGGAAGATTAGTAAACTTTTTCTTTTTTTACCATTTTTACCGGGTCTTGTTCATTTAGTAATTTGGATTCTTTTCCAAAAAATATAATTGGTATGGTTGAATCTTCTTTATTTATCAGTGAAATAAATGAATTGGTCTAATTAGCAGTACGTAATAAAGTAAAAAAGACGCCATGGACTTGGTAAAATTTCCAATCCATGACGTCTTTTATAAGGTGTCCTGAGTGATTATTAAATTGTCTTGCTTGTCCGCAGCTCATCAGCGTACGCATTTAGCTTCCGCAAACGGTGGTTGACCCCGGACTTCGAGATGGGCCCACCAGGAACAAGCTGCCCAAGCTCCTTCAGACTAACCTCCTGGTGGTTCAGCCGCGTCTGAGCAATCTCGCGGAGCTTATCCGGTAGGCTTGCCAGTCCAACTGTATTCTCAATCAGCTTAATGTTTTCAATCTGCCGCGTTGAGGCGTTGGCAATTTTATTCATATTGGCGTTCTCGCAATTAACTAGGCGGTTAACTGAGTTCCGCATATCCCGAACGATCCGGACGTTTTCAAACTGGAGCATCGAATTTGTCGCCCCAATGAGGGACATGAAGTTAGCAATCTTTTCGGCTTCCTTCAGGTAAACGATGTAGCCACTTCGTCGGGCCGTCGTTTGGGCGTTCAGGCCGAACTTGTTCATCATCTGAGCGATCATCTCGTTGTGTTCCTCATACAAAGAATAAATCTCCAGGTGGTAACGGGAGGTCTCCGGATTATTAACCGATCCCCCAGCAAGGAAGGCCCCCCGCAGGTAGGAGCGGACCATCCATTCGTCCTTCAGCAAGTCTAACGGTACCCGTTCCTTGATCTGCAGGTTCTGTAAGATCCCCAGATCATCTAAGACCCGCTGGGCGGAATAACGAAGGCGGACGATGTACTGGTTGTTCTTTTTCAGTTTCATCTTCCGGCGAACCACGATATCACTCTCCACGTGGTAAAACTGCTTCAGCAGGGAGTAAATCCGCCGGGCAATTGCCGGGTTTTCCGTCTGAATATTAAGGACCAGCTGGTGGTTGGCAATGGCAATGCTACCGTTCATCCTAATCAGCGCCATCAGTTCCGCCTGCGCATTCTTTTGGTGAACCTTGATTGACGTTAATTCCTTCTTGACATCACTGGCGTATGACAAGGCGGTCCCCTCCTTTAATCGTGGACTTCATGCAAGCGATTCAGTAATTCAGCAACGACCCGGTCACGGTCATGAAAGGCTCCGTTGTCTTTTAAGCGTAGGAAGTTGGAGCTGATTACCCGGCAACCTTGCTGGCGCAGTCCTTGGAAGTCATGACCGACCGGCTGTGAAATCTCATTCCACTGCTTAAAGTCCAAGTAGTTCTTCGGTACTGGCTGGATGTTTACCAGGACAGTATCAATAAAATTCTTCCCCAGGTGGTCGTTTAAGACCCGGACGTGGTCGGCATCGGTAAAGTGGTCCGTCTCGCCCTTTTGGGTCATGATGTTACAGATGTAGACGACTTCCGCCTTGCTCTGACAGACCGCGTCGCCAACCTCCTTAATCATCAAATTGGGCAGGATACTGGTAAACAAACTCCCGGGCCCGATTACAATCTGGTCAGCTTCATGAATTGCCTGAATGACTTCAGGAACCGGTTTAACCGGGTGGCCATCCTGGTCGTTGGAAGGGGTGACCCAGACTCGCTTGATCTGCTTGTGGGCGGCGGAGATTTCTGATTCACCGCTGAGCTTCGTGCCGTCGGTGAACTCCGCATTCAGGGTCAGCGGCTCATTGGCTACCGGATAAATGTGGCCCCGGATCCGCATCATACTGGATAGTTCTTGAACGGCGGGGAAGATACCGTCTTTCATCTCCGAAAGGGCCGAAATAATTAGATTACCGATGGCGTGACCAGCAAAGAACTGGTCCGAACTCCGGAAGCGGTACTGGAAAACATCCAATTCCAGCTGGGGTAACTCCGATAAAGCCACCAGGACATTCCGGATATCACCCGGCGGGACCACGTTGATATAATTACGCAAGATTCCTGACGACCCACCATCATCGGCAACGGTAACAACGGCGGTCACGTCCGCATCCTGGTCTCTTAAGCCCCGCAAGATGACAGGTAACCCCGTTCCACCACCAATCACCACTATTTTCGGTTTATGGAACATTAAATCTCTCCTTCCTATTTTGCCTTGTCCGCGTCACGGTGGTACAAGTTAACATGGTACCCAGCCGTTTGCAGGTCCTTTGCAAGCCGGTTGGCAATTGTCACTGAGCGGTGTTGCCCCCCGGTACAACCGATGGCGACCGTTAAACTACTCTTCCCTTCCCGAATGTACCCTGGTAAGGCATTTTTCAAAAGAGAGAGGAGGTGGGCATAAAACTCCTGGGCCCCCTTATTTTTCATCACGTATTCCTGAACCGCCCGATCATTCCCGGTCAGGTGCTTGAGTTCCGGAATATAGAAGGGGTTCGGCAAAAATCGCACGTCCATCACAATGTCGGCATCCAAGGGGAGCCCGTATTTAAAGCCGAATGACATCACTTCGATGAAGAAGTTGCTACCTTCACCATGACTAAAGAGCTTATTAATCCTTAACTTAAGGTTCCGCGGGGTTAGGTCAGTCGTATCAATGATCACATCCGCCCGGCTCTTTAACTCGGTCAACAATTTTCGTTCCCGTTCAACCCCATCCAAGATTCTTCCCTGGCGTGCCAAGGGGTGGAGACGGCGCGTTTCCTTATAACGGGAAACCAGGGTGACGTTATCGGCATCGAGGAAGAGAACCCGAACGGCCAGGTCATCGCGCTGGCGCAGCTTTTTCAGGCTCGGTAAAACCTGGTCATAAAAACCACGGGAGCGTAAATCGGTAACCATCGCAATCTTATTGAATTCCCCCGATTCTTCAATCACGTCTACGAACTTTTCGGCTAAACTAGGCAACATATTATCAATCACGAAGTAGCCAAGGTCCTCAAAGATGTGGATGGCCAGTGTCTTACCGGCACCACTCATCCCAGTGATGATTACGACTTTCATTTTCTCCGTCATCATCAATCCCCTCTCCTCTTAATACAATACTTAGCAATTGTAACACATCATGCCGGGCGTGTCCTCTCCGGACCCCCTTATGACCGTAAATTATCGTTTCCCAGCAGGTCAACCGTCCCCTGGTCCAAGTATGGTCGTAAGGTATCAATAGTCAGGTCTTCATCGCCGAACACCGTAATTCCATTTTGGTGGAGCAGGGCCGCCGTAACCCCAAAGCCAGGAATCCGCCGGCCGGAGAAGGACCCGTCATAGACAAGCTTGGTTCCACAGGCGGGACTCTTTTGCTTCAAAAAGGCCACCTGAACATCATTATTCTGGGCAATCTGCAGGACCCGGTGGGCGCTGACGAGGTAGCGTTTTGTGACGTCGACCCCGTCACGGCTAACTACCCGGGCGCGACCAGCGAGGACATCATCCCCCGTTCCCCCCTGGATTTCTGCTGGGGTCCGGGGTGTCTTTAGCCCGCCCATGATCTCTGGACAAACCGTAATCGCCTTTCCCAACGCCACCAACTTAACCGCTAAGTTGTTTTGCGCGTTTCCACCATCGTAGCGGACGTTAAAGCCTGCTAAACATGCACTAATCAAAATCATTTCTTGGCCACCCTGTCATTAGAAAACAAGCCCCAGTGTTTGTGGATACCAAACATTGGGGCTTAACTTACTTGCTTACTTTTTCTTCTTTGCTGCCCGCTTTTGGGCCCACTCACTGTCTCGTTCCAGCATCTTCTTCAGGTACTGGCCGGTGTAGCTTTCCTTAACTTGGGCCACTTCCTCGGGTGTTCCGGTCGCCACAACGTAGCCACCGGCGTCCCCACCTTCTGGTCCCAGATCGATCAGCCAGTCGGCCGACTTGACCACATCGAGGTCGTGCTCAATTACCAACACGGTGTTGCCAGCGTCAACTAATCGTTGGAGGACACTCAGCAGCCGTTTGATGTCATCCATGTGCAAACCGGTTGTGGGTTCATCCAGGATGTAGAAGCTCTTTCCGTGGGACTGACGGTGCAGTTCGGCGGCCAGCTTCATCCGCTGGGCCTCCCCACCAGACAGGGTCGTTGCCGGTTGTCCCAGGTGGACGTAACCGAGGCCGACGTCTTCAATGGTTTGCAATTTCCGCCGAATCTTTGGGATTGCGCTGAAGAACTTGAGGGCCTCAGACACTGTCATATTCAGCACCTGGGCAATGTTCTTCCCCTTGTATTCCACTTCCAGGGTCTCGGAATTATAGCGGGTGCCGTGACAGACCTCACACGGGACGTAGACATCCGGGAGGAAGTTCATCTCAATCTTGAGGATTCCATCACCATGACAGGCTTCACACCGGCCGCCCTTAACATTGAAACTGAAGCGCCCCTTGGTGTAGCCCCGTACTTTCGCCTGGTTAGTCTGGGCAAAGAGTTCCCGAATATCATCAAAGACACCCGTGTAGGTTGCCGGATTACTGCGGGGGGTCCGCCCAATCGGTGACTGGTCAATATCAATCACCTTTTCAATATTCTTGATTCCGCTAATCGAGCCATACTTTCCTGGCTTGGCGGAATTGTGGTTAAGCTTTTGGGCCAGCACCCGCTTGAGAATCAGGTTGACCAAAGTTGACTTCCCAGAACCAGAAACTCCCGTGACGCAGATGAACTTCCCCAGTGGAAAGTCCACATCAATTTTCTTCAGGTTGTTGGCACAGGCCCCCTTCAAAATCAGGTGCTTGCCATTGCCTGGGCGTCGCTCTGTGGGCACCGGAATGAATTTTTTACCCGCCAGGTACTGACCAGTCAGCGACTTGCGTGACCGCATGACCTGCTTCGGGGTGCCAGCAGCCATGACCTGCCCACCGTTTTCCCCGGCGCCCGGGCCAATGTCAATGATGTAATCAGCTGCCCGCATTGTGTCCTCGTCGTGTTCAACCACAATCAGGGTATTACCCAAATCACGCATGGCCTTTAAGGATGAGATCAGACGGTCATTGTCTCGCTGGTGGAGTCCAATTGATGGTTCGTCGAGCACGTACATTACCCCGGAAAGGTTGGAACCAATCTGGGTCGCCAGCCGAATCCGCTGGGCCTCCCCACCGGAAAGTGTCCGCGCCGACCGGCTTAGTGTCAAATACTCAACCCCGACATTCTTCATAAAGGTCAGCCGGTCGAGGATCTCCTTTAGGATGGGACGGGCAATCTGCTCGTTTTGTGCCGACAGTTTAACCCCCTTGAAGAAGTCAATTGCCTTACTAATTGAAAAATCGGAAACCTGACCAATGTTTTTCCCGTCAATCTTGACGGCTAGTGCCCGCTGGTTTAGCCGGTAGCCGTGACAAGCTGGGCATGGCAGCTCGGTCATGTACTTACGCATCTGTTCCCGGGTAAAGTCAGAATTAGTCTCCTTGTAACGGCGGCTAACGTTATTAACGACCCCTTCAAACGGGACATCAACGTCGCGAACGCCCCCAAAGTCGTTCTCGTAGTGGAAGTGGAACAGCTTGTCACCATTCCCGTAAAGGACCTGCTTCTGCTGCTTCTTAGGCAGCTTGTTAAACGGCGTGTCCATGTCAATCCCAACTGACTGACAGAACTGGGCTAACAGGGCCGGGTAGTACTGGGACGAGATGGGGTTCCACGGGACCATTGCCCCTTCGTTAAGGGTCTTTGTCCGGTCGGGAACAACCAGGTCAACATCGACCTCCAGTTTTGAACCGAGCCCCTCACACTCCGGGCAGGCCCCCATTGGTGCGTTAAAGGAGAACAGACGGGGCTCCAACTCGCCAACCGTAAAGCCACAGATTGGGCAGGCGTACTTCTCGGAGAACGGAATCGGGTCGCCCCCGATGACGTCGGCAATTGCGTATCCACTGCTCAAACGCAGGGCTGCCTCAAAGGAGTCAAACAGGCGCGAACGGATTCCATCCTTCACAATGGTTCGGTCGATTACCACGTTGATGGTGTGCTTCTGGCTCTTATTAAGTTCGGGAACCTCATCCAAATCGTAGGTCTCACCATCGACCTGGACCCGGACAAAGCCCTCCCGCTTGATGGTCGCGAGTACTTTCTTTTGGGTTCCCTTCTTCGCCCGAACAACTGGTGACAGGATCTGCAGGCGGGTCCGTTCGGGTAATTCAAGGACCCGGTCCACCATCTGTTCGGCGGACTGGCTGCTAATCGGGATGTGGTCGTTTGGACAAATGGGCGTCCCCACCCGGGCCCACAGGAGACGAAGGAAGTCGTTAATTTCCGTCACCGTCCCCACGGTCGACCGGGGGTTATGGGAAGTTGTCTTTTGGTCAATCGAGATTGCTGGTGAGAGGCCATCAATCGAGTCGACATCTGGTTTATCCATCTGTCCTAAAAACTGCCGGGCGTAAGCGGATAGGCTCTCCACGTACCGGCGCTGCCCTTCCGCATAAAGGGTATCAAAGGCCAGCGAGCTCTTTCCGGATCCCGATAGACCGGTGATGACCACTAGCTTATTCTTCGGAATCTTAACGTCAATGTTTTTCAGGTTATGAGCCCGGGCCCCATGGATTATGATCTTATCATTTGCCAAGAAGTATCTCTCCTTTACTTAACCTTCCGACCAGGTTTGGTCTTCTTTCCCGTCATCTGGGCCTTTAATTCCATTACCGTATCACGCAGGGTCGCCGCCTGCTCAAAGTCGAGCCGCTTAGCTGCCGCCTGCATCTGCTCAGTCAGTTCAGCAACCATTTTTTGTTGGGCATCCTTAGATAACTTAGCGAAGTCCTTGGTCGTAAACTCGCTCTCGTCTTCCTTCTTGCCGGTGTCTTCCGTCTTCTTCGTTGCCGAGATGGCCTCTTGAATTGGCTTGACGATCGTGTGCGGCGTGATGTGGTGCTCTTCGTTGTACTTCATCTGAATGGACCGCCGCCGCTTGGTCTCGTCAATCGCCTTCTGCATTGAGTCGGTTACCGTATCGGCGTACATAATCACTGCACCGTGTTCGTTTCTGGCGGCCCGCCCAATCGTTTGAATCAGGGACCGCTCGTTCCGCAGGAAGCCTTCCTTATCCGCATCGAGGATGGCAACCAGGGAGACCTCGGGAACGTCTAGTCCTTCCCGGAGCAGGTTGATTCCGACCAGGACATCGAACTTACCAAGACGGAGGTCACGGATAATCTGCGTCCGCTCCAGGGTCTTGATATCGCTGTGCAGGTACTTGACCTTTAAACCGAGGTCCTTCAGATAGTCCGTCAAATCCTCAGACATCTTTTTGGTCAAAGTCGTCACGAAGACCCGCTCATGGCGTTCAACCCGCTTATTGATCTCACCGACTAAGTCATCAATCTGGCCCATTACCGGCCGGACTTCAATTGTTGGGTCCAAAAGACCGGTTGGCCGAATAATCTGTTGGGCAACGTGGTCGGTCTGGTTTAACTCGTACGGTCCCGGAGTTGCCGACATGTAAACCACCTGGTTGACCCGTTGTTCAAATTCATCAAGCTTCAGCGGCCGGTTGTCAAGGGCACTGGGTAAACGGAAGCCATAGTCAATTAGCATCTGTTTCCGGGCTCGGTCCCCGTTGTACATCCCCCGAACCTGCGGCATCGTCTGGTGCGATTCGTCAACCACCAGCAGGAAGTCCTTCGGGAAGAAGTCCAGGAGGGTAAACGGCGGCTCACCAGGTTGGCGACCATCCATGTAGCGGGAATAGTTTTCGATACCGTTCGTGTAACCCATTTCCCGCATCATCTCAATATCATAGGTGGTTCGCTGTTGAATTCGTTCGGCCTCCAAGAGCTTCCCCTCGTCGGTAAACTTCTTGACCTGCTTCTTCATGTCCTCTTCAATTTCTGGAAGGGCCCGGTCCATGACCTCATCACTGGTCATAAAGTGGGTAGCGGGGAAAATGGAAACCTTATCACTGTCACCAATGACTTCCCCGGTCAGGGCGTCAACCTCCCGAATCCGGTCAATCTCGTCACCAAAGAACTCAATCCGCAGGGCCCGCTCGTCACGCGAAGCTGGAAAGATTTCCACAACGTCGCCATGAACCCGGAAACGGCCCCGTTGGAAGTCAATGTCATTCCGGTCAAACTGGATGTTGACGAGGTCGCGTAACAGTTTATCCCGTTCAATCTGCTGACCAACGTGAAGGGAAATAACACTGTTCTGGTATTCCCGAGGATCCCCCAAACCGAAGATACTGGAAACGGAGGCCACGACGATTACGTCATTGCGTTCCAGTAAGGAGGTCGTGGCGGCATGACGAAGCTTATCAATTTCATCATTAATCGAGGCGTCCTTCTCAATATAGGTGTCACTAGAAGGCACGTAGGCTTCTGGTTGGTAGTAGTCATAGTAAGAAACGAAGTATTCAACCGCATTGTGGGGGAAGAACTTCTTCATTTCGCCGTAAAGCTGCCCAGCCAGGGTCTTGTTGTGGGATAAAATCAAAGTCGGCTTATTCACGTTAGCAATCACGTTGGAAATGGTGAACGTTTTCCCTGTCCCGGTAGCCCCCAGCAGGATCTGGGCCTTATCACCGTCCTGGATTCCCTTGGTTAACTGGGCAATTGCCTCCGGCTGGTCCCCGGTCGGCTGATAATCGGAAACAAGTTCAAACTTTTTATCTGGTTGTCGGTAAATCACAAAACTTTCCTCCCCAAAGCCAATTTTACTTTATTCGCGAACGGTCTAAAGGGCTGATTTCTCAGTCATTTATCCCCTTTTGCACCATTTAAGTTTATCATGCAAACATGCATTCGTCTATTAATCTGCAAATCTGAAAAACGCCAGTATTCGGCGAAAAACCGTTTACTGACGTTGCGATACTATTTAGTTAATAAGCTGACTTATTCTTCGGCGAATGCCTGCAGGGCCTTCTCGAATTCAGCTAGTTTTGCGTTGGCCTTGTCCAGTGAATCGTCGCTTGTCCCAATGTAGAACTTCAGCTTTGGTTCCGTTCCTGATGGACGGATAGCAATCCAGGTCTCATCATCAAGCAGGTAACGAAGTACGTTGGATTCTGGAATTCCCAATTCACTAACTTGACCGTCAGCTGTTGTCTTCGTTCCCTTAGAGAAGTCTTCCGTAGCAACAACCTTGTGACCAGCAAAGTCAGCCGGTGCTTCCTCCCGGAATTTCTTCATCAGTCCCTGAATCTTTGCCGGACCGTCAACCCCAGCGTAGGTGTTCGCAATCGTCTTTTCACGGAAGTAACCGTACTTCTTGAAGAGTTCTTGCAGGCCATCGTACAGGGTCATGTTCCGACTCCGGTAGTATGCAGCAACTTCAGCCAGCAGGGTCAGTGATTGGATGGCGTCCTTATCACGAACAAATGGCTTAATCAGGTAACCATAGCTTTCTTCAAAACCAAACATGAAGGTGTGGTCGGCCTTCCCGGTTTCGTATTGGTGAATCTGGTCCGCAATCCACTTGAACCCGGTCAGAACGTTGATCATTGAAACACCATAGCTTTCCGCAATCTTGGCAGCAAAGTTGGTGGAAACAATTGACTTAACAGCCGCCGCGTTCTTAGGCAGGGTTCCTGCCTGCTTGTGAGCTTCCAGAATGTAGTGCAGCATGATTGAGGCAATCTGGTTCCCGGTCAGCGGTTGGTATTCACCGTTTGGTTGCCGAACAGCACAGCCCAGGCGGTCAGCATCGGGGTCGGTTGCGATCAGAACATCGGCATCGATTTGCTTGCCGAGTTTGATCGACCGGACAAAGGCCTCCGGGAATTCTGGGTTCGGGTGCTTCAAGCCTGGGAAGTCACCGTTTGGTTGGGCTTCAGTTGGCTCAATCGTAAAGTTGGTAAAGCCAGCCTGCCGCAGTGCCCGTTCACCAAGCATCCGCCCGGTCCCGCAGAGTGGTGTGAAGACAAACTTCATGTCCTTACCATATTCCTTAGCCAATTCGGGGTTAACCGTTACTTCTTTGGCGTGTTGCAGGTAGGCATGGTCAACGTCTTCTCCCATTACGGTTTCCAAACCACTGTTCAACATTTCCTGTTCATCTGCCAGCTTGATATCAAAGATGTCATCAATCTTGCGGATGTAGCCAGTCATCATGTCGGATTCCTTCGGTGGCATCTGGCCACCATCTTCACCGTAAATCTTGTAACCATTGTATTCCATTGGGTTGTGACTAGCAGTGATCATAATCCCTGCGTAGGTCTTATTGTGGCGAACAGCGAAGGAAAGTTCTGGCGTTGGCCGAACGTTGTCGTAAATGTAAACTTTGATTCCGTGAGCCCCTAATACCCGGGCAGAATCATGGGCGAATTGGTAAGAGTTATGACGGGAATCGTAACCAATTGCGACTCCACGTTGCTTGACTTCATCCCCTAATGATTCCATCAGGGTTGCCAATCCCTCGGTAGCCTGGCGAACCGTGTAGATGTTCATCCGGTTAATGCCGGGGCCCATCAGTCCCCGCATTCCGGCAGTACCAAATGACAGTGGGCCATAAAAGGCGTCCTCAATTTCCTTGTCATCGCTCATTGCGTCTAATTCTTGCTTAAGCTTAGGATCGAGGTCGGTCCGTTCTTTCCATACTTGGTAGGTGTCTTTCCAGCTCACAATAAAGTCTCCTTTACTTCTTTAATCTGTAATCAGTATACCGCATCTTGGGGCTTATGCGCGTCTTTACTGTATATTTTACTAAACTTTTACTACGCAAAGAGGCTGGGAGAAAAATTTGTTTTCTCACCAGCCTCACTTTTGTCTCCGAATATTACACAGTAATCGCGGAAAAACCAAATAGGCTTGCTCCGCGTCGAAGCGCGCTCCTAGTGTCTAGCGCCGCGAAGCAAGTCTATTTGATTACGGACAATCGCTGACCCGTACCGTGCCAACAATCGTCCTATACTAGCTATACGGAGCGCTCTAGTGCTTTTTTCCCAGCTTCTAATTTCTTATTTTAGTTCCTTAATATATTGATAAACCTGCTGACCAGCGATGGCGCCGTCACCAACAGCCGTGGCAATCTGCCGGAGTGGGGTCTCACGTACATCCCCAATTGCAAAGATGCCGGGAACAGCTGTCTTCATCGTTGAGTCCGTCTTAACCCAGCCATCACCATCAAGAATACCAAGGTCACTAAATGGCTTGGTCATCGGAATATTGCCGACGTAGATGAAGATCCCATCGGCAGCCATTTCCTTATCTTCACCAGTTTGGTTATTGTGGGTCTTTACCCCCCGTACCTTGACGTCGTCACCAACGATTTCGGTGACACTGGTGTTGTATACGAAGGTCATCTTGTCATTCTTAGCCGCTTCATCCTGAAGCATCGGTTGCGCGCGGAGTTCCCCCCGACGGACCAGTACCGTTACCTTGGAAGCCAGTTGCGTCAAATATAACCCTTCCTCGACGGCCGAGTCACCCCCACCGACAACAACCAGGTGCTTTCCCTTAAAGAAGGCACCGTCACAGACAGCACAGTAGGAAACACCACGACCACTAAACTGTTCTTCACCGGGGACCCCGAGTTTCCGGTGATCAGACCCCGTGGCAATCACAACAACCGGGGCGGTAAAGGTATCGCCCATGTCCGTGGTAACTTCCTTTAGCTGCCCATTCGTAGCAACCTTAGTTACCGTCCCGTAAGCATATTCGGCCCCAAATTGAGTTGCCCCCTGGTACATCTTCTCCGCCAGTTCGGGGCCCTGGACATCTTTGAAGCCGGTATAGTTGACGATGGATGCTGTATTATTCAGGTTACCACCGTAGGCTCCCCGGTCAAGCATCACCACTTTTAAGTTTGCCCGGGATGCGTAAAGGGCCGTCGTCATCCCACCGGGACCCGCACCAATAATAATTACATCGTATTTCTTACTTTCGGCCATTTTTCTTCCTCCTCGCCTTTTTACTATCGCTATCATACCCGAGCCGGTAATGATTGTCTAGATTTTTGCTTATTAAAAGTAAGAGGTTGGCGGATTACTATCCGCCAACCTCTTACTTTTAATAATGTATAAGGATTACTTCTTAGCCTTCTTGTCTTGGGCCGTCAACTTAGCACCTAAGTTCTTGATATAATCCCGTAATTCATCCTTAACTTGTGGGTGGTTAAGGCCATATTCAATGTTGGTCTTAATCCAGCCAAACTTGTTACCAACGTCGTAACGGTCACCCTTGTATTCACGGGCAAAGACACGTTGGGTTTGGTTCAGCGTGTCAATGGCATCAGTCAGTTGAATTTCGCCACCCTTGCCTGGCTTAGTCTTTGCCAGCACATCAAAGATTTCTGGAGTGAAGACGTAACGGCCAATAATAGCCAAATCACTCGGTGCGTTCTTCGGAGCTGGCTTTTCAACAAAGCTAGTAACGTTGTAAAGACCAGGTGTATCTTCCTTGCTGGGGTTGATAACACCATACTTAGCAGTGTCTTCATGTGGGACCCGCATAACTGCCAAAGTGGAAGCACCAGTCTGGTGGTAGCTTTCAATCAGCTGCTTGGTCAGTGGTTCACCGTTGTTGTTGATGTTGTTCAGGTCGTCACCGAGCATTACAACGAAGGGTTCGTCACCAATGAAGTCCCGGGCCGTCAATACGGCATCCCCTAAGCCCCGTGGATGAGATTGACGAATGAAGTAGATGTTGATGTCGGTCGTTTCTTCAACTAGCTTCAGCATCTCGTCCTTGTGCTTAGACCGTAAGTTATCTTCCAGTTCGGGGTTCGAATCAAAGTGGTCTTCAATTGACCGCTTATTCTTGCCGTCGACAACAACAATGTCTTCGATTCCTGACTTCCGAGCCTCTTCAACAATAAATTGAATGGTTGGCTTATCAACAATTGGCAGCATTTCCTTAGCAAGTGCCTTCGTTGCGGGAAGAAAACGGGTTCCTAAACCAGCAGCAGGAATAATTGCCTTTCTAACACGTCTCATAACAACATAATTCCTTTCATACTTCAGTTTCTCTCAAATCTTCAGTATGTATTTTACCATACTTATTCGTTTTCTGATGTCAAGTCACGGTCCATTAACTGATCAATTGCCGTCTTAATTGACTTACCATTATATAAAACATCGTACAGGGCCTCGGTAATCGGCATCTTGACCTGCCGTTTCCGGCTTAGCTCGTAGGCGGCCTTGGTTGTGTAGACCCCTTCGATTACCATGCCCATGTTTGCAACCACGTCTGCCAAATTTTGGCCTTGGCCCAGCTGGTAGCCGGCCCGCCAGTTTCGTGAGTTCTTACTCGTTGCGGTAACAACAAGGTCCCCCACTCCGGACAGGCCAATGAAGGTCATCGGGTTGGCCCCGAAGGCAACACCCAAACGCCGAATTTCCGCTAATCCCCGGGTAATCAGCGCTGCCCGGGCATTATCGTGGTAGCCCAGCCCCTGCAGGGCACCAGCGCCAATGGCAATGATGTTCTTTAGGGCCGCACCAAACTCGGCACCGATCACGTCATCGTTGGTGTAAACCCGGAAGTAAGAATTACTGAAGAGCCGTTGGACCCGCTCAGCTGCTGCTAGATCAGCGCTCGCGGCGGTAACCGCCGTCATATCCTTAATAGCAACATCTTCAGCGTGACTCGGTCCGGAGAGAACAACGATGCTAGCCCGGTTTTCTGGAGCAATTTCCTCTTCGATCATCTGTGATGGCCGCTTGTAAGTATTTTGCTCCAATCCCTTGGTTGCGTGAATAATTAATGGTCGTTGGCCCAATTCGGCAATAATGGTATTCAACTTACCAGCTACTTGGCGCAGGCCCTTGGTTGGAATAACAATCAAGATAACGTCGGCACCCTTCACTGCTGCTACCATGTCCGTAGTGGCAACCAGTTTATCAGAGTATACAAGGTTCTTCATGTATTCCGGATTGATGTGTTCCTTATTCAACTGGTCGACCTGAGCCTGGTTGCGGGCCCACAGCTTGACGTCATGACCATTTTCCACCAACATGTTTGCCAATGTACTGCCCCATGAGCCAGCACCTAAAACCGCAATTTTTTCTGCCATAATTATTCTCCTCAATTTAATTCTTGTTACTCGACCAATACCACGCTAGGTTTGCCCTTCGCCGCCGGACTACCATAATCAGGAGGGCACTAACGAAGAAAAGCACCGACAGGACTTGGGAAATCCGGAGGGGCCCCAGCATTAAGCTATCCGTGCGCATTCCCTCAATTACGAAGCGCCCCGCCGCATACCACATTACGTACGACAGGAATACCTCACCTCGCTTAAAAAGGTGGGGCCGGTGGCGCAAAAGCATCAAGAGTGCGAAGCCGGTCAGGTCCCACAGTGACTCGTACAGAAACGTCGGTACCCGGTAAGCACCGCCAATGTCCATTTGCTGGATAATCCAGTTCGGGATGTGCTGGGCAACCAGGGCCGCCCTGGTCGTTACCCGGCCAAAAGCCTCCTGGTTCATAAAGTTACCCCAGCGGCCAATCCCCTGGGCCATTATCAGGGTTGGGGCAATAACATCGACCATTGTCCACATCGACAGGTGCCGGGCGCAGCAAAAGCAGTAGAGGGTCAAAAAGCCACCAATTATCGCCCCGTAGATAGCAATTCCCCCATCCCAAATCGCGATTATTTCGCCGGGATGGTGCACATAATAAGGCCACTGGAAGGTAACGTAGTAGATGCGGGCACAGATGATTGCCACGGGAATCGCCCACAGGAGGTAGTCGTAAAAGTAGTCCTCCGCGATTCCCTGTCGCTTACCTTCCCTAATGGAAAGGATGAGGGCAAGAACGACCCCGCAGGCAATAATTACCCCGTACCAGTGAATCTCTACCGCACCAAGCTTTACTGCAATTGGGTTGAGGGCCCCAAGAAGCGTTGCCATTACTTCCCCTGCTCCTTACTGTCACGGGCGGAGTTTTGCTTAATCAACCGGTTAAGGTTTTCGTCAAACGTCTTGGTAGCATCGTAACCCATCGTTTCGGCACGGTAGTTCATTGCTGCCGATTCAATGATGATTGCCAGGTTCCGCCCGGTCTTAACAGGGACCGAGACCTTCGGAACGATTACTCCTTGAATCGTTTGGTTATCACCCCGGTCACCCAGACGGTCAAACTTAACATCAGGCGTCCAGGTTTCCAGGTGGACAATTAAGTTGATGTTGTCCTCGGGCATGATTGCCCCGGTCCCGTGAAGGGTGGACACATCAATAATCCCGATTCCCCGAATTTCCATCAGGTGTTGAAGGATCGCTGGGGCAGTCCCCACCAGCGTCTGTTCATCCCGGGCATAGACTTCAACCCGGTCATCGGCAACTAGCCGGTGTCCCCGCCGCACCAGTTCCAGTGCGGTTTCACTCTTACCAACACCAGAATCACCGGTAATCAGGACACCAACCCCACTGATATCGACTAGCACACCGTGGAGTGACTTCCGGGGAGCCAGACGCCCCAGCAGGTACGAGGTCATGTTACTGAGAATTTGTGAGGACGTCAGGTGGGTCCCCAGAATTGGGATCTTGGCATCCTCAGCCGCCTGTTTCAGTTCTGCTGGGATTGGCAGATTGGTAGAAATCACAAAGCACGGCGTCTGGGGAGTACACATCCGGGTCATGTATTCGGTCATTTGGTCATGGGTAAGGTCCTTGGAAAAGGAAATCTCCGTAATCCCCAGGAGTTGAATCCGCATGGCCGGATAGTGTTTAAAGTAGCCGGCAAATTCGAGGGCCGGCCGGGAAATGTCACTGGTCGTAATTGTCCGGTTTAAGTAGTCATTCCCCTGTAAAACTTTTAATCTTACTTTATCAACTAATTCTTGAACGGTAACATGGTTTGCCATGTTCAATCACTCCTTAGTATTCTGACTGGTGACTGGTGATCACCGTGTTGCAGATGGCCATGATGATTGCAATCAACATGGCAGACCAAAACGATGAAAAATGAAAAAAGGCGGGGCCAACAAACATCGACGTTAGCTGTAGCATTGCCCCATTAATCACAATGCTGAATAGGCCTAAAGTCAGAATATTAATTGGCAATGACAAAATAACCAAGATTGGTTTAACCAGCACATTGAGAATTGCCAGGACAAAGCTTGCTAACAAGGCAATCCAGGCACTACTGATGTAAAACATCCCCGTTCCCGCAAACAAACCGGCAAGGGCAATGAATAAAATCGTATCAATTAAAACTCTTTTCCAAAAAGTCATTATGATCTTCCATTTCTTTTAATATCTTTCTCTTCAACATCCGTGAGCGTTCGCCGTGAGCGGGAGTCCGCAGATGTTGAGTCACTTCCCTGCTGCATATCATTAATGGCCCGAAAGAAGCCTAAAATGCCGGGATGGGTCGGATCAGGCGGAATAATAACCATCATAATGATATAGATGATGATTCCCGGAACGATTCCACTCAAGATGCTTAAAATAACGTAAGCAACCCGGAAAATATTTGGCGAACAGTTGAAGTACTTACCAAAGCCACCAAACACACCCGCGAGGATCCGGTCGCTTGCTGACCGGGTTAATTTTTTATGTTGACTTTCACGCATCAAAACACCTTCCTTTTTTAATACTACCTGCTTTTATCCCCAACTGCAATCGGCCTTTATTGGGGATTCTTCTGGCTTAATTTCCACTGGAGGTAAGCATTGATAAACGGGTCAAGGTCGCCATCCATTACCGCCTGACCATTGTGGGTCTCATAGTTAGTCCGGTTATCCTTAACAAGGGTATACGGGTGGAAAACATAGGAACGAATCTGAGATCCCCAGCCGATGTCCAGCTGTTGACCTTCGATTTCTGCCCGTTTCTTTGCCTTCTTCTCCTCTTCCAATTCATATAGTTTTGACTTCAGCATGTTCATCGCGGTCACCCGGTTTTGCAGCTGGGAACGTTCAGCTTGCGATGAGGTTACAATTCCCGTTGGCAAGTGGGTTATCCGGACCGCCGATTCGGTCTTGTTAATGTGCTGTCCACCGGCCCCACTGGAACGGAAGGTATCAACCCGCAAATCAGACGGGTCAATGTCGATGTGGACACTGTCATCCAATTCGGGCATCACATCAACCGAGGCAAAGGAGGTGTGACGACGACCGGCCGCATCAAACGGGGAAATCCGCACAAGCCGGTGGACCCCCTTCTCGCTCCGCAGGTAACCGAACGCGTTGTGCCCCTTGATAAGGAGGGTGACACTCTTTATTCCCGCGGTTTCACCAGCCTCATAGCTTGCTGTTTCCACCTTAAAGCCGTGCTGTTCGCCCCAGCGAATGTACATCCGCAAGAGCATGGCGCCCCAGTCCTGAGCTTCGGTCCCCCCAGCACCGGGGTGGATTTCAAGAATGGCGTTGTGACTGTCATACTCCCCATCCAGGAGCTGGTTGAGGCGGTACTGTTCAAGCGCCTTTTCGGTATGAACAAAGGAAGTTTCAAATTCCTCCTCGAGGTCCGGGTCGGCTTCCATTTCCAGAAGTTCAACGTTCGTCTGCAGGTCGTCAATTTGTTGCTTTAACTGCACATAGGTGTCCCGCTTATCCTTGAGTTCATTGGTCTCGTTAATCAGCTTCTGGGCCTTGACATTATCGTCCCAAAAACCGGGTTCGGCCATCCGGTGCTCGTCTTCAGCAATCTGCTCGTCTAAAGCATCGAGGTCAAAGAGACCTCCCGAAGCGGGCAACCTCTTGTTGCATTGCTTCTATCTTTTTCTTTGCTTCACTTAATTCCACAAACTATTCCTCCAATTACAAACATACGGCAGCGGTACCGCCATGGGTTACCTTACTGCCGTACCTAGTAGCAATTTTCGATTAACGGGTTACATTCTGCCGGATTTCCGACTTCATGAATAACCGAGTTGTTTCATATTCAATGTCCGCAATCATCTGCTCAAACATGTGGTAGCCGGCCGTCTGGTATTCAACCAACGGGTTCAGCTGACCGTAACCACGGAGCCCTACTGATTGCCGGAACTGATCCATCACGTCAATGTGGTCTGTCCAGTGGGAATCAACCACCCGCAGGAGAACGACCTTTTCAAATTCGAGCATTTGTGAAGGGTCATAAAGGATCTTCTTCTTTTCGTCATAGATCTTCTTGGCAAAGCCCATTAGGAAATCAGTGATTTCTTCCTGGCTCTTCCCTTCCAAGTCCTTGACGGAAATGGTGTCCGGCTTAACAATTACCTCCTCGGCAAAGTCGATGATTCCTTGCAGGTCCCATTCCTTGCGGTCCCCCAGGGTATGTTGTTCCACTTCCCGTTGGATGGTCCGCTTAAAGATTGGCATCAAAACCCACTTCAAAGACTTGGTCTCAGTGATAACCTGCTGACGTTCCTTGTAGATGATTTCCCGTTGTTCACGCATTACATCATCATATTGCAAAACGTTCTTCCGGGAGTCGTAGTTGTTCCCTTCAACCCGCTTCTGGGCAGATTCAACCTGCCGGGTCAAAAAACGACTCTTAATCACTGCGTCGTCACCTTGGACCTTCATCCGGTCAAGAAAGGCCTTAATCCGTTCACCACCGAACCGTTTCATCAGGTCATCTTCCAGTGACAAGTAGAATTGGGAAAGGCCCGGGTCTCCCTGACGACCAGAACGTCCACGCAGCTGGTTATCAATCCGCCGTGATTCGTGCCGTTCTGTCCCGATAACTGCCAGACCACCAAGCTCACGAACACCGGGTCCCAACTTGATATCAGTTCCCCGTCCGGCCATGTTCGTCGCGATGGTAACTGCACCCCGTTGACCGGCATTCTTAATGATCTCGGCTTCCTTAGCATGGTTCTTCGCGTTTAAAACAACGTGGGGGATATGTTCTTGATCCAGCAAGTGGGATAGGTATTCAGAAGTTTCAACCGCAACCGTCCCGACCAGGATTGGTTGCCCCTTTGCATGGAGGCTCTTAATCCGCTTAACAACCGCCGCAAACTTGCTTTGCAGGGTCGGGTAGAGGAGGTCCGGTTCATCCTTTCTGGCCACTGGCCGGTTCGTCGGAATGGTGATGGTTTCCATGTTGTAAATTTCACGGAATTCTTCCTGCTCAGTCTTTGCCGTCCCAGTCATCCCGGAAAGCTTATTGTACATCCGGAACAAGTTCTGGTAGGTAATGTTGGCCATGGTCTTGTTCTCTTCCTGAATCTTAACGCCTTCCTTGGCTTCAATTGCCTGGTGGAGGCCATCGGAGAACCGCCGGCCTTGCATAACCCGACCGGTGAAGGAATCAACGATCAGGACTTCACCATCGGAAACTACGTAGTCCTTGTCCAGGTGCATGATGTAGTTAGCACGCAGAGCCTGGTCAAGGTGGTGGGTCAAAGCGGTGTTCTCCGGATCATACAGGTTCTTCAGGTTGAAGTACTTTTCTGCCTTCTTGATCCCCTCATCGGTCAGGGAAACGGTCTTGGACTCCAGGTCCACCTTATAGTCGACTTCGTTCTTCAGCTGCTTAACGAAGCGGTCCGTTTGCTTGTAAAGCTTAGAGGTTCCCGTCCCCGGTCCAGAAATGATCAGTGGTGTCCGGGCTTCATCAATCAGGATCGAGTCCACTTCGTCGACGATGGCGTAGTTTAGTCCCCGCTGAACCTGGTCCTCTTTGTATACCGCCATATTGTCACGGAGGTAGTCGAACCCGATTTCACTGTTGGTCGAGTACATGATATCTGCCTGGTAGGATTTCCGCTTCTCGTCCGGACTCATCTCGGAGTTGTTGATACCAACGCTGCAGCCCAACCAATTGTAAAGCTGTCCCATTTCGGTTGCGTCACGTTTGGAAAGGTATTCGTTAACCGTAATAACGTGAACACCCTTCCCGGAAATTGCGTTAAGGTAAACCGGCATTGTAGCGGTCAAGGTCTTCCCTTCACCGGTCTTCATTTCCGCAATGTTACCTTCGTGGAGGACGATTCCCCCCATAATCTGAACGTGGAATGGGTAAAGGCCGAGGACCCGCTTGGCTCCTTCTCTGGCAACCGCGAATGCTTCGGGGAGCATCTTATCCAGTGATTCACCCTTTTGGTAGCGCTGACGGAATTCATCCGTCTTTGCTTTTAATTGATCATCGCTCAAGTCAGCCATCGGTTTTGCATAGGCTTCAACTTTATTTGCGATTTTATTAATCCGCCGTAATTCACGGCGATCGCTTTCAATCCATTTTTTTAAAATGTTGGCCATAAAAGCGTCCTTCCTAATTTATTTGGCTTGTTAGGTATGAAAAATACACTACTCAAGCCAATTATATTTTTAATTCTAACTGTAATATTTTAACACGTTGAAGGAGGATTGAAAACTAAATCAAATCGATGTTAACAATGTTTCTGAATTGCAGCCCTGTTAAATAAAATAGACCCCGGCAGTTGGGAAAATCCCCCCACCGAAGTCTATTTATAGTGAGACTAAACTCACCGATCAAGCGGTTTATTCCGCTTCGATTAAGCCGTAACGGCCATCACGACGCCGATAAACAATGCTGGTTCCATCAGTTTCTGCATCTTGGAATACAAAGAAATCATGACCTAACATGTCCATTTGCAGGACGGCTTCTTCAGGATCCATTGGTTTCAATGAAACTTGCTTTGTCCGCACAATCTTTAATTCATCGCCATTGGCTGCTTCATCGTCAGATGGCACAAATTCAAGGTTCTTAAATCCTTTTTCACGGGACTTGCGGTTAACCTTGGTCTTGTACTTACGAATTTGACGTTCCAACTTATCAGTAACCAGGTCGACACTTCCATACATGTCGTTAGAAGTTTCTTCAGCCCGTAAAGTTAAGTATGGTAATGGGATAGTAACCTCAACCTTGTAAGTACGGTTAGGATAAACCTTCAAGTTCACGTGGGCGGTAGCTTCAACACTATCCTCAAAGAATTTTTGAAGCTTGGTAATCCGCTTTACAACATAGTCACGGATTGCATCAGTAACTTCGACATTTTCACCACGAATATTGAACTTTAACATTGTACTTCTCTCCTTTCAGTCCAAGCAATCGCTTGATCTGATATCAGAAGGACCACTCTTCTCATATCCTACTTTTATTATAGTGTACTTGTGATTAATTAACAAATTTATTCACAAATCCTTTAAAAGAATTTAACGCGCTAAAGAAATACTTATAACCTCCCGGGCACCGGCCTTGTGAATTAACGCGGCGGCATGGTAGAGAGTCCGCCCCGTCGTGTACACATCATCGACAAGGAGGACCGTCTGATCGACCAACTGGCAGTCATCTACCAGGCAAAACGGCTGCTTGGTTGCTAACCGCTCCTGGCGGGTTTTCTTTGACTGCGCTTGCTTGCTTTTCTGGCGGGTTTGCAAGCATTCAGTGATCTTTACCCCCGTTAGTAAGCCACCCACCTGGTTAAAGCCGCGCGTTTTCATCGTAGTCGGCGTCACCGGGATCGGCACTACCCGGTCGGCTTTAGCGGCCTGAATTGCCTGCACAAACTCATCATGGAAAACGTGGCGCATCATGTAGTCCCCATTGAACTTGTACTGTTGCATAAACGCCTTCATTGCGTCGTTATAGCGATAAAGTGCTCGGTGTTTGAGGTGCCAACCATACTTTTCTTGCCAAGCCTGGCACTCTGCACAGAGCATGGCTGCCTCCTTGGGCCGACCACAACCGGGGCACCGCCCGGCCCCAATTTTGGCAAAGCCCTGCTGACACTGCGGGCAAATAACCGGAAAGCTGATTTTGTCCGGCCAGAGGAGGTCCTTGATTGTTAAGCGGTAGGTCAGCGCTTTTTTACAGATGAGACACTTCACTTTGGCAATCCCGCCCCTTCCTGTTCATCGAGTTAATCTGCCTGACGGCCTGCTGAACGTTCTTACGGTGGGCACTAACCCAGAAGCCAACGTGACCCGTAGGGCGTTTAGCAGACCGGCCTGCCCGTCCCGCAATTTGTACCAGTGCTGCGGTAGAAAAGATTTCGTCATCTGCCCCCAGAACCAGGACATCAATCTCCGGAAAGGTGACCCCCCGTTCCAGGATGGACGTCGTAATTAAGAAAGTGTACAGGTGATCCCGCATCCCCTGAACCTTGCTCAAGCGATGAGGATCGCTCGCGTGAACGGTTGTAAACTTTAACCCCGTAAGTGACCGCCGGCAGGCCGCCGCAACGGGGGCTAAGTCATCAACGTGGGAGACAAACAGGAGAAAGCGGTGTTTATTAGCCACCGCTAACCGCATTCGGCGCAAAAGACTTGCCGGCAATGTCCCCTTTTTGACCTGGTGCCGCCACCGGGGAGCTAAGTAGCGGTGAATGATGGGCAGCAAGGCCCCGTGATAACGCAAGGGTAAGTAAGTAACCGCTAGTTGCTGGCGGCGAACCTGCTTAATCATCCCCGTGCTCGGGGTTGCCGTCAAATACAAAATTCCCCCATTTTTCTTAACTGCCTGCCGACTGGCAAAAAATAAGGCCGGGCTAGCAGCAAAGGGAAAAGCATCCACCTCGTCGATAATCAGGTTGTCGAATGCGTGGTAGAAGCGTAACAACTGGTGGGTCGTGCAAATCGTCAGCTGGGCATAGTGGTACGGCAACTCCTGATGGGCATGTAGAATCGCCATATCCGTATTAGCAAAGGCTGCCTGGAGGCGCGGGTAAAGTTCCAAAAAACGTCTACCCGGGGTGAGGCAATCGCAATTCGTTCCCGTCGCGCCAGACAGGCTGCCAGTCCTTTAAACATCATTTCGGTTTTACCGGCCCCCGTCACTGCCCACAATAGCTGTCGCTGGTGGTCCTTCATCCGTGACGCCACCTGCTTTGCCGCCCTTTCCTGAAGCGGCGATAGCTGGCCGTGCCAGCTTAAGACGGGCTTCTTAACCGTAAATTGATTTGGTTCTAGAACATGATAAAATTTATCTAGTGTTGACACCCGTCCTAAATTAATGCAGTGGGGACAATAATACTCGCCATTAGGCAGTGCTGCCAACCGTTTGGGCGTTTCGGTATTACACCGGTAGCAGCGAATGGTCTGGGCATGAACCGCGATTGTCGGTAAGACTTTAATTGCCGGATCAGCCTGCTGTTGCTGGTCAACCCAGTTCACCAAGACCCGGCGGCCGTAATAATTACTCTTATCCATTTAACCCCCTCCACTTATTAATTACGTTAACAAAATAATCATGCACGAAAGAAGAGCAACCAAATTATGAATGAACCATTTTTGACCATTGCCAAAGACACTGCTTTTGAGCTGGTAATTAAAAAGTCCCGCTTCATCTGCTCACTGAAGCGGGTTAATAGTGAAACTGCTGCTCAAGAGTTTATTAAGGAAATCCAAGCGCAAAATAAAAAGGCGAATCATAACTGTTTCGCCTATATGATTGGTGATAATGACCAGGTCCAGCGAGAGAGTGACAACGGAGAACCCAGTGGCACAGCCGGGGTCCCCATCCTTGAATCCCTCCAGTTAGCCAAGTTACACAACGTCGTCGCCGTCGTTACCCGTTACTTTGGCGGAATCAAGTTAGGGGCCGGTGGCCTAATCCGGGCATACAGCAACGTCACGACAAAGGCCATCCACCAGGCGGGCCTCGTCCAGCGTATCCAGCAAGCAACGCTGAACATTACCGTTTCTTACCGCCAACATGACCCCCTGCTTTATTATTTAAAGGAAAAGCAGCTTGAGATTGCTAACGAACAGTACGGGGCTAACGTTATCACAAGCGTATTCGTCGATACGGATCAAGTTAAGACCACTATTCAGGACCTAACGAACCGCTTTAACGACCAATTAGAAATCAGTGAGGGTGAGAAACGTTTCAACGAGCTCCCTTTTGAATCACAAAAATAATTCAGCATTCAAAAAAAGGATTGGCGCAAAGTTTGCCAATCCTTTTTTAAGCTAAGACAACTTCTAGAATATCAAGAACAATGATGAAGGCGAGTAAACTGCCCAGTCCCCACAGCAAGTGGCGGTCATGAGAGTTACCTGCCTTAATTTTTTGCCAGTTAAAGCCCACATATGCAGCCAGAATCAGCACACAACCAACAATTCCATACAGTCCGGAATGAAAGCCGCGGTTATCAATCGAGTAACTAGCGGTGAACACTAGTCCCAGCGCAAATGCAAGCCCAAATAGCGTCTCTTTTATCTTCATGTTTGACCACCAACTATTCATGCAAGTGGTAGTTGTAACTAGCAACAATAATATTTTCCCGTGAATTCAGCACTGCCCGCAGGCGAACACTGGTCTGGTTGTGCAGTGCCAGTTGCCATGGGTGCTTAGGAATAAACTGGGGAACCAGAACCGTGGTTGAATAGTTCCGGGCCTCCGCCCGCTTAGCAATGACATCGACAAACCGCAATGTTGGCTTGGCAATCGACCGGTATGAGGAGTGGATATCCACAAAACGAACGTCGGGATATTCTGCCTTAAACTCGTTGGCGGTCTTATGCTCCTTCCCCGGGTTCTCATCAAACGAGACGTGCATGGCAATGACATAGTCACCAATTGACCGGGCGTAGTTGATTGCCCCCCGGGTCACCCGGGTAACGTTACCGACCAGGACAATAACCGTGGCCCCATCATAATCGTGGAGCTGGACCTTTGTCTTTTCGGCCACCAGGAGTTGGGCGGCAACCTTAATGTAGTGCGAATGAATCCGGTGGAACATGTACAACAGCAATGGCATGATAATCAGGTAAGGCCATACGTTATTGAAGTGTTGCCAGAACAGGAAAGCCACCAGGCAGAAGGAAATTACGGCACCGACAAAGTTAATAAAGGCCTTGGCGGGCCAAATTCCTTGCCGGGTCCGGAACCAGTGGATAATCATCCCTGATTGCGAGAGCGTGAACGGTACAAAGACCCCGACGGCATACAAGGGAATCAGGTTGTTCGTTTGCCCATGGAAAATCACAATGAGGACAATCGCCCCAATTGCCAGGGAAATAATTCCGTTAGAATAGCCAAGCCGGTCCCCGCGGTCCATGAACGCGTGGGGCATGTACTTATCCTTGGCCATGTTGAAGGCCAGAATTGGGAAGGTAGAAAAACCAGTGTTAGCGGCAACTGCAAGAATCATCGCCGTTGACAGTTGTAGCAGGTAGAAGCCAAGGCCGTGGCCCCCAAAGATTGTCAGGGCAATCTGCGAAAGGACGGTTGTCCGACCATTTGGGACGATCCCAATGAAAAAGCTGAAGAAGATAATGGCAATGAAGAAGGTTGCCAGGATGGCACTCATAATTGCCAGAGTTGTTGCCGCGTTCTTCTCCTTCGGCTTATTAAAGTTTGGCACGGCATTACTTACCGCTTCCACCCCCGTCAGTGAGGATGAACCAGCCGAGAACGCCCGAATAAACAGGACGTAAGACATTCCGGCAACCGGAGTTCCATAGTCCGCCGGTGCCTGGTAATGGATATGGCCAGTCATGATGTTGTAAATACCGACCGCGATCATGATGAAGATCATGATTACGAAGAAGTAGACGGGCACCATCAGGAAATTAGCACTTTCACTCATCCCCCGTAGGTTCATAAACATGATTAGCAAGACAATAATAATTGCGATGGGAATCGAGAACCGGTATAAGGCGGGGACGGCCGAGGTAATCGCCTCAACCCCAGAGGTCGTTGAAACCGCAACGGTCAACATGTAGTCAACTAGTAGTGATCCCCCGGCAAACAACCCCCCGTTGCTTCCCCAGTTTTCAGTGGCAACCACGTAGGCTCCACCGCCACTTGGGTATGCATGGATAATTTGTTGGTATGACAAAGTAATGGCCAACAGTAAGACCAGCACGATTGCTGCAATGGGGATTGAGTACCACAGTGCCGCTGCCGATAGCGTGATCAAGACCGTTGTAATCTGTTCAGGACCATATGCAACTGACGAAATAGCATCTGACGAAAGCATTGCCAAAGCCTTAAACTTCGTAAGGTGCGTCTGACCCTCATCAAGGGTCTTTAACGGTTTCCCAATTAATACACGTTTAAGATAACGCCACATAGCTATCCTCCCTACACATATATTTTTACTTCAATATTATTAATCCTTATGACTGAACAATGTTACAACTAATTATCCTACTTTGCAATTATCATTGCGACGATTATTTTTCTTTTTTCGAAAAATTTCCCGGGAAATAAAAAAAGGACCGTCAAAGCAGTCCCCTTTTTTGATAGTTAAGTTGGCAATTACATCATAGCTGGGCCTGGTTGTGCAGGTGCTTGTGGCTTGTCGTTTGCTTCTGGCTTGTCAGCAACAACGGCTTCCGTGGTCAGCAGGAGTGCGGATACAGAAGCGGCGTTTTGCAAGGCAGAACGGGTAACCATTGTTGGGTCAACGATTCCGGCCTTAACCATGTCTTCGAACTTGCCATCAGCAGCGTTGTAACCAATACCGTCGTCTTGGCCCTTCAGTTCGTTTACAATAACAGAACCTTCAACCCCGGCATTTTCAGCGATTTGACGAACAGGTGCTTCCAAAGCAGAAGTTACGATCTTGACACCAGTTAATTCGTCCCCAGTTGCGTTGATCTTTTCCAGAGCAGAAATGACGTTTACTAAGGCCGTACCACCACCAGGAACGAATCCTTCTTCAACGGCAGCCCGGGTAGCGTTCAGGGCGTCTTCAACACGGTACTTCTTTTCCTTCAGTTCGGTTTCAGTAGCAGCACCGACCTTAACAACGGCAACACCACCGGAAAGCTTTGCCAAACGTTCTTGGAGCTTGTCCTTGTCGAAGTCAGAAGTGGTCTTGGCAATGGCTTGCTTGATTTGGTCAACCCGTTCAGCAATGGCTTCCCTTGCGCCGGCACCATCAACAATGGTAGTAGCGTCTTTAGTAACCGTAACCTTGTTAGCTTGTCCTAATTGATCAATTGTAACATCCTTCAGGTTCATGCCCAAATCATCGGAGATAACAGTACCACCGGTCAATACGGCAATATCTTGTAATTGAGCCTTCCGCCGGTCACCAAAACCAGGAGCCTTAACGGCACATACGTTGAAGGTACCACGAATCTTGTTCAAGACAAGGGTTGGCAGTGCTTCACCAGTAATGTCATCGGCAATAATCAACAGTGCCCGACCTTGTTGAACAACACTTTGCAGTAATGGCAAGATGTCTTGAATGTTACTGATCTTCTTGTCAGTAATCAGGATGTATGGGTTGTCCAGATCAGCTTCCATCTTGTCATTGTCGGTTACCATGTATTGAGACATGTAACCACGATCGAAGCTCATTCCTTCAACAACGTTAACGCTCGTGTCAACACCACGGGAGTCTTCAATGGTGATAACACCATCGTGACCAACCTTTTCCATAGCGTCGGCAATCAACTTACCAACTTCAGGGTTAGCAGCTGAAATAGAAGCAATTTGTTCGATATCACTCTTGGTCTTAACGTCGTGTGACATCTTCTTCAATGCTTTAACAGCAACTGCCGTGGCCTTTTCAATCCCCCGACGAATGCCAACCGGGTTAGCACCAGAAGTAACGTTCTTCATTCCGGCGTTAACAATTGCTTGGGTCAAAACAGTGGCAGTGGTGGTCCCATCACCGGCAATGTCGTTGGTCTTGGAAGCAACTTCGGCAACCAACTTAGCACCCATATTTTCAAATGGGTCTTCTAATTCAATGTCCTTGGCAATCGTAACACCATCGTTAGTAATGTTTGGGTTACCGTACTTTTGACCTAAAACAACGTTCCGACCCTTTGGACCCATGGTGGTCTTAACAGTGTCAGCTAACTTATCAACACCGGCAAGCATTGCGCTCCGTGCGTCTTCAGCAAATTTAATATCTTTTGCCATTAATTGTCACCTCAAAATAGAATAGATTTTATTTAAGCGATTATATTATGATTCAACAACTAGTCGAGAACTGCGACTAAGTCCTTTTCGTGAACAACCAGGTACTTTTCACCGTCGTATTCAACTTCATTGCCGGCATACTTGTCAAACAATACCCGGTCGCCTTCCTTAACAGCTGGAGCAAGCTTTTGTCCATTGTCGAGGGTCCGACCTTCGCCAACAGCAATAACCTTACCAGTAGTTGGCTTTTCCTTTACGTTGGAAGCAAGGACAATTCCGCCAACTGTCTTTTCTTCTTCAGTTTCAGCTTTAAGAACAACGCGATCTCCTAATGGTTTTAACACGTTAATCCCTCCATCTTGTTAATTTAGTATTTGCTTTTAGCACTCTTGCTTGTTAAGTGCTAACCACAATTTCTACTATACCATCTTTTTTTCAAAAAGCAATAATAAAGTTTGACTAATTTTGACTTTTAACTTTATCCCCGAAATAAAAAGGGCCCTGGCACCCAGAAAATACTGGCTACTAGCGCTCTTTTAAGTTAGGAAGGACAAACGAGGGTCCGTCGGCTTCCTAGTCGTTGTCATTAGAGTAGTTCTTAATAAAGTAGATTAAGGTTTGAAGTTCGTTTGTCAGATCAATGTTTTGAACTTGGACACCCTTCGGCACGGACAGGCGAACAGGTGAGAAGTTCAGGATTCCCTTTACCCCAGCATCAACCAGCTGGTCGGTAACGTCCTGAGCCTTGTCCCCTGGTACGGTCAGAATAACAATATCAATCTGCTGTTCCTGGAGTTGCTTTTTAATGTCACTGGCCGGGTATACCGGGATTCCACTCTTGATCTTGTTTGCCAGTTCCGGCTTGTTGTCAAAAGCAGCACTGATCCGCAGGTTAGTGTCTTGGTGGAAGTTGAAGTTCAGTAAGGCACTTCCTAAGCTGCCGACCCCAACCAGGGCGACACTGACCAGAGAGTCCTGGTGCAAGATTCCTTTAAAGAATTTCAAAAGGCTGGCAACGTCATAGCCGTAGCCCCGCTTTCCGAGTTCCCCAAAGTAAGAGAAGTCCCGCCGAATGGTTGCAGAATCAACTTGAACGGCCTCTGATAATTCAGTCGAAGAAACCCGTTCCTTCTTTGCGTTTAGCAGTATCGTCAAATAACGATAGTAAATTGGTAAGCGCCGTGCTGTTGCGCGTGGTATTTTTTTGGTAGCCATCTTTGTCCCCCTGTTTCTTTACTCCAACCATTATTATTCTCCCGGCCAATCGCCGGATTCTTGGGATTTTTGACTGGTTGGGTGCACTTGTGAAATTCATTTCCTAATTATTCTAGCAATTTTCATCAATTTTGTGAAGCGGTATACAAAACAATTTTACCTTTTTAACTAAATTGAAATGAAATCTGCTAAAATAAACACTGTTATCATATGATTTAGCGAGGTTTCAAAATGATTCTTTTGCAAGCAAATGATGTCATGCGTCGTTTTGGCGCGGACGTATTGTTTCATAATATTAACCTGCAAGTCCAGGACCACGGGCGAACTGCCTTAGTGGGTCGCAATGGTGCAGGAAAAACGACCCTTTTAAAAATGATTGCCGGAATTACCACTCCCGACGAGGGGACCATCAGTAAAGTCAAAAATTTAAGCATCGGTTACTTGGCCCAGGATCAGGGACTTGATAGCCAAAACTCAATTTGGGCTGAACTGGATACCGTCTTTGCTCCCCTCCACGAGCAGGAGAAGGAGATTCGCCAGTTAGAGGAACAACTAGCGAGTCTTGATACTACCAGTTCCCAATACCAACAAGTCATGACTACCTATGACCGCCTGCAAACTAACTACAAGAAGGAGGGCGGCTTTGAATATGAGTCCCGGATGCGGGGAATCCTGACGGGCTTTGGTTTTGGCGAGCAGTATTATAATACCCCCGTCAACGCCCTCTCCGGTGGTCAGAAGACGAAGTTAGCACTGGCCAAGATCCTCCTCCAGGCCCCTGACCTGCTGATCCTTGATGAACCAACCAACCACCTGGACATGAACGTCTTGGCCTGGTTGGAAGACTACCTGAAGAGTTACCAGGGAGCCCTACTGGTCGTCTCTCACGACCGTTACTTTTTGGACCACGTCGTTAAGGACGTCTACGACCTGGATAACCGAACGCTGGTTCATTATACCGGTAACTACACCCAGTTTACCCACCACAAGCAAGAACGGCTGAAGGCAGAATGGAAACACTACGACCAGCAACAAAAGAAAATTGCCAAGCTGGAAGACTTTGTCAACCGTAACATCGTCCGTGCTTCAACCACCAAGCAGGCCCAGGCTCGTCGAAAACAACTCGAGAAGATGGACCGGCTTGAGCGGCCAAGCACTGATGACAAGTCCATTCACTTCCATTTCCACAGTGACAAAGCCAGTGGTAACGAAGTGTTAGATGTTGACCATTTGAAGATCGGCTACGAAAACCAAGTCCTGGCCGGTCCCCTCTCCTTCGCCGTGCGGAAGCCCCAGCGGATTGGGATCATTGGCCCCAACGGGATTGGTAAGTCAACCCTCTTAAAGACCATCCTGCACCGCATTCCCGCCATCAGCGGGACCATCAAATTGGGTGCTAACCTTGATATCGGCTACTACGATCAGGAGCAGCAACAACTGCACACCAACAAGACGGTTCTCGATGAGGTGTGGGACGATCATCCAGAGGTTCCCAAAAAGGATATTCGATCCCTACTGGGCAGCTTCCTCTTTGTGGGGGACGATGTTTACAAGGTTGTCCACGACCTCTCCGGGGGTGAAAAGGCCCGGTTGGAATTGACCAAACTTTCCTTTAAGCCAATCGATTTCCTGATCCTTGATGAACCGACCAACCACCTGGATATCGACAGTCGGGAAGTGCTCGAAAGTGCCATCAATGAATTCCCCGGTACGGTTCTCTTCGTTTCCCACGACCGGTACTTCATCAACCAGGTAGCTACCGACATCCTTGACATGCAAAGGGACGGCGTTACCCACTATGTCGGCAACTACGACGACTACCTTGCCCAGGGGGCAACGGCACCGACGCCAACAACGACAACTCCCGGTAGCGAAAAAAAGGCTACGGTCTCAAAAGGTAAGCAATCCTACAAGCAAAGTAAGGAGCAGCAGCGGGCCCGGCGGAAATTGCAACGGGCCGTTGACAGTCTGGAGGACCAGATGGGCCAGCTTGAAGAGCAGCAACAGGCGATTGAGAAAAAGATGGCTCAACCGGAAATTGCCACCGATATTGGAAAGCTTACCGACCTCCAGAAGCAGCTCGACCAGCTGAAGAAAAAGTCAGACGAGGTTGAACTGGACTGGACGGAAGCCGCCGAAAAGCTGGAGGAGTTTGACCAGCAACATTAAATTAAATCATTACAAAAGGGAATTCTAGTGTTCGGAAAAGCCGAGCACTAGAGTTCCCTTTGTATTTTCTACTTTCTTAGAATAAATTCAACTTACCAATCCGGGCAACCGCTTCTTCCAGCCGCTCAGGTGCCATCAAAAGGCCGATGCGGACATAACCCTCACCGTGCTTCCCAAAGCCATTTCCCGGTGCCACTGCCACTCCCCCCTTCTCCAGCAGGAGGTCAGCGAATTGCTCACTGGTGTAGCCCTTAGGAACCGGCATCCACGCGTAGAAGGTCCCCCGCGGCACAAATGCCTGCCAGCCAATCTTCTTGGCCGCGTTCACGAAGGCGTTCCGCCGCTCTTCATAACGGTGGACAATCTGGGCAACCGCTTCGTCTCGTGCCGGATCCTTTAAGGCATCAATAGCCGCGTACTGCAAGGCCGGGAAAAGGCTGACGAAGAGGTGGTCCTGAATCAGGTTGAGGGCCCCAATAATATCGGCATTGCCGACCGCGAAGGCCACCCGCCAGCCGGCCATGTTAAAGGTCTTTGAGAATGTGTAGAATTCAATCCCCACGTCCTTAGCCCCCGGCACCTGCATGAAGCTGAGCGGCGCCTTGCCGTCAAAGCCAATTGCCCCGTAAGCAAAGTCGCTGATGATACCCACATGGTACTTCTTGGCCCAGGCAATCAGCTCTTCGTAAAACTCACGAGTTGCGACTGCCCCCGTCGGATTGTTTGGGTAGTTTAGGTAGAAGAACTTGGCCTTCCGAGCGACCGCTTCTGGGATGGCTTTAAGGTCAGGAAGATAGTTGTTTTCTTCCAAAAGGGGAACGGTAGTAAATTTCACGTCCCCCAGCGCTGCACCGGAGAAGTAATCCGGATAGCCCGGATCCGGCAACAAGTAAGTGTCCCCCGGATTCATCAGTGCCCACGGTAGTTCCACCAGGCCAATCTTTGAACCCCCGAAGATGGCAACCTCACTTTCCGGATCAAAGTGCGCCCCGTACTTCTCCGCGTAAAAGTCGGCAGCTGCCTGCTTAAAGGCCGGCAGACCTTGGAATGGTGAATACTTATGGGTCTTAGGGTCGGCAACCCACTTCTGGGTACTCTTGACGATGTAGGTTAATCACGTCGACCCCCTCGCTAATTTTCTGGTTGACCTTAGCAACCAGGTTAGCAAAAAACTGTTTTGGTAATGTATCTAATAGGTGTGATTGTGCAAATTCCATCCGTTATCCCTCCTACTTATAAAGTTCCGGGCGGCGGTCAACAAAGACCGGAATCGGTCCCCGCACCTTCTGAAGTTGGTCCAGGTCAATTTCCGCCATCGTCAAGTCATCCTTCTCACCAGCATCGACAATAATTTTTCCCAAGGGGTCAATTACCAGGGAGTGACCGTTAAAGTGGTTGTCAGGATCGTCCCCAACCCGGTTAACGGCCACAACGAAGGCCTGGTTTTCCACGGCCCGCGACTGGAGCATTATCTTCCACTGCTCAATTCGCTGGGCGGGCCATTCCGCAGGGAAATACAGGATGTCAGCACCATGCCGCGCTACTGTCCGGACCCATTCAGGAAAGCGCAGGTCATAGCAAATAAAACTGGCACTGGGCACCCCAGCCAAGCGGAAATAGTTTTCCTGGTCACCAGCAGTTAGGTACTTGTGTTCATTCATTAGGTGAAAGAGGTGGACCTTGTCATAGCGCCCCACGACCTGGCCAACGGGATCAACCACCAGGGTGCGGTTGAAGAAGTGGTCACCCTCCTTAACCGCAACGGAACCACCAACAATCCCGACCTGGTATTGCCGGGCGAGCTTATAGAATAACTGCTCAGTTTCCTGGCCCTGCTCGTCAGCAAGTTCATTTAGCTGGTCGAGTGCGTAACCGGTGTTCCACATTTCAGGGAAAACCACCACGTCCGCCGCTTTCTTTGCCGCGGCTGCGGTTAACTCCGCAACCCGTTCACGGTTCTTTTGTGGCGCCGCAAAGGAAATATTAAACTGGGCCAATGCAACTTTGACTTTCATTTTGTCACCTCATTTTATTGCTATCAGTGTGGAAAGCGGCCGGTCAATTCCCCGCCGCTCCTCCTTTATCACTTAGCACCTTCCTGTAATCATTAAGTGCATTCTAATTATTTTCTAATCAATTGTCAACCAATTACTAATGATTCCCGTCCCCGCTATTTTAAGTTACAATAGGAAGTAACTAATCAAGGAGGCGTGGGAAATGGAAATCGCTATTATTGGTGTTGGTAACATGGGCTCGGCAATCATCCGTGGACTGGTCAACCAACACCAGGACACCATTGTTGCAATGAACCCGGAAAATCCCCGGGTAAGTAGTCTGGCAAAGGAACTGGGCTTCAAACTCTTCAACCAGTATGACCAGCTGGTGGCTGACCGACCAGACATTGTTATTCTGACCACTCCGGCCTCGGTCACAACCAAGGTTGCTGGCCAGTTATCCGATCTTAAGTCGTCGACAATTGTCATCTCTTCAGCGGCCGGCGTTAAACTCGCCGATCTGGCTAAGGTCTTGCCCAACCGGTCCTTAGCGGCAATTATCCCCAACACTCCGGTTGCCGTTAACGCCGGCGCAATTGGCTTGGCTTACGGTCAGGACCTTTCCGCAGACGTTAAGGAAAAGATCCAAAAAGCCCTGGGCCAGCTTGGGGACCTAATTGTTGTTCCCGAAGACCAGTTGGACATCGTCGGGATTGTCGGTGGCTGTGGTCCAGCCTTTGTCGATGTCTTCATGGACGCAATGAGCGATGCAGCCGTTAAGTATGGCCTGAGTCGACAAACCGCCTACCAGCTCGTTGCCAGTATGGTAAAGGGGAGTGGTAAGCTCGCCGCCGATAGCAAACAATCGCCGGCCTTATTACGTGACCAAGTAACCTCCCCTGGCGGCACCACCATCCGGGGCGTAGAGGCCCTCGAGAAGGCCGGCTTCCGCTACGCCGTAATCAATGCGGTCAATAAAGCTAATGGATAGTCATTATACCCAAACGATGAGTAATGGAGCTCTACCCAAAAAAGGAGTCTAAGCAGCGTCACGTGCGCCTTTACTTAGACTCCTTTTTTATCAAATTAATTTTACTTCATCCGGTCAAACATCAGGCCCGGCACCGCATTGAGGTCCCAACCGGCCCGGTCGCCATGCAGGTAATTGATATAACCAGCGGCGCCAATCATTGCCGCGTTGTCACCGCACAGCTTTAGTGGTGCCTGGAGCATTGAAACATCCGGGTGGAACTTCTTCATGTCATGGTCCAGGCGGGTCCGCAGGCCGTGATTAGCGGCCACCCCACCAGCCAAGATCAACTGCTTAACGGGGTAACGGTTCAGTGCCCGCATTGTCTTTTCCGCCAGAACATCAATCACGCTCTGTTGGAAACTAGCCGCCAAGTCGTTCTTATCAAGCTTTTCACCACGCTGGTCCGCATTGTGGACGGTGTTGATAAAGGCACTCTTCAGCCCACTGAAGCTAAAGTCATAGTTAGCTTCCTTTTCCATTGCGCGGGGGAAGTGGAAAGTATCCTTTCCCTGTCCGGCCCATTCGTCAATGGTCTTACCAGCTGGGTAATTGACACCTAGCACCCGACCAATCTTGTCATAGGCTTCGCCGGCCGCATCATCACGGGTTTCACCAATGATTTCGTATTCGTGTTCCCGGGGCATGTAGACCAGTTCCGTGTGCCCACCAGAAACCAGCAGGGCCATCTGGGGGTATTTGAATTCACCCACAAAGCAGGCAGCATAGAGGTGTCCCGCCATGTGGTTAACTGGAACCAGCGGTAAATGATGGGCCCAGGCCACGACCTTGGCTGCCGTCACGCCGACCAGCAGTGAGCCCACCAAACCGGGCCCATAGGTAACAGCAACCGCATCGAGGTCTTCGTAACTAACCCCGGCTTCTGCCAAGGACTGGTCAATACACCGGGTAATCCATTCAATATGGTGCCGGCTGGCCACCTCTGGCACCACCCCACCGAAACGCTGGTGGCTATCAATTTGGGTTGCGACAATGTTGCTTAAAATTTTTGTCCCGTTTTCAATTACGGCAACACTCGTTTCGTCACAACTTGTTTCAAAGGCGAGAATTAAATTCCGCTCTGCCATACTATTTATTTTCCTCCTCTGCTCAATAAATCCGCTTGCATATCAACCGCGTCTTCATGGTTATCAACGTAATAGCGGTGCTTAATCCGGTGTTCGCGAAAGCCCAGCTGCTCGTAAAGCTTACGGGCAACCAGGTTGTGAACCCGGACCTCCAAACTCAGCGACCGGAGCTGCAGGTAACGGGCATAAGCAATCGCCGTTCGCATCAAGTAGGTGCCGATACCATGCTGCTGGTAACCCGGGGTCACCCCGATATTGGTAATGTGGAGGTCCAGGTGGTACCAATCAACCGCCATCCCCATGAAAGCGATGATCTGACCATCATTGACCACTGCCAGGTACAGGCGGTCGTGGGGGCGCTGAATTTCAAGTTGAAAAGCGGCATAACTCCACGGGGCCTTCCCGTAAATCTGCTCCTCGATCTGGACTAGGGAGCTGATATCGCGGTCGTTGACTTGGCGAACCACGTACTGGTGTTTCCTGATCATAACGACCCGCCGGTCAAACTTTAATATTGGTTGCCGGCGGGCGTTCACCTTACAGTGATACCAGCTTTTAAACTTCTCGAACATAATTCTTTCTTGTTTCTCCCGGGTGTAGCTTCTGCCAGTTGGCCTCAGCCTCAGTTATCCGGAGGTAGTGGGGAACGAACGGATCGATTTCCTTAACCGCTGACAGGCCCTCACCAGCCAACGCCAGCTGGTATGTAGACGGAATTCCGTATGTCCGGGGAGCAAGGGTGACGTTTTCTGGTAATTTCTCAAGTTGGTCACTAATCCGCTTGGTCATGTGCCCTACCAGAATTACTGGCCGCTCAATCTTTGCCAGTTGGTCTAGCAAGGTCGTCATTGCCAGGTGCTGGTCTTCAATCTGGTTGGTAAGCTTTCCTTCTTCCCACTGGTAGGCCCCAGCAAAGACGTTTCCCCGCCGGGCATCAAAGAACGGTACAATGACCTGCTTACTGGTTGGCAAAACGTTGCGGGCAATTACTGCCAGACTGGATACCCCTACTAAGTCCACGTCAATTGTGTCCGCAAGGGTTTTCGCCGTAGTTGCGGCGATCCGGATTCCGGTGTAGGAGCCCGGTCCCTGGGCAACAACGACCCGGTCAATGTCCGTTGGTGCCCACTTAACGAGCTTAAACAAGCGGTCAATTGTTGGCATCAAATAAATACTGTGGTTACGGACCATGTTCAATGTGGTCGTTGCCAGCAGTTGATCATCTTCGACTAAGGCCACACTCATCGGATGGTTCGAGGTGTCAATGGCTAGTACTTTCATTTCAATCATCCTTTCAATCACTACCAATCTTATCACAACCGCCTGCCTTTTGCCTTGGGAAGCCTAAAAATGGGAGTGAGACAGAACTAGCTTGCTAGTTCGTTTTTCGACGCGAAGCTAGCCTGTAGGGAACCCCCGCAAGCACAAAGAGGACTCTAGCGTTCGGATTTTCCGAACACTAGAGTCCTCTTTGTGTACTGCGCCGTAGTATTTCCAACTATATAGGAGACTTATGTCACAACCTCATTTTGACTATTCACATATTTTCTCTTCTAGTCGCGATCATCATAGCCCTTTGGGTGGGTTGAGTGCCACTTCCAAGCGGTGGCAATAATGTCGTGAACATCATCGTACTTTGGCTTCCAGCCGAGGATTTCCCGGGCCTTGTCACTAGCGGCAACCAGTGAACCAGGGTCCCCGGGACGCCGTGGAGCCATCTTAGCAGGAATTGGTTTACCAGTAACCTCACGAGCAGCTTCCAGCATCTGTTTGTTGGAGAAACCTGTGGATGAACCAAGGTTAAAAGCGTTACTCTTGTTGCCAGCTTCCAGGTACTTGATTGCCAGAATGTGGGCATCAGTCAGGTCCATGACATGAACGTAGTCACGAACATTGGTGCCATCTGGGGTATTGTAGTCATCCCCAAAAATGCTTAATTCTTTCCGCTTTCCTTGAGCAACTTGCAGGATGATTGGGACCAAGTGGGTTTCTGGACCGTGGTCTTCACCAATCGTTCCATCCGGAGCTGCACCGGCAACGTTGAAGTAACGCAGGGCAACAAACTTGATACCGTATGCCTTATCAGCCCAGGCCATCATCTTTTCCATCATCAGCTTACTTAAACCGTAGGGGTTGATTGGCTTTTGCGGGTCAGTTTCCTTGATTGGCATGTGTTCTGGAACACCATAGGTTGCAGCGGTTGAGCTGAAAACGATGTACTTGATTCCGTGGTCGTGCATTGCTTCCAGCAGGGTGATCATACCACCAGTGTTGTTGTCGAAGTACTTCAGTGGCTTGCTCATTGATTCAGGAACAATTGAGAAGGCCGCAAAGTGAACAACCGCGGTGATGTCTTCGTTATCAAAGATCTTGTCCAAGAACTTACGGTCCCGGATGTCCCCTTCGTAGAACTTGGCCTTTGGATTAATGGCCTTCCGGTGACCAGTTGAGAGGTTGTCAGCTACAACAACATCTTCACCATATTCAACTAAATTTTTAACCATGTGGGAACCGATGTATCCAGCTCCACCAGCAACTAAAATTGCCATGTTGTCTCCTCCTTATTCCAACTATCGCCAGCAAATAATGGCGCTTACATTTTCTTCACTATGATTGTAGCACAGACTTACTAAAAAAATCAGTAAATTTTAGTAAAAATTAAGTAAAGAGACTAATTAAAGTTAATTTCATGTTCACGGTACTTAAATAATAGGCCCTCACGAAGTCCACTATTACTAAATTGGACCTCATCAATAGCCAGCTGCCGCATCAAGGCTAGCAACGGGAGGAGGCCGCCAATAATGACGTCTGCCCGTTCCGTATTGATCCCCCGAATTTTAGCCCGTTCAGCCCGGCTATATTCCAGCAGCTCGTGCATGATACCGAATGCAGTCTGCGAAGTCATCGTTAAACCGTGAACGGGCGCTGGTTTGCCGTCAACCGCGTTCCGCCAGCGAAAGACCTTGGCCAGGGCCCGGTTAGACCCTCCAAGAGCCACGATTTCCGTCCGGCGGAAGCGACTCAGCCAGCGCTGGTGTGACAGGGCTTCATCAACTTCCACCATCGCATCAAAGAGGTTGGCCGCGTTAATCTGGTCATCGAGGTGGTAGCGCTGGGATAAGATCACCGACCCCATCGGGATACTGACCGTTTCTTCCGCGGCACCGTTGTCGACCGCGACCAGCTCCATGCTGGCCCCACCGGTATCAATAATCAGGCCATGCTTAAGCGGGAGGGTATTGCTGACCCCCACATAGTCCAGGTAGGCCTCCTGGGCCCCGGAGATAACCTTGATTTTAAAGCCCGTTTCCTTCTTAACCCGGTCAAGGAACTCTTGCTGGTTCTCGGCCTGACGGACCGCCGCCGTCGCCACCGCAACGATTCGCGCGTTCGGGTAGTCATTACAAACAATCCGGAACTCCTTTAGAGCGGCAATTGTCCGTTCTACCGGTTCAGGCTTCAACACCTTTTCCGGGCCCATCTGTGATGACAGGCGGACATAGCGCTTGAGGTACTGCTTAGTGACTGCGGACCCATCCTCCATTAGTTCGCTGATTTTTAAACGGACGGAGTTAGAGCCCAAGTCGATTACGGCGAGGTTATTCTTCTTTGCCATTGGCATCTCCCTTTCCTTTCAGGTGCAATGATGGAACATGCTTCGAAAGCGTCTCAAAAACAGTCGGAAAGTGCCGTTTAGCTTTCTCCTTGTTAGTTTCCTCCTTATTCAAGCTGACCGCTTCCTTAACAAAGTAGTCCTGAGAAGAGAACGGAGCATCTTCTCCCCGGTCAATCCGCTCGTAGTGGTCGCCCACAAGAACCCGGGCCTTCACGTTATCCTTCCACATTGTGTCAAAGATGTGAATTGCCCGGGCCTTGGTGTCGTCTTGGCGAACCGGGAAGAGTTCTTCAACCCGCCGGTTAAGGTTCCGCGTCATCATGTCCGCACTTGCCAGGTAGATCTCCTGGTGACCATTACTCTCAAAGTAGTAAATCCGGGAGTGCTCCAGGAAGCGACCAACAATTGAGTGGACCTCAATGTTACCGTGCAGCTCGGGGAGGTCGTTGCGTAGGCAGGTAATCCCCCGGACAATCAGCTGGATCTTGACCCCATTGGCAGCGGCATCGTAAAGGTGGGCAATAATCTGCTTATCGGATAGAGAATTCATCTTCATCCGGATTAATGCTGGGTTACCAGACTTAGCAACGGCAATCTGCTCGTCAATTTTCTGGTTAATGAACTCCCGAATTCCGTCTGGGGAAACCCGCAGCTGATAGAAGTACGGTGGCCGGGCAAACCCTGACAACATGTTAAAGAGATTAGTCATGTCGACGCCGAGTTCGTGGTCACAGGTGAACATCCCCATGTCGGTATAGAAGTGAGCCGTGACGTCGTTATAATTCCCGGTTCCCAGGTGCATGTAACGACGGAGGCCGTCCTCATCCCGCCGGATCACCAGGGCCACCTTACAGTGGGTCTTGAGCCCAACCAGGCCGTAGATAACGTGGCAGCCCATTTGTTCCAGTCGTTGCGCCCAGCGAACGTTATTCTGTTCATCAAACCGGGCCTTGACTTCAACCAGGACCGTGACCTGCTTTCCCTGCTGGGCAGCCATCCCCAGGTACTTAATGATTGGTGAGTTTCCGGAAACCCGGTAAAGGGTCATCTTAATCGCCAACACGCACGGGTCAATCGCTGCCTGGTGGATAAAGTTAGCCACGGCTGCGAAGTTATCGTACGGGTGTTGGACAAGGTAGTCGCGCTGACGGATGGCTGCGAAGATATCATGTTCCATGTCTAATGCTGGGTTCAGATAAGACTTAAACGGCTTGTAGCGGAGGTCATCATGACCGTCGACCATCCCCGACAATTTCTTCAAGAAGGTCAGGTCAACCGGACCGTTAACCCGGTAAATTGACCGCTCACTGACATGGAGGTTATCAATCAGCTGGTCTTCCAGCCAGGAATCAATATCGTGCTCCACTTCTAGCCGCATGACCTGGCCGTGCTCTCTTTCCCGAAGCTGGTGCTTAACCGCCCGCAACAAGTCTGAGGTATCTTCTTCCGCCACATCAAGGTCCATGTCCCGCATGACCCGGTAGGTCGCGGTTGCCAGAATTTGGTAACCAGGGAAGAGCTGTTTTAAGAACTCCTTGATTAGTTCATCAATCAAGATGAAGTTATTTTCACCTGGTAAACGCACTAAGCGCTTGTAGATTTCAGGAACACGGACCGTCGCAAACTTAATGTCGGCTTCCTTCCGGTCATCGTGAGGCTCAGCCTGGGGCCGGTCGACTTCCTGGTCTCCTTCCAGGGTTTCGTGGCCATGGTGTTGTTGGCTAGCGGGGTCCCGCCGCAAGCTGATGGCAATGTTCAAGGAACTATTTGAAATTAACGGAAACGGCCGGGAACTGTCGTCAGCCATCGGCGTTAAGACCGGCATCAGTTCGTCATTAAAGTAACGCTTGATGAATTCGTACTGCTTTTCATCGAGGTCATTAATGTGCAAAATATTAATATTCTGCCCAGCCAGCTGGGGAATCACCTGCTGGTTATAGATTTCGTAACGTTCCTTCACCATCCGGTGTTCCTTCTTGTTGACCGCATTCAACTGCTCTTCGGGAGTCAGGCCGGACGCATCGGTCGTTGTGACGTTGGCCGCGGCCAGCTTGTGGAGTGAGGCCACCCGGATCATGAAGAATTCGTCAACATTACTCTGGGTAATCCCCAAGAAATTAGCCCGTTCCAGCAGGGGGTTACTCATGTCGGTGGCTTCACCCAGGACCCGACCATTGAAGTCAATCCAACTTAATTCACGGTTTACATAGTTTTCTGGTTTATAAAAGTCTTTGTACATCATTATCCCCTCTCAATCAGTACCGGTTTAATTCCATAAACATCAGTAAAGAGCTTGGCCTTTGTACTAAATGACCACTTCTCCAAAACCAGGTCATCGTTAGCGGTTGCCTTAATTTTTAACCGGCCGTCATCCGTCAGCTTTAGGCTGATCTTCTTAATCTTCTGTTGGCGGGAATCGTCTAAAGAATCCACTACCCGTAAGATTGCAGCCAACTTAGCAACCGTTAGCTGGATATCATCATCAAGCCGGCGGTAGTGGGGCTGGAAAACGGTTGGCGACTCGGCACTATGGTAGCGAGCCACCTCCGCAATGATTTGGTTATCATCGTCAGAAAGACCGATCCACGGGTTGGCTTGGAGAATATATGCTGAGTGGCGGTAGTGACTCCGCTGGTTAATGAAGTTTCCAATATCGTCAACCTTGCAAGCAATCTCCAGCAGGAGGCGCTCGTGGTTACCCAAGCGGTGAATTGGCCGCAGTTGGTCAAAGAACTGCAGGGCAAAGTGGGTCACGAAGTGTTGGTGCGCCGTGTCGACCCCGTAGCGTTGTGCCAGGTTGTCGGCTGACGTCCTAATCATCGTCTGAACCTGCTGGCGGGACTGGTCGTTATTGACAGCAATTCCATTGGTCAAGCCGTCCATCACCGAAATATTCGTAACGTAAGCCTTCTGGGGGTGAATCAACTGCGCTGCCCGCGCAATCACCATGTAGTTCGGCACGAGCAGGTTCTTCCGGTAATTCTCTACTGCCAGGCCACTCCAGAAGCCCTTCGATGGTGCCAGAAGATCAACCGGTTCATCAGCCTTGTCAAACAGGTCCAACGGAATCTCACCCAGGTGGCTCCCCCGGCTAACGTAGCGTTTACCCAAGACAGGGGCGTTTTGAATTAACAAGGTCGTCTTCTTCTTTTGAATCAGCTCGGGGGCAATATAGCCAAGCTTACTACTGATATAGTCTTGGATGATTTCCTGGGGGTTGGTCGTCGTCTGCCGAAGACGGTCAACCAGACGGCTGATTTGGGCCCCACCAAGGTCTAGTTCCCACAGGGTCTCAAAGTTTCCGTGGTGGAAAAAGGCCAGACTCAATGAATCCAGGCCCAGGCTTACCAGGTAGAGGCAGTGCTTACTGAGGTTCTTAAATTCAGACAGGTGGTTAACAACACAGCTCATCGACTGGGCCATCAGTTGGTTATTGTTCAACCAGGTGATCTCCAGTCCGGTCCGCACCTCCAGCTGGTCAGCAACGTAACGGGCCGTTACCTTATCAAGGTCTTCCAGGGCGCCATAGAAAGAAACTTTCTTCACTTGGTAATCCTTGATCTGCTGCTTGAAGCCATCGATATTGTTGACGATGGCGGCCATGTTTTCGACGTAGTTGGCTACCCGGTTGGTCCCAACTACCAGTTCACCTGATTCGACATTATTAACTATTCTTAACTTTGGTAACTCTAGTATTCGTAGACTTACCCGGTCAGGCTCCAGATAAATCACGGCAATTAACGATTGTTTCACTTTAGCCCTCCTCCGCTTCTTACTAATTTAATTATAGCCCATAAGTTGCGTTCGCCAAAGTTTGTTTATTCTACTAATTACCGGTTGACTGTCTATTAATAATTTAAACAGAAAAAGACCTTCGTGGTTCACTCTAAACCATGAAGGTCTGTTTACTAACCATTATTCACGGGTGCCCAGGTAATTTCAGCGCTAGTGCAGCACTCGCCACCGGACCAAACTTCATGTTGGGATGTCGTGGTACCGTCATCTTGGATGCGGGCCAAGCGACTTTCCACCGTGGCGTTTTCCTGGACCTCATTTTGGTACTGAATAGTAAAGGCAACCGGCTGGTGGTGGCGCAAGAACACCGCCCCCAGGGGGTCCGTCAGCCAGTCAAAGTAGCGGGCGTTATTGACGTGGTGGTTAACGTCAATGTCGTAGTACCGCACCCGGTACTGCTGGCTGGTAAAATTGCCGGAGAGCTTACCCGGCTTCTTGGGCTTATCCAGCCGTTTTTGGACTGGTGATTCGAACGGGGCCAGTAGTTCATCCGGGATTTTCATCAGGCGTCGCTTTTGCAGGTTCATCATCACAAAGAGGGCCTTGATATGGGCGTAGTGATGGTGGTGCAGGTCGTCCATCCAGAACTCACGTAGGGCAAAAAAGGCGTTACTAGCCGTTGCCCGGGTCCCCAGGATTACCTGGTCACCATAGCGCGGCTGATTGGCACTTAAGTGGCCCTCATACGAGATTACCACCCAGGCGCCCCCACTCTGTTCAACCTTCTGGCGGTCAAGGCCCATAAAGATGGAGTGGGCATCCGAAACCATCGTCATCATGCTCATCAGCATGCTGAGGCCAGGATGACCAGTGTCAGTGCACTCATAGTACTTAAGTTGGTGCAACATCTCATAGCAATTTGCGGTCTGTTGAAGTTCTGTCACAATTATTCTCCTATATGGTGGTACTGACGGTAAAGTTGCTGACGGTTAAGGCCGTTGCGTTTAGCGACTAGCTTGATCGCCGCGTTAGTCGACAGACCCTTCACGATTTCCTGGTCAACTTGCTCCAATGGGGATAAGTCACTGGCCGGCTGGGTGTCCTCTTGAGGGTGCGGGTTTCCAGCAACCAAAACCACGAACTCACCGCGCGGGCTGTGCTCAGTAAAGTAGGCCTGCAACTCCCCGAGTGACCCCCGACTGAATTCCTCATAACGCTTAGTAAGTTCACGCGCGAGAACCGCCTGGCGGCCGGCCCCTAAAACCTCCGCCAGGGTTGCGAGGGTCTTCTTCAGCCGGTGAGGCGCCTCGTAAAAGATCAGCGTTTCCGGCCGGTTGACCATTGCCTGCAACTCGGTCACCTGCTGCTGGTGCTTCCGTTGCAAAAAGCCGTAGAAGTAAAAGGGCTGCGGGGCCAGGCCCGAGGCAATCAAAGCGGTCAGGCCGGCGTTGGCACCGGGGAGGGGAACAACCGGAATCCCCGCTTTGACCGCGGCAGCAACCAGTTCCTTACCCGGGTCCGAGATGGATGGCATCCCCGCATCACTGCACTGGGCGATGGTTACCCCATTTTTGAGCTTCTCAATCAGTTCTGGGATCCGTTGCTCCGTATTGTGCTCGTGAAAGCTGATTTCCTTTGTATCGATCTCAAAGTGGTTAAGCAGCTGCTGGGTGTGACGGGTATCCTCAGCTGCAATCAGGTCCACTTCGCGTAGGGTTTTAACTGCCCGGAAGGTCATGTCATCGAGGTTACCAATCGGTGTTGGTACCAAGTAAAGCCGTCCTGTATCACTATTTTGAAAACTACTAATTTGTTGCATCCACTTACCCCTTATTGTTTCTGTTGGTCATTGATTCCACTAAAAATCGCCTCGTCACAGAAAATGCAGCTTTCGTGCGGGGCAAGCCGTTCACCAAAGTGCTTCCGGCAAACATGAAAGCCCTGGTGGTAAAGCTCATTGAGCGTTCGCCGCCCCGTCGACAACTGCTGTTCTCCCCGCTGGTCACGGAGCTTCTTGATTGCCTGTTGGAGGTGGTTATTTTCAATCGTCAGTTCCGCGTTCTGGGCCAGGACGTTGTTCAGTTGCGTTTTCAAGTCCGCCAATTCGCTCGTCATCTCACCCAGCTGGTTGCTGAGTTTCCCTAAACTATCATAAATGCTGTTTCGCTGCTGATCATCGTTCATGATCGCGCCTCCATTAATCTGTCAATGTCTGGACAATGCGAATCGTCAATTCTTCCAAAATATTTTGAAAGCTAATATTTTGCTCTAAGTAGTGGCGGGTGGCTAGGGTTAACTGGCTAACCGTCAGCAGGTCGGCCATCGAATAGTGTTGCCCCACAGATTTAATCGCCGTCAATTCTTCAACAAAGTGAAAGCGGTCCTGGTCCTCAATCCCGTTTGCTGCCAAGAGGGTATCCCGCCAAATCAGGGCTGCCAGGTCAAGTAAAACGAGCTGGTGGTCCCGATTATGGGCCCCGAGCTTGACCAGGTCCGTCTGTACGCCGACAAAGGCCATCATCTTTCCCTGGCTAACCTGGTGGTACCACTGGAGAATTCCGGCAACGGCCTGGTCGAACCAACCATCCTGGCACCAGTCCACCACCGTCGTTACCGAGTCTGTTAGGCCAATTGCAATCCGGGCCTTTTTCTCCGTTACCCCCTGCTCTTGCAGGGCACTGAGCAACTCCTGCCGGTTCAGGGGAGCCATTTCGAGCACCTGGGTCCGCGACTGAATTGTCGGCAGGATGGCACTCTTGTTGGTTGTCAACATCAGGATGTAGATCCCGGGTCCCGGCTCCTCGATGAACTTTAACAGGCTGTTTGCCGCACTCGTGGTCATCTTTTCGGCATCCTTGATAATGAAAAGTTTCTTATTGCCCTCCATTGCGCTCTTGGTAAACTCACTTTTCAGGCGCCGGATGGTATCGACCTTAATCTGCCGCCCCTCAGCCTGAGCAAGGACAATGTCGGGATGGTTTTCACTCAAAATGCGCTGGCACTCCGGACAGGTGCCGTCGGGTTCCCCGTCAACCGGGTGCAGGCAAAATAGCCGCAGTGCCAGCCAACGGGCCACCGTTTCCTTGCCGGAACCACTCGGCCCCACTAACAAGTAGGCGTGCGCCAATTCTTTATTTTTGATTACCCGTTTGAGCTGACTAATCAAAACTGGCTGGAGTTGCTCTGCCCGGGTTACCTCCGCTGCGTTCACCAATACCACCTACTTAAAACTTGAGAAACTGTTCCACCGGCATCACGAAAACGGTGGCACCACCGATGCGGACATTAACAGGAAAGGCCGAACCGCCCTCGACGTCAATGTGCATCTGAGAAGTGACGTATTGTTCCCGTGACTCGGCATTTTTCTTAATGATGTCAAGCACTTGTTGGACCTTTTCATCCTTGACCCCAATCAAAAAGGTGGCGTTTCCTTCACGCAAGAAGCCCCCCGTTGTTGATAACTGGGTCACCTGAATTTCGGCCTTGTTAAATGCTTTTCGTAAGCGATTGCTGTCCTTGGATTGCACAATGGCAATAATCATCTTCATAGTAATCACTCCTTAGATCTTCTTAAAATAGGTCGGGATAACGCGTATGAATGACCTGCCGCACGTCTGTAATTACCTGATCAAGCGGTTGACTGGCATCAACGAGCTTAATACGGTCCGGGTCATTGTGGTACATGCGGAGGTAGGCCTGGCGAACCGCCTGGTGAAAGGCCAGTTTTTCTTTATCAAGGCGGTTAACCTGGTCTGACCGGTGCTCTGCAATCCGGCGGAGGCCAATTTCCGATTCGATGTCCAGATAAACCGTGAGTTCCGGCATTACCCCATCAATTGCAAACTGGTTTAACTGCCAAATCTCCTTTTCACCCAGCTGCCGACCAGCTCCCTGGTAAGCGACTGAACTGTCAACATAGCGGTCACAAAGGATCACCTTACCCGCATTTAAGTCCGGCAGGATCTCCGAAATGACGTGCTGACGCCGGCTGGCGGCAAAAAGGAGGGCCTCTGTCCGCCCGTCCATGTCGCCATTAGCAGCGTTAAAAAGGAGCTGGCGAATCTGTTCAGAAATACGGTCCCCACCTGGTTCCCGGGTATACACAACCCGGTCTTTTCCCAGCTGGTCCTCCAGGTCCGCTTGAATCTGGCGGAGGACACTCGTCTTTCCTGCGCCATCTGGGCCTTCAAAAGATATGAACTTTCCTTGCATTTTATTTTCACCTGTTCCTAACGACTAATGACACCATGGTTGAGCTGGCCATGGACTTTGTACTTCCGGGCAATCTTATAAAGATATAAGTACTTCTGTTCCTGGATCTTGGTGCGGTCACGAAGCTCGCTGCTAACGTTGGCTTCATAGACCGCCCGCTCAGTTTCCTTAGCATGGTCCCAGCTGGCCTTCGTATCATAAATAGCGTTTAGTAAACGCTGGTTACGCAACTGGGCAACCCGATCTTTTCGGCGACCAAATAGCACTCTCTCACATCTCCGTTCGTCCTTGAACTGCCTTGAAAAGGGTCATTTCGTCTGCATAGTCAATATCCGCGCCGACCGACAAGCCGTGGGCCAAACGGGTAACCTTGATCTTAGCGGGCTTGACCAGCTTTGCCAAGTAGCCGGCCGTCAGTTCGCCGTCCGAGGAGGCGTTGGTTGCAATGATGACTTCCTTGACCTCTTCATTCTTTTGCAGGCGCTTGATTAGGCTCGCAATATTAATATCCTCAGGCCCGGTACCCTCGACCGGAGAAATGACCCCGTGCAAGACATGGTACAAGCCATGGTACTCATGCATCCGCTCCATCGCCATCACGTCCTGTGACTGCTCAACAACGAGGATCTTAGTGCGGTCACGGGTCTTGTCCCGGCAGATTGGGCAGGGATCGTCCTCCGTAATGTTGCCACAGATACTGCAATCGTGCAGGTCACGTTTGGCGGCCAACAAGGACTTAGCGAAGTCGGTGACATCATCCTCTTCCATCCCCAGCGTATAAAATGCTAGGCGGGTAGCTGACTTTTGCCCAATACCAGGAAGCTTAGTATAACTTTCAATCAGTTTTGCTAGTGGTTCTGGGTACTGCATCTAGTTACATCCCCATGCCACGTGTGTACTTGCCCAGTTTTTGTTGGGTGGCGTCGTCAACCTTCTTCATCCCATCGTTAACGGCAGCAACTACCAGGTCCTGCAGCATATCGATGTCATCGGGGTCAACTGCTTCCTTGTTGATCTTCAGGTCGAGGAGTTGCTTATCACCATTGAAGGTGGCGATCACCATGTCGTCTGGCGCCTTGCCGACAAATTCTTGCTTGGCCAGTTCTTCGTGTTCCGCCATCATTTTCTTTTGCATGGCCTTAGCCTGCTTCATCATCTGTTGCATGTTCATTCCGCGCATCATAATTACATCATCCTTTACTATTAATTATCTTCTACTTTAACAATGTCTTCGCCAAATAGTTGTTGGGCCTTTGTGACCGGGTCTGCCGACGTGGCCGCCGATCCTGCATCACTTGGCGCCGGTTGGGCCGCTGGGGCCGCATCCGGTGCTTTAGCAGGAGCAGTATCTTGCTTGGCCGGAGCCTGACTCGGCGCTGACCCCCGCTTATCGAGACCATGCTCCTTAATGTATTCCCGCCGGATCGCTGGCCACTTGTCTTTAGGAACAAACACTACCCGGCGTTCCTCGCCAGTTAGCTCCTGGAGACCTTGCTCCATGCTCGTCAACAGGGCCTCGTCATCCATCGCCTGTTGGAAAAGGAAGGCGTAGTCAAAGGCAACGATTACCCCATTCTTACTTGCCGCGACTGGCTTAGAGACGTGCAAAAGCGACCGCTGGGGAACACTGAGCTTTGACAGTAGTTCTTGCCACAGGCCCTGAATCTCAACCAGATCCCGACGTGTGGCCTTCCCCAAGACGGGATTGATTGCGCTGAGCTTAACCTCAACATTATGCTGCTGAACCCGCGGTTGCTGGGGGGCTGCTTTGGTAACGACCGAACTCTTGGTATTCAACTCACTCTGCAGTTTCTTGACCGTTGCCTGAAGCTGGTGAACCTCGTCTTGAAGCTGAGAAACGGCTTGCTTATCAGCTTGGTCGCCGCCTGTGGATGGCACACTCGCCGTTTGCCTTGGCGGGGTCTGCTGGGTATTACCCTGGACACCAACCTGGGCGAGCTTAACCGTCAGAACTTCCAGGTAAACATCCGGGTGGGTGGTAAACCGCATCTCTTCTTGAATGCCATTCAGTTCGTCAATCATCTGGTAGAGGGCCGTTGCGGAGGCGGCGGCGCTCATCTTCTGGAAGTCCTCATCTTTCAGGCCAGTACTCTCAACCATGATCAGTTTGGGTGATTCCTGGTAGAGAAGGATGTCCCGGATAAAGGAGATTAGGTCCTCAATGAAGCGTTGGCCGTCCTTTCCCTGACCGAGAATATCCTTCATCGTATCTAAGGCAGCCGCGCTTTCGTGCCCACTGACTTCAAAGAAGTACTTTTCCAAGAGCTGCTTGGTAACACTCCCGGTGACCACTAAGGCGTCGTCAAGCTTTACCTGGTTATCGCTGAACGAAAGGACCTGGTCCAGGATACTGAGCGCATCCCGCATCCCCCCTTCGGCAGCGTTGGCAATCACCCATAAGGCCTTTTCCTCATAGTCAACCTGCTTTTGGTCCAGGATATACTTCATCCGGTTAAACGCGTCCTGCGCGGAAATCCGCCGAAAATCAAAACGCTGAACCCGGGAGATGATGGTTAAAGGAATCTTATGGGGTTCCGTCGTTGCCAGGATAAAGATCACATTTGCCGGTGGCTCTTCCAGGGTCTTAAGCAGGGCATTAAATGCCCCGGTTGACAGCATGTGGACTTCATCAATGATGTACACCTTATAATCCGCCTGGGTGGGGGCGTACTTGGCCTTATCACGAATGTCACGGATCTCCTCGACCCCGTTATTAGAGGCCGCATCGATTTCAATCACATCGTTGAGTTGGCCATTCGTGATTGCCTTACAGATATCACACTTGTTGCAGGGCTCACCGTCCTCTAGGTGGTGACAGTTAACCGCTTTTGCAAAAATTTTGGCGGCAGACGTCTTCCCTGTTCCCCGCGGTCCGGCAAACAGATAAGCATGACTGATCTGGTGGGTGATAATGGCATTCTTAAGGGTTTGCGTGACCACTTGCTGACCCACCAACTCATCAAAGCGCTGTGGACGCCAAACCCGGTACAGTGCTTGATAACTCATCACGGGGCTTCCTTTCTATATCGTACAAAGTCTAAAACATTACTTTAATATTATACTAGCTTTCTGCGCCATTGGACTATCAAAAAGGGGCCGTCCTAAAATTCATTAGTTACCGCCCCCCTGAATAAAAAGAAGCTGGAAAAAGTTTTTCCAGCTTCAGCTAATTATCATTCAAACTTAGAGCACAAGATGCAACAAACTTAGTGCTGCTTCCTTCCGGACCTGACACGGTTCGTAAGCGCGTCCTTGCTCTAAGGCCTTTCGGCATATAGTATATTACACTAAATCAGCGACAATTGCTAGTCTTTTACCCGACGTTTTTTGTGAGCCGCCTTGCGCTGTTTACGAATTGCCTGGAAAAAGTCACTGAGCATTTGCCCGCATTCCGCCCCCAAGAGGCCACTCTCAACGTTAACCTGGTGGTTGAGGCGGGAATCGTTAAGGAGGTGGTAAAGGCTATCCACAGCCCCCGCTTTTGGGTCCTTAGCACCGTAATAAAGGTTTTTGATCCGGCCATTGAGGATGGCCCCGCTACACATGATACAGGGTTCCAGCGTGACGTACAGGTCACAGTCTTCAAGACGCCAGCTATGCAGGTAAGCACACGCCTCAGTGATGGCTAGCATTTCCGCATGATAAGTCACATCTTGGAACCGTTCACGCATGTTGTGTCCGCGCCCAATCACTTTTCCGTCGTGGACAACGACTGCCCCAATCGGCACCTCGTCAAGTAATGCCGCCTGGTGGGCCTCTTCAATTGCCATTCGCATGTATTCTTTTTTTAAATTTTCTTCTTCCATCTTCTCCATCCTTCTGATTCAGTGTATAATTACTTCTTAGTTTAATAAAGTTTATCTAGCGATTAAGTAACCAGGCAAAAAGTTTCACGGTTCTTAATTCCCATTATTATTACCATATATTGTGTTTCACTACCTAGTGAATGGCAATATATGGTATTTTTGGATTGACTTTTCCTCATTTCTGACTATACTTAATAACATCAATAACGAATTAATTCTCTGGGAGGCACCACGATGATTACAATTTTCTCAAAGAATAACTGTATTCAGTGCAAGATGACCAAGAAGTTTTTGAAACAACATAAGATTAACTTCGTCGAGCACAACATTGATGAGCAGCCGGAATACATCGATCAATTGAAAGCGGCCGGCTTCATGGCAACGCCAGTCGTTAAGTTACCGAACGGCAGTGCTTTTTCTGGCTTCCGACCGGACCGGCTCCAACAGTTAGCATAATCGACGACGTTATTTTTAACCAGGCTGCATTCGCCAAACGACTGTTAGCCTGGTTTAATTTTGAAAAAAGACAGGAAAGTGAGTTTTAACCATGGCTTTATCTGACATCGACATCACTAAAGTTAAATACTACGACCTTAACAATGAGGTTAACATCCCCCGCGACGGGAAGATCCAACTAGATAAGGATCAAGAAGCCCTAGAAGACTTCATTAATAGCAACGTTAAGCCGAACACCAAGCATTTCCCTTCATTAAAGGAACGCTTTGAATGGCTGGAAGAAAACGACTATATCGAAGAAGGCTTCATGGATAAGTACAGTCTTTCTTTCATTGAAAAGCTGTATGACTACCTGAAGGACCAGGACTTCCACTTCCACTCCTTCATGGCAGCCTACAAATTCTATGCACAATACGCCATGCGGACCAACGATAAGGAATACTACCTAGAAAACTACATTGACCGGGTGGCCATGAACGCCCTGTACCTCGCCGATGGGGACGAAGACCTGGTCATGGACCTCGCCGATGAAATCATCCACCAGCGCTACCAACCGGCAACTCCCACCTTTTTAAATGTTGGGCGCAAGCGCCGGGGAGAATTCGTCTCCTGCTTTGCTATTCAAAGTACTGATGATATGAACACCATTGGGCGGGCCATCAATTCAGCCCTCCAGCTCTCTAAGATCGGCGGTGGGGTCGGCATTAACCTCAGCAACCTCCGTGAGGCGGGAGCCCCCATCAAGAAGATCAAGGGGGCGGCAAGCGGGGTTGTTCCGGTAATGAAGCTCCTGGAAGATAGTTTCTCATATTCTAACCAGCTCGGCCAGCGGCAAGGTGCCGGGGTCGTCTACCTGAGCGTCTTCCACCCCGACATCATCGCCTTTCTCGGTGCCAAGAAGGAAAACGCCGACGAAAAGATTCGGCTGAAGACCCTTTCGCTGGGGGTCACCGTTCCCGATAAGTTCTATGAACTAGTTGAAAAGGACGAGGATATGTACCTCTTCAGTCCATATGATGTGGAACGGGTTTACGGCGTTCCCTTCTCCTACGTCGATATTACCAAGGAATACGACAACATGGTCGCAAACGATGAGATCCACAAGAAGAAGCTCAACGCCCGCGACCTGGAAGATGAAATTAGTAAGCTCCAGCAGGAATCCGGGTACCCATACATCATCAACATCGATACTGAAAACCGTGACAACCCGATTGACGGGAAGATCGTAATGAGCAACCTCTGCTCAGAGATTGCCCAGGTCCAGGTCCCTTCCAAGGTTGCTGATGACCAATCCTACGAAACGCTGGGAACTGATATCAGTTGTAATCTTGGTTCCACCAACATTGCCAACATGATGGAAAGTCCCGACTTTGGCCGGTCCGTCCGGGCAATGATGCGCGGTTTAACCCATATCAGTGACGTTGAAAACCTCGACGTTGTGCCGAGCATCAAGCGGGGGAACGCCCTCGCCCACTCTGTCGGCTTAGGCGCTATGGGTCTACACAGTTACCTGGCTAAGCACCATATTCAATACGGCAGCCCCGTCGCAATTGAGTTTACGGGGGTCTACTTCATGCTATTGAACTACTGGTCACTCGTTGCCTCTAACGAGATCGCACGCGAACGGCAAGAAACTTTCCACAATTTTGACAAGAGTACCTATGCGGATGGCTCATACTTTGCCAAGTATACTTCAAAAGATTGGGGTCCCCAGTCCGACGTTGTTAAGGAGCTATTTAAGGGCATCTTTATTCCAGGAATCAAGGACTGGGAAAAGCTCAAGGAAGACGTTAAAAAAGACGGCCTCTACAACGAATACCGGCTCGCCGTTGCGCCAAACGGTTCGACTTCTTATATTAACGATTCAACTGCCAGTCTGACACCAATCATCAACCGAGTCGAGGAACGGCAAGAGAAGATGATTGGGAAAATCTACTACCCCGCACCGTACCTGTCTAACGATACAATGCCATACTACCAGTCAGCCTACGACATCGACATGCGGAAGGTAATTGACACTTACGCTGCTGCCCAGCAACACGTCGACCAGTCAATGTCATTGACCCTCTTCATGCGGTCGACGATTCCAGACGGCCTATACGAATGGAAAAACGGGCGCACCAATAAGATGACCACCCGTGACCTGAATATTCTTCGTCACTATGCATATCAGCATGGTATCAAGTCGATTTACTATATCCGAACATTTACGGATGACAATGATGAAATTGGTGCTAACCAATGTGAAAGTTGTGTTATTTGATTTTCAATAAAGAGACTGCTACAATTTTATTGCTATTACACGAATTATAGGGCGATTAATATTCTTGATTAAGGAGAACAGCTAGTTAAATGAAACTTGAAGAATTTAAACCATTAAGCAAATATAAGGCAATCAATTGGAATAAAGTTTCCGACATGATTGACAAGGCAACCTGGGAGAAGCTGACAGAGCAGTTCTGGCTTGATACTCGGATCCCCGTTTCCAACGATATGGACGACTGGCGGGCACTAGATGATGACCACCGCTGGACTGTTGGTCATGTCTTTGGGGGACTGACCCTGCTTGATACGGTCCAATCCGAAGCAGGACTGACCGCACTAAAGAATGACGTCCGGACCCCACACGAAACGGCGGTGCTGAACAATATCCAATTCATGGAATCGGTCCACGCCAAGAGTTACTCCACCATCTTCTCAACCTTGAACACTCCTGATGAAATCAACGAAATTTTCGACTGGTCTGATTCGGAAGAGTACCTGCAAAACAAGGCAACTAAGATTGCCAACATGTACCTGGACCCCGAAGAGGACCCGCTGAAGAAGAAGGTTGCTAACGTCTTTTTGGAAACTTTCCTCTTCTATTCTGGTTTCTACACCCCGCTTTACTACCTTGGCCATAACGAGCTAAACAACGTTGCTGAAATCATCAAGCTGATCTTGCGGGACGAATCCGTCCACGGAACCTACATTGGTTACAAGTTCCAACTTGGTCTCCGTGACCGGACCGAAAAGCAGCAACAGGACATGAAGGACTGGATGTACAACTTCCTCTACGATCTTTACGACAACGAAGAGAAGTACACCCACCTGCTCTATGACCAAATTGGCTGGACCGACGATGTCCTCGTATTTATCCGTTACAACGCCAACAAGGCCCTGATGAACCTCGGTCAGGACCCACTCTTCCCTGACACGGCTGCGGACGTTAACCCCGTCGTCATGAACGGGATCTCAACTTCCACCTCTAACCACGACTTCTTCAGTCAAGTGGGTAACGGTTACCGTTTAGGGGCGGTTGAAGCGATGAACGATGATGACTACCACATCATGGATCCTAACGCCGGTAAGGATAAAAACGCACGGGAATAAATAACTAAGGCAACTGGAATTTTCCGGTTGCTTTTTCATTTTAAAGTGTTGTGAATTGGTGATCACTATCATGTGTGCAAACGGTTGCTCAAATCACCGACTTAGCAAAATTTATACCAATCTTTTTTGCCGTCATTGCAAGCTTAATTTACCATATTTGTAAGCGAATTCATTGCTTTAAACCATTGTTAATCTTATCACAAACTCCTTGCAAGGTCTAAGAACATCCTGTATTATTAACCATGTTCAAAAGGTAACAAGCATTAAGCTATGAAGGAGAAACTTGATTATGGCAAATTCCAAGAAACACCAAATTGAGCCAAAAGAAACTGAACAAGACAAGCAACAGGCTGCCGAAGAACTGATCGGTGGCTTGGTTCGTAAGAGTCAAGCAGCTTTCGAGCAGTTGCGTAACTACACCCAGGAACAAGTCGACAACATCTGTCAGGCAATGGCCCTGGCCGCTGAAGAGCACCACATGGACCTGGCCGTAGACGCTGCTAACGAAACTGGCCGTGGTGTGGCCGAAGATAAGGCAATCAAGAACATCTACGCCAGTGAATACATTTGGAACAACATTCGTCATGACCACACCGTTGGTATTATCGAAGACAACGATGAGGACCAAACAATCACTATTGCCGATCCTCTCGGTATTATTGCCGGAGTGGTTCCCGTTACCAACCCTACTTCCACAACGATTTTTAAGTCCATTATCTCCGCAAAAACCCGGAACACCATTATCTTTTCGTTCCACCCACAGGCCTTTCAGTCATCCGTAAAGACCGCGAAAATTCTTCAGGCAGCTGCCGAAAAGGCCGGTGCCCCAAAGGACATGATTCAATGGATTCCACGGTGCAGTCGGGAAAATACTAACGCCCTGCTGCAAAATCCTAACATCGCCACTATCCTGGCTACTGGTGGTCCCGGCTTAGTCAAGGCTGCCTACAGTTCCGGTAACCCGGCATTAGGGGTGGGTCCTGGTAACGGCCCGGCCTACATTGAAAAGTCAGCTAACATTGAACGGTCCGTTTACGACATTGTCCTGTCCAAGACCTTCGATAACGGGATGATCTGTGCATCAGAAAACTCGGTTGTTGTTGACGACGAAATCTACGACCAGGTTAAGGAAGAGTTCAAGAAGTGGAACTGTTACTTCGTTAAGCCAGACGAAATGCAAACCTTCTCTGATGGCTTTATCGATCCCGAGCGTCACCAAGTCCGGGGCCCAATTGCCGGACGCTCGGCCAACGCCATTGCCGGCATGTGTGGCCTGAAGAACGTTCCTGACAACACCAAGGTCTTAATTGCCGAAATTGATGGTGTTGGTGACGACTACCCACTGTCCGCCGAAAAACTGTCCCCTGTTCTGACCATGTACCGGGCAAGCTCCCGTGAAAACGCCTTTGATATCTGCCGACAACTCCTTCACTACGGTGGTGAAGGTCACACCGCCGCCATCCACACCCTGGATGATGACCTGGCAACCAAGTACGGGCTCGAAATGCGGGCTTCCCGGATCATCGTTAACTCCCCATCCGGAATTGGTGGAATTGGGAACATCTACAACAACATGACCCCATCACTGACCTTAGGGACTGGTTCTTACGGTGGTAACTCGGTTTCCCACAACGTTACCGACTGGGACCTCTTAAACATCAAGATAATCGCCAAGCGGCGTGAAAACCGTCAATGGGTCAAGATTCCCCCAAAAGTCTACTTTCAGCGGAATTCGCTAAAAGAATTGCGCGATATTCCAAACATTAACCGGGCCTTTATCGTTACCGGTCCTGGAATGAGCAAGCGGGGCTATGTTCAACGGGTTATTGACCAACTCCGGTTGCGGCAAAACGAAACCCCATTCTTGGTCTTCGATGACGTTGAAGAAGACCCATCAACTAACACGGTTGAAAAAGGGGTCGCAATGATGAACGACTTCAAACCGGACACCATTATCGCCCTTGGTGGGGGGTCACCGATGGACGCTGCCAAGACAATGTGGATGTTCTATGAACACCCCGAGACTTCCTGGTACGGTGTAATGCAGAAGTACCTTGATATCCGGAAGCGGGCTTACCAAATCAAGAAGCCAGAAAAGTCTCAACTGATTGGGATTCCAACCACTTCCGGAACGGGTTCTGAAGTCACCCCATTTGCGGTCATCACCGACTCCAAGACTCACGTCAAGTACCCACTGGCAGATTACGCATTAACACCGAACATCGCCATCGTTGACTCCCAATTTGTGGAAACTGTTCCAGCTAAGACAACCGCCTACACCGGTCTGGATGTTCTCTGCCACGCCACTGAATCCTATGTTTCCGTAATGGCAACCGACTACACACGTGGTTGGTCATTGCAAACCATCAAGGGGGCAATGGAATACCTGCCGAAATCCGTTAAGGGTGATAAGTTAGCCCGGCGGAAGATGCACGACTTCTCCACGATGGCCGGAATGGCGTTTGGTCAAGCCTTCCTAGGAATTACGCACTCCCTGGCCCACAAGATGGGTGGTGCCTTTGGCCTTCCTCACGGTCTCTTGATTGCCATTGCAATGCCACAGGTTATTCGTTTCAACGCCCAACGGCCACAAAAACTAGCTCTTTGGCCACACTACGAAACGTACCACGCAACGAAGGACTACGCTGATATTGCCCGCTTCATCGGTCTCCAAGGCAAGAATGATGAAGAATTGGCAGATGCATACGCCCAAAAGTACATTGACGTTGCCCATGAATGTGGCGTTACCCTGAGTCTGAAGGCCAATGGAGTTACTCGGGAGGAATTCGACAAGGTTGTTGACCAACTTGCTGTCCTCGCATATGAAGACCAATGTACAACCACTAACCCCGTTGAACCACTCGTTAGCCAGCTCAAAGAACTCCTTGAACGCTGCTACGAAGGCACTGGGGTTGAAGATAACAACTAGCTTTTAACCAATTTAATTCACCTAATATCAACCAATCCAAGAAGTGATGGTGGTGCCCATTTGTTGAACACCACCATCACTTCTTATTGCTTAAAATTTCTTAAATCTCAATAATCAACTGTAGTCACTAGTCTGATTCTATTGATAAAATAATAATAATACGAAAGATAGTTAAAAAGGAGGCTCATTATGCTCAAGGAATTTAAAGACTTTATTGCTCGCGGGAACGTTGTTGACATGGCTGTCGGGATCATTGTTGGGGCAGCATTTACTGCCATCGTTAATTCCCTGGTCAACAACCTGATTAACCCCCTGATTGGTCTTTTTATCGGGAAAATTGACCTTTCAAACCTCGTCTTAACCGTTGGCGACGCCCAGTTTAAATACGGCTTGTTCTTAAACGCCGTCATTAACTTTATCATCATCGCCTTCGTTGTCTTCCTGCTGGTTAAATTTATCAACCACTTCCACAAGAAGGAAGAAAAGCCGGCTGCACCAAGTCCCGAAGTTCAATACCTCAAGGAAATTGCGGAGACGTTAAAGAAACAGACAGATGAATGACCACTAACCAGAATTAATGGTTGATAAGGGCTCCCCCCATGGAAGCCCTTTATTTTTTGTCCTTAATTAAGGTAAACAGTAGTAGTACAATTAATGCTGAATAATTTATCAGTAAGGAGCAGTTATATATGGACAAGAGTAAAATCGACGCCACCTATCGTCGCTTGCGCCTGCAAGTCTTTATCGGCATTTTTGTTGGTTACGCCGGTTACTACCTATTAAGAAATAACTTTTCAATCGCCATCCCCGGATTAATCAAGGAAGGCTTCTCAAAGGGGCAGTTAGGATTGGCTCTCTCCGCCGTTTCCCTCGCCTACGGAATTAGTAAGTTCGTAATGGGGATTGTTTCCGACAAGAGCGATGCCCGAATTTTCCTTCCCCTTGGTCTGCTGCTGGTTTCTCTGACTAACCTGGCCTTCGGTTTCATCCCCGCGCTAACTAGTAACATCACGGCCATGTTCGTCATCTTGTTTATCATTGGTTGGTTTCAGGGGATGGGCTGGCCCCCATGTGGCCGGATCTTGGTTCACTGGTTTTCCCTTAACGAGCGGGGTGGTAAGACCGCCCTCTGGAACACGGCACACAATGTCGGCGGTGGTTTAATGGCACCCCTGGCTAACTGGGGGATTGTCCTGATTGCGGCAAGTTCTTTCGGTATCAAGAGTTTCAACGGGGCCTTCATTATCCCCGCCATTGCCGGAATCGTAATTGCCGTTATCGCCTTTATCCTGATGCGTAACAGTCCTGAATCGGTCGGCTTGCCACCAATCGAGGAGTACCGTAATGACTACCCCAACAAGAGTCACCAGCTCAACGAACACAACTTTACCACCAAGGAGCTCTTGTTCAAGCACGTCCTCAATAACAAGTGGGTTTGGGTTATCGCCTGTGCCAATATCTTCGTCTACCTTGTCCGTTACGGGGTGGAGAACTGGGTCCCAACCTACCTGACCGAGGTGAAGGGAATCACCCTGGGTAGCGCCAGTGCCTCCTACCTCTGGTACGAATTGGCCGGAATTCCCGGCACCCTGCTGGCCGGTTGGGTTTCCGACCACGTCTTTCACGGCCGGCGGGGTCCGGCCAGTTTCTGCTACATGGTCCTGGTAACCGTCTTCCTTGTGGTTTACATGTCGGCTAACAGCCTAGCAGTGATCAACGCCGCCCTGGTGGCGATTGGCTTTCTAATCTACGGCCCAGTCATGTTGGTCGGCCTGCAAGCCCTTGACCTGGTTCCAAAGAAGGCCGCCGGGACTGCTGCCGGGTTAACTGGTCTCTTTGGTTACTTCTTCGGGTCCTTCTCCGCCAACGCTGTCCTTGGCTGGGTCGTTGACATGGCCGGCTGGCACATGGGCTTTGTCTTGATCCTGCTTGCCAGCATCGTCGCCTGCCTGATCTTCTTGACGACCTGGAACGTCCGCGGACAAGAAGCCGTTAAATAAAGTAAATGAACTTAAGACAAAAGATCTCTAGTGTGTGAACATACACCGGGGACCTTTACTTTCGATTTGTGCCACAATTTCTCTTTTAGTTATTCTCTTTTTGAATTTTGGATAGTTCCTGGTACTGGTTCATCATCCATTCAGTATAAGTCATCTTCTGACTAGGTTTAGTTTCAGTCACCTTTAGTACGGGAACGTCGTTTTTCTTTGCCAAGGCAACTAAGTTTTTGACGACCCGGTCACTCGCCTGGGTATTATCAACAAAGAAAGCAATCTGATGCTTCCGAATTGCCTGCTGAAGCTGGTGAATATCCTTTGGCGAAGGATCTGTACCGTCCTCAACCGCCTTTTCAAAGTGCTTATCCATGACTTGGTATCCCATGCTCTCTAAAGCATAGTCGAAAACCGGTTCACTTACCGCAACTTCCTTTTTCTGTGGGTTAACCTGCTGCTTATCCTTAGCGATTTGTTGATCTAGGGGCTTGAGGGAAGCAATATACCGGTGCGCATTAGCGCGATACTCCTTAGCATGGTCAGGATCGATCTTACTATATTGACTGGCTAATGCGTTCGCTAATTGCTTGACGGTTGTCGGCCGGTACCATAAGTGTTCATTATCGCCATTTTTCTTGCCGACTACCTTACCGACATTTACAACCTTAGCGTCTTGGTTGCCGCTAGATTTGACCAGCTTATTCATCCAGTTATCATAACCAACACCGTTTTCGATTACAACATTGCTCTTGGTAACTTCCTCCGCCTGCTTAGCGCCTGGCTGGTAATCATGGGGATCAACCGCTGAACTGTTAAATAAAAGATGTTACTTGACCATGCTGGCCAGCGACCTGCTTAGCAACTTCGCCATAAAAGTTCAGCCCGGTTACCACCCGAATTGGTCGTTCACTGTTAGCAGATACTAAATTGCCCCACCCACAAACGAAGCAGACCACTGCTGCAATACTAATAAATATCTTTTGTAATTTACCCATAAAATACTCCTTTCATTAATCGTAATGATTACGATTAATGAAGTGAAATTTTACACGCTGGCGATTTAATGTCAATATGTTTTAGAATTGGTGCTCAATAAATTTACGACAAAAAAGGCAATAAAAAAGTAAAGCACCTATAACAAAATTAATTATTACAGATGCTTTACATCGATCAGTTAAATTAACGCCGGGCCATTGCCTCGTCGTAATTCTTAGTGCCAACGTGAACTACTTGACCATTAATGACCGAGCTTCTGGGAACATGGAGTAGTACTTAGGATATTATACCTGTATTCAAGATACCTAACTTACAGGACTCCACTCTATTACCATGGCTAGTCCCTAGCCGATAGCTTTTAATCCATAATGTAAGATATTAACTGCCGCATTAATATCGCGATCGTGATGGGTACCACAGCTTTGGCACGTCCATTCATGAATTTGTAACGGCTTTGGCCCGCTATGGTAACCACAGTGGCTACAAATTTGACTGGTATAGTTTGGTTTAACCACCACTAAACGTTTACCATACCAGGCACATTTATATGCCAACATAGTCCGATTCTGCTTAAAAAGGAACACCGCCGTTTGAGGCGATGTCCTTACTAGCTTAACAGGTATTCAATTCTAGTGGTAAAGGTCAAAGCGGCCCTTGGCAAAGAGCTCCTTAAAGCCCCCTAATTCCATCAGTGACTTGTTCATGATCATCTTCTTGAGGACCGAAGCAGGATAGCCCTTGAAGGAATGACCACTAGCCTCCCCGAAGGCCCGTGTGTTACCGACTGAGGCCACTGTTCCCAGTGACTTGTAGGTGTAAGCCCCTGGCCGGCTGGTTCCCTTTACACGGGCGGCAATATCCTTGGCAACGTAATTAGCCATCGACAAGGCAATCTGCGCCGTGGTTGGGTACGGGCGCTTACCATCGGGCGGCATTACTGCCGCAACGTCCCCAACCATGTAGAGCTTATCGTCTTGGGGGGCGGTCAAGTGACCACTGTCCATCACCCGGCCCCGCCGTTGCTGGAGTCCAGATTCGGCCACCACTGGACTACCGCTGACCCCGGTCGTCCAAATAATGGTGTTCCCCTTAATTTCGTGCAGGGGAGCTCCGTCTTCATCATTGGCCCCCTTATAAAGGACGGTTCCTGGCTTGATTTCTTGAATCAGGGCCTCCGTAATAACGTTGATGTCGAGCTTCTTCAACAGGTTAACACCATATTCGGCCAGGTCGTCGTTAAACATTGGCAACAGGCGCTTAGAAGCATCAATAATATCAATCGTTACCTTGTCAGGGGTCACCCCGGCGAGCTTGGCAAAACGTGGGCGAGCATCAGCCAGCGCCCCTGCCAGTTCGATTCCCGTGAAACCGGCACCGCAGATGACGATCTTCAGGTCGGCCGGGTTTTGACTCTGTTGATAATCCTTCATCCGGTCAATGATGTGGGCATGGATTGCTTCGGCTTCCTTAACGCTGGTCATCGGCAGGCTGTTTTCTTCGGCCCCCTTGATGCCAAAGGTTTCGGATACAAAGCCTAACGCAAAGACACAATAATCATACTTAAGTGGCTGGTGGTGCGCTAATTCAACCGTCTTTTCTGCTTCGTTGACCTTTTCAACATGGTCCAACAGTAAAGTTGTCATCTTTGGATCTAAGACATCCGTAATTGGGAAAGTGATCTTGCTAGCCGAGAGGTTTCCTGATGCCACTTCATGTAAATCAGTAGCCTCGTAGTGGTATGAATTCTCGTCGACCAGGGTGATCTCCACCTCACCTCGACACTGCTTTTGCAACTCAACGACTGTCTTTAGGCCAGCATATCCGGCCCCCAATACAACTACCTTCTTCATCGTTTCTCCTCCATTCTACAAAAGTATGCCAACCCAGTACGTTAATAGCTGGGCGACCGATCCGACTAAAAGTATTTTAACACCACAGATAAAGGTTTCGCGCTTAATCTGCTTGTGAACAAGTAACTTGTTCTGGTGATAAGTAAAAGGTACAATAACAAGTGACAAAATAACTGTCCATGGGGCAATCTTCAGTAAAGAAGAAGCAACAATCACTAAGAAAACGATAACATTTTTAGCACTAAACGCAATCAAAGCATTCCGCTTACCAATAAAATGGACGATTGTTTTACGGTGATTATCCTCATCCTCTTGCGCATCACAGATGTTATTGGCTAACATAAGGTTAGAAATCCACAGTTCATCTGGTAGGGCAATAACGAAGACCCGCCATAAGGTTGCCCAGTTCCACTGAAACTGTTGGTAAGCATTGAGGTAGACACTTAAGAGGACAATCATGAAGCCCATCGTAAAGCCCGATGCTAATTCACCAAATGGTAAGTTAGAAATGGGGTGGGGTCCCGAGGAATACAGGATCCCGATGGCAAAGCAAAAGATACCCATCCATAGCACCGGCCACCCAGCCAGGTAAACCAGAGAGAGGCCAAGCAGGGCCGCGGTTGCCGTGAAGATGACGAGCAGGCCTAATACCAGGTGGGGAGATAAATTTTCCCGACCGATGATATTGGTCTTTTGCTTGTAGTTCTGTTGGTCAACCGCGTGGTTATAGTCATTGTAGTTATCAAGCATATCAACTGCCATGTTAAATAGGAACATCGCTACAAAGAAGATAAGTGCTAAAAGCCAGTTGATAGAATGAAAATAATACAGGATAAATCCCATCCCCAAGAGGAAGGGGACGACGCTTGCCGTCTTGGCTTTGATTTCGACAAGCTCTAAAAATACATTTAGTGACACCAAATCACATCCTTTCGGTATAATTATAACTAAAGCATTTTTGATTAAAAGGAAAATTATTACGATGAAAAATAGATGGCAACATTACCCACTAATCAGCACACAGCTCCAGGCAGTCAATGACTGCATCCACCAGCGGATTGTCTGCAATAATCCGTCCCTTCAAGCGGCCCTTTTGGCAATGGCCGACAACGGCGGCAAGTACCTCCGCCCCGCCCTCCTGTTGTTAACAGCCCGGGCATGCAATCCACAAAGTAGTGAGCATGATGACCGCTTAGTGAAGGTCGCCGCGTCAATTGAAATTCTTCATATGGCGACCCTAATCCACGATGACATCATTGATGACTCGCCGAAGAGACGGGGCGCGGTCAGCATCCAGACCCGCTTTGGGAAGGATACCGCCGTCTATGCCGGTGACCTACTTTTCACAGTCTTCTTTGACCTCCTGATTGAGACAATGCCGGGGTCTAGCTACCTCACCACCAACGCCCGCAGTATGCGCCAAATTTTAAACGGTGAGCTGGGACAGACGGGGCAGCGGTTCAATACCCGGCAGGGGCTCAAGGACTACCTTAAGAACGTCAACGGTAAAACCGCCGCCCTCTTCCGCTTGGCCGCCCGGGAAGGCGCCCACTTCGGTGGTGGGGACGAACATTTGACCGGGCCCGCCGCAAAATTTGGTCAAAACCTGGGCATTGCCTTTCAAATGCTCGACGATATTCTCGACTATACCGGCGGACAGGGACTGAATAAGCCAGTCCTTGAAGACCTCACTACCGGTGTCTACTCCCTGCCCCTCCTTTTTGCCCTTCAACAGTCAGGTACGGCTGCCCAGTTGGGCCCGCTACTGGCTAAAAAAAGACAAATGACCCTCGCTGACATGCAGAGGGTCCAAGAAATTGTCATTGCGTCAGATGCAGTCAAGGCTAGTCGCCAACTAGCGGGGCGGTTTACCAATAAGGCAATCGAGAACCTTACTAAGCTACCTGATAACCGAGCCCGCCGCTTTCTTCACCAGATGGCAAACCAATTACTAAAACGTACCATGTAAAAGCCAGTTAGGGATTATAATCCCTGATCGGCTTTTTTTAGTTCACGGTAACGGGCATTGTTAGCCCACAGTTCGGCCGGCTTACCGTGCATCTCAAGCTGACCGTCTTCAATAAAGACAACCTGGTCAAAGCGCTCAATTCCCTGGAGGTGGTGGGTAATCCAGATCAGGTTTTTCCCCGCTAGCTGGTTCAGGATCGTATCAATAACCGCCTGCTCCGTGATGGGGTCCAGGCCAACGGTTGGCTCGTCAAGGAGGACGATGGGCGTATCCTTGAGCAAGATTCGCGCCAGGGCCAGCCGGTGACGTTCACCACCGGAGAAGCGAAGGCCGGCCTCATCAACCTTCGTTTCGATACCGTGGGGGAGGGCCTTAACCATCTCCGCGAGGCCGACCCGCTTGAGGACGTCCCAGACCTGGTCATCACTAGCCTCTTCGTTACCAAGGCGGATGTTATTTGCAACTGTCGTGTTAAAGAGGTATGGCTGCTGGTTGATAACCCCAATGTATCCGGCAATGTGGTCACCAAACTGACTGGTGGCAACACCATTTAGCGTTACGGCACCGCTAGTCGGGACCCGGTCACCCCGCAAAAGCGCCGCGAGAGTACTCTTCCCCGCACCACTCTTCCCCAGGATGGCCAGTTTCTCACCCGGCTTAATTGTTAGGTCAATCCCGCGTAGCACGGGCCGCTTAGTGTGGGGGTACGTGTAATGGAGGTCTTTGACCCGGATTTCGTACGGCCCCGCCAGTTGGGGAACGTTTGTCGTGGGAACTGATTGCCCAGCGTTCAACCCGTTCAAGCGGACAAGCGACTTAGTGTAGACATTGGTCTCCTGGGCCGCCGCCGGAAGGGGGGCAAACGCGTCAATGAGGGGAAAGACTGCCAAGACAAAGGCCGCAATCCAGTTTGCCGGGCCACCTGGTTGACCCCCAAAGCGGGCCGCTCCCCAAAAGAGCAGGCTGACCGCCATCAAGAGGACCAGCATCTGAACGAGAAAGTCACGCAGTCGTTCAAAGCGGTGCATGGCCTTTTCGGTTGCCAGCACCTGGAGCTCATTTTCGTCATGAAGCTGTAAGTATTCCTTACCCCGACCAGCAAGGACCCAGTCACCAACCCCCAAGACATTATCAGTAAGGTTGACGTAGAGGTCATCCTTGACCTGTTTTTCGTATTCCTGTCGGGCCCCGTTCACCAGGACCGACCACAGGGGGATGGCAATTATCATCAAAGCAAACACCAGGAGCATCCACAAGCCCATTAGGGGAGAAAGAATCCCCAGGGCGATGACGATGATGGCAAACAGGCCCCAAGCGACCAGCATTGGGAAGATCGTCCGCAGGTAGAAGTTTTGGATATGGTGGACGTCATCGGATAACAGCCCCAAGATATCACCTAACTGGTACTTGCTGTTAAAGATGGTGGCGTCCTCTTCCAGGCTGTCGTAAAGCTTCTGGCGAAGGCGCGAGGTCATCTTAAGAACCCAGTTGTGGCTGACCAGCCGTTCAACGTAGCGAAAGGCCGGGCGGGCAATCCCAAATGCCCGGGTCAGAACAATTGGCACGTAGACGAGAAGGATGTTTTCCGGGTGGGTTGCCGACTTACTAATCAAAAAACCAGCACAAAACATCAGTCCCCCACCACAGATAAAGGTGATGATCCCTAAAGAAATCGCCAGGATTAGCGTCTTACGGTAGTGGTGCAGGTACGGCCGCACCCACCGGTCGTGCTTGAGGGCCCTTAAGAGTGGTACTTTTTTAAACATTTTCCTTTTCACCTCGCATTTCGTTCATCAGCCGGGCAAAGTAGCCCTTCTTCTCCTGGAGCTTATCAAAGGTCCCCTGCTCCACCAGCTCACCATGGTTCATCACCAGGATATAGTCCATCTGCTTCATCCAGTGCAGACGGTGGGTCGCAAAGAAGACTAACCGGTGTTCCATCAGCGGCAGCATCCGCTTTTTCAGGTCCATCTCGGTCTCAATATCCAGGTGGGCGGTTGGCTCATCAAAAATCATGACCCGGCGCTTTTTATCCAGGAAGGCCCGGGCAAGCGCAATTCGCTGTGCCTGACCTCCAGAAAGCACCCGTTTCCCGTTACCAATCACGGTGTCAAGTCCTTCTGGTAAGTCGGCTAAAAGATCATCCAAGCCGACAACATGGATGGCATGACGGACCGCATCGTCACTAACGTCCGGTGTGTAAAAGGCGATATTGTCCCGCAGGGTAGCCGTAAAGACATACGGGTTCTGGGGAATGTAGAGGAGCTGCTGCTTCCACTCCGGGATGTCCAGCGTTGGCGCCGCCTGTCCCTGAACAGTCACCGTCCCCCCTGTCGGCGTTAAGAAACCACTGAGGAGGTTAATCAAGGTCGTCTTGCCGGCCCCACTCATCCCAATGATCCCCACCTTCTGGTAGCCCTGAATGGCAAGAGAGAAGGGCTTAATCGTTGTTCCATTGGGGTAGCGGAATTGGAGGTTGTCAACCGTTAACTTGTCCTCAGCCGTCCACGGATGAAGGGACAGGTCGACCGTCTTTTCAGCGGGGTTCGTGATTAGCTGGTGAATCTTCTTAAAGGCGTTCTTACCGTTTAAAGTGGCGTGAAAGTCCCCCGCAAAGTTACGGATCGGCAGGAAGTATTCAGGCGCTAAAATCAGGACCGCCAAAGCCGGGAACAGGTTGATGGTCCCGTTAATCAGGCCAAAACCGAGGTAAACGGCAATTACGGCAATTGAAAGAGTCGTAAAAAAGTCCAGGGCAAAGGTAGACAGCATTGCCACCTTGAGGACCCGCATTGTCCGTCCCCGGAACAGCTCACTAGAGCGGAAAATACTCTTGGAGTACCGCTTACTGAGACCCAAGTACTTCAAGGTATCAATTCCCCGCAAGGAATCAATGAAGTTGTTGGACAGCTTCTGAAAGTTACCAAACTGCTTTTCCGCCCGGGCCTGAGCGGCGTGCCCAAGGATAATCATGAACAGTACAATCAGGGGGTACATAATCAACAGGATAAGGGCAGACTTCCAATCTAGAAAGGCCGCGGCAATCAGAGCCAAAACGGGAACAATCATCATGGTAATGACCTTTGAGAAAGTCAATTTGACGTATTCGCGAACCTCGCTAATTCCGTCCACCACCATGGTGATCATACTTCCCGTCCCCTGCTTTTGCACCAGGGCGGGCACCATCACAAACAGCTTCTTTAAAAGTCGCTTGCGGAGGCTTTGGGCTGTTTTTCCGGCATAGTCATCCAGCCAGCGGTTACTTAACCAGGCCAATAACTGGCGGCCCGTAAAGCAAGCCGCAAATGCCAATAGCATCAAGTAGTTCAAGGTGTGGCCAGCCCATAAACGGGTAATGACCGCACTGAGGGCGAGCGCCTGACCAATAATTAAAAAGGCCTGCAGAACATCAAGTCCCGCAAGCCTTTTACTGATTGATTTAGCTCCCGCGAGTTGAAATAGCTCTCGATCAATCATTAATTAGCCTCCCCAACTTTAGGCATCTCAATCCGTTTCCGGAAAATCCAGTATGCCCAAATTGTGTAAGCCAGTACACAAGGTACCAGAATAACTGTCGCAATCGTCATCACAATCAAAGTGTAGTTGGATGAGGATGCGCTTTGGATAACAAGATCAAATTTCGCACTGATTGAAGAAATCATTACCCGTGGGAAGAGGCCACAGAAGATTAAGGCAACCAGTGATACCAGGGTCAAACCACTTGCTGCAAATGCGTACCCCTGCTTATTCTTGAAGGTCGAAACGTGGGCCCAAACAGAGAAGCCAACGATCAGGACCAGGCAAAGCAAGGTTGCAACGGGGTGAACCTTGATAAAGTCGGTTTGGAAGAGCAGCAGTAAGGCAAAGACCACTTCACCAACATAGAGGACCCAGTAAAGGGCCTGGGCAAAGTTCTGTGCCCGCTCAGAAACGGGGCCCTTGGTCTTTAAGGTGATGTAGTTTAAACCGTGCAGGTAAGTCAACAGGGCCAGGGCAATTCCACCGACAATTGAGAACCAGTTGAAGTAGTCAAAGAAGTGGGCGTGAATGTTACCAGCAGCGTCAATTGGCATCCCCTTAATCATTGAGATAAACATTACCCCAAATAGGAATGGTACTAAGAAGCTGCAGAAGGCCAGGATCCGGTCCCAAACCGGCTTCTTTTCATCCGAACTCTTAGCACGAAATTCAAATGAGACCCCCCGCAAAATCAGGCCAACCAGGATGAACAAAAGGATCAAGTAGTAGCCAGAGAAGAGGGTTGCGTACCAGTATGGGAAGGAGGCAAACATTGCTCCCCCGGCGGTAATCAACCAAACTTCGTTACCGTCCCATACCGGGCCGATTGTTCTAATGATTTGGCTCTTTTCACCTTCGTTGTGGGCAAGTGTGCCAACAGCCATCCCTACTCCGTAGTCAAATCCATCCAGGAAGAAGAAGCCGGAGAACAGGACACCAATTAACAAGAACCATAGTGCTTGTAGAAATGACATTTAGAAGGCCCCCTTTGCAAATGGATCAGTTGCTTTCTTGTCAGCCTGGGCGGCGTCCCATTCAACCGGATCGTTATGCAGGAAGCGGACGATCAGGGCAATCAGGACAATTGCCAAGCTGGTGAACAATACAAAGTAAATGATATTTGACGTCAGTAGTGAAGCAACAGAAACGTTTGGCGATACACTTTGCTTGATGGTGAACAGGCCATAAACTGTCCATGGTGCCCGCCCAAATTCGGTAATGAACCAACCAGCGGTGTTAGCCAGGAATGGTGAGAAGGTAAGAATGGCCATTACCCATAATATCCACCGGTGATTGTAAAGTGTCTCCTTGCCGCGCCTCGTCATTACCAGACCGACAATTGAAACGAGGGCAAGTAGTGCAGCAAATCCACACATTACCCGGAAGCTCCAGAACAAGGTGTTAACTGGAACGTAGTAGTTCATCTTTTGCCCATCAATGTGGGTGCCGTACTTCTTTTCTAATTGAGCGTTAACTTCTTCCATCCCGGTTACTGAACCAGAAGCCTTGTGGTAAGAAAGCACACTCAGCATTACCGGAATCTCAACCTTACCATTGACCTGGTGGGTCTTTGGATTAGCAATTCCAACTACCGTCCACGGTGCCGGACTCTTGGTTGTCTTGTAAACCGCTTCGGTAGCGGCAAACTTCATTGGCTGTTCCTTAATCAGGTATTGCATCTGCATATCCCCAGCAGTAATGGAACCGAGGGAGAAGATCAGCATTAACCAGAGGCCAACCCGCATTGTCTTGTGGTAAATCTGTTTATTTTCATCGGATATTGCCCGCTTCTTCAACAGTTGGAAGGCCGCCAGACCGGTGATGATGGTTGCACCTGTTAACAGGGCCCCCATCAGGACGTGGCTGAGTTCAAAGAGCAGTTGTGGGTTAGACAGCAGGGCCCCAAAGTTAACCATTTCGGCCCGGCCGTTACGAATTGCAAAGCCCACTGGGTGTTGCATAAACGAGTTCGCCGTCAAGATCCACAGGGCACTCGTAACCGTCCCAAACACGATCATCCAGATAAAGAATAAGTGCAAGCCCTTCTTAACCCGGTCCCAGGTAAATACCCACAGACCGATGAAGGTCGATTCAATAAAGAATGATAGCAACGCTTCAAAGGCCAGTGGTGCCCCGAAGATATCACCCATGAACCGTGAATAATCAGACCAGTTCATCCCAAATTGGAATTCCTGAATCAGTCCAGTTACAACCCCAACAGCAAAACTTAGCATGAAGATATTACCCCAGAACTTAGTCATTTTCTTATATGACGGGTTCTTGGTGCGGTAATACATTGTTTCCATGACTGCGACAACGAAGACCGTCCCGATTGAAAACGGAACGAAGAAAAAGTGAAAGACCGTCGTCATCGCAAACTGGAACCGCGCTAAATTAACAATATCCATTGTTAATCCCCTCCAGTAAACAAATAGCTTATCACATGTTTAACAATAATTGCTTATTACATTTTAAGTGTACAACTCATAGCGCTTTCTTTCAAGCAAGATTAAAATATTTATATCGGATTTTTTTATTTTCTGAACGGCCAACTTGCTATTCTTAAACATACTGCTAAGTAAGTGTTTATATTGGTGATTATTATTAGTCACATTTGGCTTGAATAATAATGATTTTTAAATAGCACGTTATAAACGAATCACCGCTTTATGCCATTTAACGGGTGATCATTTTTTTACTAAACATGACTCCCTTATGACCTAACAAGCAGTCCCCACAAGGGTTTACATCTTTTTTAGATTATTTTTAAACAACAAAAAAGGCTAGCGATTACTCGCCAACCTTTTTTGATTAAATTTATGAAGCGACTACTTAAGGGTAACAGTAGCACCAGCGGCTTCAAGCTTTTCCTTGATGTCGTTAGCTTCGTCTTCCTTAACGTCTTCCTTGATAGCTGAAGGAGCACCGTCAACCAGGTCCTTAGCATCCTTCAGGCCGACACCAGTGATGTCCTTAACAGCCTTGATAACCTTAACCTTAGCTTGACCAGCTTCAGTCAGTTCAACAGTGAAGCTGTCCTTAGCAGCAGCGTCACCGCCAGCAGCACCGGCAGCAGCTACTGGAGCAGCAGCAGAAACGTCGAATTCGTCTTCGATTGCCTTAACAAGATCGTTAAGGTCAGAAATTGATGCTTCCTTTAATGAAGCAATGATAGCATCCTTATCAAAAGCCATGTTTATTTCCTCCAATATTTAGGTAATTAATTTTGATGTGGTATTGAACCGATATACGGTAATTATGCCGCTTCGTCTTCCTTGTCGGCAACGGCCTTGACTGCACGGGCAATCTTCCGCATTGGATCTTGCAATGCAGATGCCAGCATGGACAGCAGGTCTTCGCGACTTGGCATCGTAGCGTATTCGTTGATTTCGTCGAGCGTCTTAACAGACTTTTCGATGAAGCCACCCTTAATTTCAAGAGCGTCGTGGTCGTCAGCGAACTTCTTCAGAATCTTAGCTGGGGCAATTGGGTCTTCGTTAGAGAAGGCAACAGCAGTTGGGCCAACAAAAGTACTCCGCAGATCTTCGTAATCAGTGCCTTCAACAGCCCGGTCAAGGATCTTGTTCTTAATAACGGACATCTTGACACCGGCGTCGCGAAGTTGCTTACGTAAGTCAGTAACTTCGGCAACCGTTAAGCCACGGTAGTCAACAACGATGGCTGATTCAGCGTCGTCAATCAAATCAACAGTTTGCTTAACGATTTCAGCCTTCTTTGCAATAGCTGCTTCACTCATGAATTTCACCTCCTGCAATGTATTTTTGATCGGATTTATAAAAAAATCCCTATGACCGCAGACATAGAGAAGGAATTTACATTTCTTCCTCGGCAGGTACGAATTAAGGCTTAATGCCACCTGAGTCTTAGGCAGAGTCATATTTAATCAACTATGAAAGTTTAACATGCCGCCCCCTCATCTGTAAAGGGATTTTCTCAATTTTCTTCCTCCTGGAGACGAACTAACTTGGCATAGTAACCATTCTGGGCCATCAACTCACTGTGCCGGCCCCGCTCGACAATTTCCCCGTCGCGGAGCACCAGGATCTTATCGGCGTCCCGGATAGTTGACAGGCGGTGGGCAATGGCAATTGTGGTTTGCTGACTACTCATTTTGTTGATGCTGGTGGTTATCATCTTTTCGGTGTGGGAATCAATATGGGCAGTAGCCTCATCAAGGATTAAAACTAACGGGTGGCGGGCCATTACCCGGGCAAAGGCAATTAGTTGCCGCTGACCAGCCGACAGGTTACTTCCCCCTTCACTCAGGAGGGTTTCGTACTTTCTGGGCAATCGGTTTATAAAACTAGCTGCGTTGACAACCCGAGCCGCGTCCTTAATATTAGCCTGGTCCTGCTCGTCACTGTACATCCCAATATTATGGGCAACCGTCCCGTAAAAGATGACCGGGTCCTGAACGACCAGGCCCAGCCGGTGGCGTAGTTCTTTCAATGGATAGTGACGAATATCCACCCCATCAATCAGGATCTGCCCCTCCTGAAAGTCATAAAAGCGCATCAGTAGGTTAATAATCGAGCTCTTGCCACTTCCCGTATGGCCAACCAGGGCCACCGTTTGTCCTGGTAAGACGGTAAAGGAAATATCCTTCAGCACCGGTTTGGCAGGGTCATAGCCAAAAGTGACATGACGAAACTCAATCTTGCCGTCCGTGATTTTAAGCGGGCGGGCGTCCTGGCGTGGTTGACTGGAGGGCCGGTCTAGGAGGTTAAAGATCCGGCTCCCGGCAACAATTCCCTCTTGGAAGGTTGCTAAGTTCTCCATCACACTAGTCAGGGGGTTGAAGAAGTTCTGCTGGTAGGCGATGAATGCGTACACTACCCCCGCAGCTACCATTGCCCGCTCACTATGCCAGCCAAAATAGCCCAGTGTTGCGGTTTCCGCCAGGATGAACATTAAGCTGACCACCGGATACAGCAGAAAAGAGTCAAAGTTAATCAAGCGGTTCCGGAAGCTGAAGTAGCGATGGTTCTCATGATTGAAGCCACTCGCCAGTCGCCTTTGCTGGCCAAATTGCTGGATAACTTCAATCCCCGTCAGCGCGTCGTTAAGGCGGGTGTTAAGCCTGCTCAATGATGCGCGGACCCGTTGATACACTGGAACACTGAGGCGCTGGTAACAATAAACCAGGATAATGATAACCGCCAGTAACCCCAAAGTGGTCCAAGCCAGTACCGGACTGACCGCCATCATTGCGATAAAGGCGGCAATTAGACCGGTTAGTGCCACCACCAGGTTTAGAATCAGGTTCCAAAAATTGTACAGTGTCTTGGTGTCGTTCGTAACCCGGGAGACAATTTCACCAACGGGGGTCTCATCAAAGAACTTCATCCCCAAAAAGTAGACATGGCGAATTAGCCGGTCCCGTAAACTTTCGAGTGTTCGTTCGGCCCCCACCGCAAAGCTGTAGGCCTGAATAAATTGGAGGAGGGCCCGGATCACCGTTAAAACGCCATATATTCCTGTAAACAAGATGATCCACTTTAATAATACCGGCCCGTGGCGCAGGTAGTGGTCAATGTAGTACTGAATCAACCGTGGTAGTAAAAGGTTAACGATGCTAAGGGCCACCGCCATTACAATTGCTAAGGTAAACTGCCACCAAAAGGGCCGGGCAGCATGGAAAATCCGGCGTAGTATTTTTCCCTGCTGCCGGTGGGTTAATTGCTTCTTTTTATCCATTTAAATCCTCCTCCAACCGTTGACGCCGTAACTGCTCTTGTAAGGTATTTTGTTACCAGCCCGGCCGCTTTAGCAATTCTGCCGGTTGTCCCTGCTCGGTTACCGTCCCCGCTCCCATCACTATTAACCAGTCGAGTTGATCAACCGTACTAAGGCGGCTGGTGGTCATAATAACTGTCTTCTCCTTAGCCGTTACCAGCCGTTCCTCAATTTGGCCAGCGGTCTCAGCATCAACCGCGGATAAGGGGTCATCCAAAACAAGTAGTTGTTCTGGACCAATTAAGGCCCGCCCCAAAGAAAGCCGTTGGCGTTGACCACCAGACAGGTTGGTCCCGTCCTGGCCAACCCTGGTCTTATACTGGTCCGTCATTGCCGCAATTTCTTGATCCATTGCTACTTTCCGGGCCGTTTCGATAACCCGTCGGTCGTTAGCTTGCTCATCACCAAAGCGCAGATTACGCTCAATTGACGTTGAAAAGAGGAAGTCGGTTTGGGGAGTATAACCGATTTGCCGCCGATAGTCCGTTAAAGGAAGGTCACGGATATCCTGGCCAGCAACCGTAATTCGACCATCATAACGGTCAAAATCCCGGACCAGCAGCCGCAAAAGGGTCGTTTTCCCACTACCGGTGGGGCCGACAATCCCCACCTTACTACCTGCGGGCACCCGGAAGTGAATGTTGTGAAGGACCGGGCGATTCCCGTTCGGATAACGGAAGCGGTCAATATCAACCATTAGTGTTCCCGACAAATGAACGGCACCTAACCGTGCAGGACGCCAGGCCGGCTTTTCAGCAAGTAGGCTATTAATCCGGTCGTAGCTGGCCCGTCCCCGTTCAAGCGTGTTAAAGAGGGTCCCAATTGCAAAGAGCGGCCATACTAATTCACCCAGGTAGGTAATTATCGTGACCAGCTGACCAACCGTCAATTGCCCACGACCGACAAACCAGCCCCCAAAGCCAATTGCTAGGAGGTAGGCTAACCCCATAATTAACGTAGTTGCGGGATTAAAAAGGGCATCCCAAAAATAGGCCCTGAGGTTTGTGTGAAGGGCGCGTTGAACATAACGGTGAAAGTCGGCCAGGTCAGCTTCCTCTTCACCGAGCGCCTGGACAACCTTGATTCCCGTTACTCTCTTGGGTTTTGTTATTGAGCTGACCAAACGCCTGTTGGGCCCGACCATAGGCAACGTGCACCCTATTACCCAACCGGTTAGCTAAAACGACGAGGAGCGGCAGTGGCAGGAGGGTGATGATTGTCAGCTTCCAGCTCACAAAGACGCCCATTGCAATAATCATTGAGCCCCCAGTGATAATGGAATCCGCCAAGGTCAAGATGCCGTAACTGGCGACCTCCCGGACGGCTTCAACATCGTTAGTGGCGTGGGCCATCAAGTCCCCAATCCGCCACCGCTGGTAAAAACTCGGGTCCATCGCCATGAAGTGGTGAAATAGCCTGCTCCTCAGCTGGCGTTCTAGGACATAGGAACTGCCATAAAGCAGCTTCTGCCAGGCAAAACGCAGGAAATATTGAATGATCGCCGCACTCAGCATAATGCTGATCTGTAGGGTTAACCATCCCCCGTTAACCCGGTGGGCGCTGATCGCGTCGACAACGTTCCCAATTATCCGGGCCGGGATGACGTTACAAATTGCAACCAATACTAGGGCAACTACCCCACCAAGGTACTGCCGCCACTGCTGACGGAAGAACCAGCGGAGTTGCTTTAAAATTGCCACCGGTTACTCCTCCTTTCTTTTACTGTTTAATAATAAGTGAAGATCAATGACATGTGAAATGCTTTCTACTCATGCCTGACTATGTACTCAGTGAATACCTAACACCATGCGCTAGTCGTATACCTAACCATTAAAAATAAGTATTTTTAATATTCACCCGTTCGCACTACAATTTTACTAACTATTATATAGGAGGAATGTGTAAATTGAATAACCAACAGCATAATGGCCATATCCGCCACACCTTACAGTCACGTCACCTGTCGATGATTGCCCTGGGTGGAACAATCGGTACCGGCCTTTTCATTGCTAGTGGGTCGGCAATTACAACTGCTGGCCCGGGCGGTAGTCTAATCGCGTACTTTGTCATGGGATTAATGGTCTTTTTCTTAATGACTAGTCTCGCTGAGATGGCCACTTATAACCCGCGCAGTGGTTCTTTTGCCGAATACGCCAACCGTTATGTTGACCCCGCCCTTGGTTTTGCCATGGGATGGAACTACTGGTTCTGCGGGGCCATCACCGTTGCCGTAGAGCTCTCCACCGTCGGGATTGTCATGAACTTCTGGTTTCCTCACGTCCCGTCCTGGCTCTTCAGTCTCCTGGCCTTTATCATTATTTTTACAATCAACTACTTCTCAGTACGGACCTATGGTGAAACTGAATTTTGGTTGGCCCTGCTAAAAGTCGCCGCCGTGGTAATCTTTGTCATCGTGGGAATCGCGGTTATCTGCGGTTTGATTGGCGGCCACCATGCGTTAGGCTTCCAGAACTTCACCTATAAGAAGGCCCCCTTCGTCAACGGGATCCCGGGAATCATTAGCGCCTTCGTCGTCTCCGGCTTTTCCTTTCAGGGGACAGAAATGGTTGGGATTGCTGCAGGTGAATCAGCAGACCCACACCACAGTGTTCCCCGGGCAATTCACGCCACCTTCTGGCGTATCCTACTCTTCTACGTCCTGACGATCTTCGTGATTGCCTGCGTCCTTCCTTACACCAACAAGAACCTCCTCAGTTCTGATGTGCAAGACATTGTGACCAGCCCCTTCACCCTGATCTTTCAGTACGCCGGGCTCCGGTATGCCGCGGGAATCATGAATTTTGTCATTTTAATTGCGGTTCTTTCATCAGCCAACTCGTGGCTCTACGCCATTTCCCGGATCCTTTTCTCCCAATCAGTTGATGGCTTCTTGTGGAAAGGATTCCGTCGTGTCAACCGCCGGGGTGTCCCCATCATCAGTTTTCTCGCGATGGCGGTCCTAAGTTTGGCATTGTGGGCCCTTCAGTTTATCGGCCCGAATGTCTACAACTATTTAATTGCTGCAACTAGTCTTGGCGGTTTCATGGAATGGTTAGGAATTGCGATTGCTCACTACCGGTTCCGCCGCGGTTTCTTACGGCAGGGCCATACCTTAGACGAGCTTGACTACCATGCCGGGCTTTTCCTCTTTGGTCCCCTGTTTGCCTTTGTTCTCTGCATTGTCGTTATCGTTGGTCAAAACGTTGACGCCTTCTTAAAACTCGATTGGTCCAACATTTTGATCACCTACATGAGCGTGCTACTCTTCATTTTCTTCTACCTCTACTACAAGGTACGCCACCATACCCACTTGGTACCCTTGACGAAGATGAAATTAAAGTAAAGATTCTAAGGTGGAAGGCAGGATTTTTGTTTAACCCTTTCTTCCTCCTTTTCATTAAAAAAGGCTGTGACATAAGTCCCCCAGCTACGGTACAGTACACAAAAGGGGGCGCTAGCGTTCGGAAAATTCGAACACTAGCGCCCCCTTTATACTTTCTGAAGACTAACTTCGTATCGAAAGACAAACTAGCAAGCTAGTTCTGTCTCACTCCCCCTAACCAAATTAGTGCGCCCACTCGTCAATTGCGGAAAGAATCCGTTCACTGGCGTGCCCATCGCCATACGGATTTTGTGCACTGCTCATTTTCTGATACTCTTCCTGGTTATCGAGTAAGCTCGTCAACTGTTTTGTAACATTATCATAGCTAGTTCCGACCCAGGGTCCCGGCCGCCACGCCTTCAGGCCGTTCCGTCGTGTCACGGAGCACCAGCACCGGCTTATGCAGGGCCGGGGCTTCCTCCTGCACCCCACCGGAATCGCTCATCACCAGTAAGGAGCGATTCATGATGTTATGAAAGTCAACAACGTCTAAGGGGTCGATCAAGTGCACCCGCGGGTCCCCCGCAAACACCTCATTCGCAGTGTTACGAACAATTGGGTTTAGGTGAACCGGATAAATGACGTCTAGGTTCGCACGGGCATCAACAACATCTTTGATGGCCCGGAAGGTTTCTCTCATCGGCTGTCCCCAGTTTTCCCGCCGGTGCATGGTCAATAGGATAATCTGGTGGTCGGGGGCAATCTTTTCCAAGGCCGGGTGGTAGTAGTCCTGGTTAACCGTGTACTTTAAGGCATCAATCGCCGTGTTACCGGTAACGGTAATCCCCTGCTGGTGGTTGCTGCGGTGGAGGTTGTCAGCACTCGTCGCGGTGGGTGCAAAGTAGAGGTCAGCCAGGTCATCAATCATCTGCCGGTTCATCTCTTCCGGGTATGGCGAATACTTATTCCACGTCCGCAAGCCGGCCTCCACGTGGCCAATTGCAATTCGGTTATAAAAGGCCGTCAGTGCGGCGGCATAAGCGGAACTGGTGTCCCCGTGGACAAGCATGATTGCTGGCCGCTCCTTTTGTACGATGGGCTCCAAACGCTGGCATGGTGGTCATAGTTATCTGCGTCAACCCCTGGCCCGGTTTCATGATCTTGAGGTCGTAGTCCGGCCTGATATGAAAAACATCCAGCACCTGTTGGAGCATTTCTGCGTGCTGACCCGTCGACACCACCACCGGCGAAAAGCGATCATCCTCGATTAGTCTGCGCACGACCGGGCCCATCTTGATTTTCTCCGGACGGGTACCAAAAATGGCCATTACTTTTATCTGCTTCATTGTTTTCCCAACTTCCTTTCACCATCAACCCTTACCGTGCTCTGTTTTAATCCACGAGTTTTCATGAAAGAGCCACCGCCAAAAGGCCATGACAATACTGAAGAAGAGCACAACGTAAAGGTATGATACGCCAAAGGGCAACAGTAAATACTGGCGCCAAGTAATTGCGGGTTCACCAAAGTGGTGGAGGTCATGCCGGTAGAAAAAGCTGAACACGATTCCCCATAATAAGGAAAAGAGCGCCACCAAAACTACCATCGCAACCAGGGCCAGCCCCGGTAAGTTACTAAAGAGCTTGTCCAGGTGAAAGAAGCTGAAGACCGTCAAGACGATGATGGCGGTGTCAGCCAGGACGTTAATCCACGGTTGACAGAGAAAGTAGTAAATTCCCGTCTTCTGGACCGTCTTCAGTCGGCGGCTCTTCACAATCGCGGGGAGGTACTTCAGGCAGTTGAGGTCTCCTTGAACCCACCGGCTGCGTTGGCGGATAAATTTCTTCAAGGAGGCCAGTGCTTCCTGATAAACGCAGGTTTCCGTCATGTAGTCCACGTGAAGGCCCTTTAAAAGCATCTTAATCGTCAGTTCGTAGTCATCCAATAAGGCATTCCCCCAGGGATGGGGACCAATCTTGGCAAGAATTGGGGCCAGGCGGAAGAACTGTCCATTGCCGCTCAAGCCCACGGTCCCGGTGTACATCCGCATTATCTGGGTCATGTGGTTAATACTGAAGAACTCAATGTCCTGAAGAATCTGCAATTCCGTTTTAAAGTGGGGGTACATCTTTACCCGCATCTGACAGACGTTACCAGCAGGTAAAGAAAAATAGCCATTCAAACGCTGGGCCGCATTGGGGGCAAGCTCGGCGTCGGCGTCAACGACCCCAACAATTGTCTTTTCTGGTGCGGTACCCCGCTGCTTAATCTGCTGGCGGATGTAATCAAGGGCGAAGTTTAATACGTCCCCCTTCCCCGTATGTGCATCTGGTAGTTGGCGCTGGAGCAAGTGTAGCCGTGGACTCCTAATTTGGCGAATTTCGGCTGCCGAGTTATCGGTACTAGCATCATCAACCACCACCACCTCGAACTCCCCAAAGCTTAAGAGGTGCTGGATAGTCTGCTTAATTACCGCTTCCTCATTAAAGCAGGGCACAATGATAAAGTAGCGTAGTTCCTTGTCAATCTTGTTCGTTACCTGGTTTCCAGCAAAGGCGATGTAGTCCGTGGGATACGAGAATGACCGAAAAAAATACTAATAAGAGTATAAATTAGAAAAATCAGGAGGCTGATCATCCAGACTCCCGTAAAGAAATATACCAGCATAGTCTACCCCTTCCTCAGATTGTGACGAAAGAGAAGCCAGAAGACAAAACTAATTGTTAGCGCTACCCCAATAATCACTAGCAAAATAAGAATTACAACCGTGACCAACGGTTGGTCAACCGCATCAAGCAATGACAACATCTTACTTCCTCCCCGCGACAAGTCACCCTTTTAGCAACATTGATTTTTGCAACTAGTTTATCGACTAATTAGGAAATTGTCAAATTATTATTATAAATTTATAATAGTATAACTATTGAGGGCATTTTAAATCGTTGCTATAGCAGTAGTAAATAATGAACATTTTCCTTAGCAAGTGATTATTAGGGTGAGCAAAAAAAGATAGGGTCGAATCAACTGTTAATTCGACCCCACCCCAAAACTAAAGGATAAGTTTTGTCTATTTTCTACTTATTAACCGCTTCTTGGAGCGCTTCACCTAGTTGTTTCATCCCGACCTTGATCTGGTCTTCTTTGGCATTGGAATAGTTCAGGCGGAAGGCCCCTGGCTGTGGCTTACCCGCAAAGAACGGGTCTCCTGGTACAAAGGCAACGTTGTGCTTGAGACATTCCTTGAAGAGCTCAACGGTATCGTCAACCCCTGGCACTTCAACCCACAGGAACATCCCCCCTTCTGGATTAGTGTACTTAACACCAGCTGGGAAGTACTTCTTAAGTCCATCCGCCATCAATTGTTTACGTTTACCGTAAAGATCACTGATTTCCTTTACATGTGCATCAAGATCATTATTATCCAAAAATTCAACGACCGCATACTGGGCCAAGTTATCGGTATGTAAGTCCGCGGACTGCTTTAACACCGTCAGTTTGTTGATAACATCCTCATCGGCAACTACCCAGCCCAGGCGGAATCCAGGTGCCAGAGTCTTAGAGAAGGTACTCATGTAGAAGACATGGCCGGTTTCGTCAAAGGACTTAACCGCAGGAACATGGGTCCCGGCAAAGCGAATCTCACCATACGGGTTATCTTCGAGAACATAAACATCATACTTAGCAGCTAACTCAGCGAGTTTCTTCCGGCGGTCAACGGCCATTGTTCGTCCGGTTGGGTTTTGGAAGTTAGGCACTGTATAGACCAGCTTGGTCTCCGGATGGGCCTTGAGGGCGTCCTCAAGGGCATCCATCTTCATCCCCTGTTCATCCATGGCCACGCCCACAAACTTAGCACCATAGGACTTGAAAACGTCTAAGGCACAAAGATAAGTCGGCTGTTCAACCAAGACCGTGTCCCCGGGATTAACGAACGCCTTCCCTACCAGGTCCAGAACCTGTTCTGAACCGGTTGTTACCAAGACGTTATCAAGGGCGCCGGTGACTCCTTCCTTTTCCTTAACGTGTTGGAGGATCAACTCACGGAGAGCAGTAACCCCCTTGGCGGCTCCGTACTGCATCGCTTCCTGGCCATGTTCTTCAAAGACCTTGTCAACGGCCGCTTGCATTTCCTTTACGGGGAACAGTTCAGGAGCTGGCAATCCACCAGCAAAGGAAATAATCTTCGGATCCGCCGCTGCTTTCAGAATAGCACCCACCGCATCCGTGCCGTCTGCTGGAACTCGTTTAGAATACTTAAACTTTGTCATTGTCGTCACTCCTTAAAAATGTTTTCACAGTTCTAATTTGTTTTTAATAAAACTGTCATTGGCAAGTAGTATACACTAAAACCACTCGCTTGTTAAGTAGTGAATTTATTTTTAGCCTATTTTCGTCATAAAAATTATTATTATTTCCCTGTTTAATCCCGGCCTAGCAGTCTTGGGATTATAAAAAATTAGAATATTTTTAAAAATTAAAAAAGAGGAAGACAACGTCATCATCAACGTTATCTTCCTCTTTTAATTAGGTTCAACCTAAATTTAGAATGAAGTCAAATCAAGCGTCACGCTTGGGCCGAAAGTCGAAGCGATGGAAGCATGCTTGATGTAAGTACCCCGTACTGAAGCAGGACGAGCCTTAACAACGATGTCTTCCAAAGTCTTCAGGTTTTCAACCAACTTATCGGTGTCAAAGGAAACCTTACCGAATGGTACAGCAACGTTACCATCACGGTCAGTCCGGTAGGTAACTTGACCAGCCTTGGCGTCAGAAACCGCCTTAGCAACGTCCATCGTAACCGTACCAGTCTTTGGGTTAGGCATTAAGCCCTTAGGTCCCAGAATCCGACCCAGACGACCAACCTTAGGCATCATGTTTGGCGTAGCAATGGCCACGTCAAAGTCGAGCCAGCCGTCTTGAATCTTTTCTACTAAGTCGTCAGAGCCAACAAAGTCAGCACCGGCGTCTTCAGCAGCCTTGGCATTGTCACCTTCGGCAAATACGATAACGGTTTGGTCCTTACCAGTACCGTTTGGTAAAACAACGGCACCACGTAATTGTTGGTCAGCTTGCTTAGTATCTACGTTTAAGTTAAATGCAACTTCAACAGTTGAGTCAAAGTTAGCAAAGTCAATGTCTTTTACTAATTGAACTGCGTCGTTGACTGCGTATTCCCTCTTGCTGTCAACCTTTTTAAGCGCATCTTGGTACTTCTTACCACGATTCTTAGCCATCTTGTGTTTTTCCTCCTTGCAAATGTGGTCTAGCGGAGTTAATACCTCCCACGGAGACACACTACTTTAATAGGGTGTCCGGACTGCTTAGCAACTAGTCTTCAACAGTGAAGCCCATGCTGCGTGCAGTACCTTCAATCATGCGCATAGCTGCTTCAACGTCAGCTGCGTTTAGATCTTGCATCTTAGTTTCGGCGATTTGCTTAACTTGATCCTTGGTTACCTTAGCAACCTTCTTTGTGTTAGGTTCACCGGAACCGTGTTCAACACCAGCGGCCTTCTTCAGTAAGACAGCAGCAGGTGGCGTCTTAGTAATGAAGTCAAATGAACGGTCTTCATAAACAGTAATTACAACTGGGATCAGCATACCCTTTTGGTCTGCAGTCCGGGCGTTGAATTCCTTAGTGAAGCCCATGATGTTAATACCTGCTTGTCCAAGTGCAGGGCCTACTGGTGGAGCTGGTGTTGCTGCACCGGCAGGAATTTGCAACTTGACAACGTTAGCTACTTTCTTTGCCACGAGACAAAACCTCCTTAGTCCGTGTTGTGGTCATGATGAGGCAGAAAATTTACCTCTCCCACAGTATGTACAATAGCATACCCTAATAAAATACCACAATTATATTGAGTAATCAATTATTAATTATTCGACCGTATCGATTTGGTCAAAGCCCAGTTCAGCGGAAGTTTCCCGGCCAAACATGTTGACGTTAACCTTCAGCTTTTGCTTTTCGTGGTCAACTTCCGTTACTTTCCCCGTCAGGTCCGCAAACGGTCCGGCAATTACCTTAACGGTGTCGCCTTCCTTGACGTCGATGTCACTAACGGTAATGTCAGCGCCCATCCGCTTCATAATCCGTTCAACTTCTTCTGGCAGCAGTGGGGTTGGCTTTGAACCCCCACCGTGAGAACCAAGGAACCCAGTAACACCAGGTGTGTTCCGCGCAATGTACCATGCCTGATCCGTCATGATCATTTCAACCAGGACGTAACCTGGGAAGGTATTTTCAACGACTTCCTTAGCCTTGCCATCCTTGACTTCACGAACGGTCTCTTCGGCAACGACTACCCGAAAAATGTAGTCTTGCATACCCATTGATTGGGCCCGTGATTCCAAGTTACTCTTGACCCGGTTCTCGTATCCGGCATAGGTATGGAGCACATACCAGCGTTTTTCATGTGATTCCACGATGAATCCTCCTCTTTAATTCAAATTTTTGCCAAAATAAAAAACTTCGCAAATCTACGAAGTTCGTCACAGCTAGTATAACAGACCACTGCTTGTTTTACCACTATCTGTTAAACAAACAGTTTCATAAACATTTGAATCAACCAGTCGAACAGAGCAAAGAACAGGACGAAAAATAGGGTCAGCGAGATGACAATAGTTGTATCACGCCGGTTCTCTCGTGCCGTTGGCCAAACGACTAGTTTCATTTCATGGTTAACACTTTTAATAAAACGAATTAAGTGCATATTTGCCTCCACCTATTTACTCTCGCGGTGAAGTGTATATTCCCCGCAATGTTTACAGAATTTTCGTAATTCTAAGCGCTCTTGACGCTGAGGGTTAGCAGTAATCGTGTAGTTTCGCGCACCGCATTTGGTACATTCTAAGGCCACTTTCTTCTGTGCCATACTAACACCTCCACACAGGGAATAGATTATCACGAATTACCAGTAGAAAGCAAGCGAATGGCAGTTAACTAGCGTTTTAGGATGTGGAGCAACTTTTGTCGGCTGCGGCTCATCGCACTTTGTACTTGCCGCTTGCTGCAATTAAGTACGGCCGCCAACTCGTTTGTCGAATACCCCTTCTGGTAACTGATCAAGACGGTCCGTTCGAATGCCGAACAGGACTGCATCAATTTACGAATGCAGTAGTGACAATAAATGGTGTCTTCCGGTTGGATTTGGTGGGGGTCATTCAAAATTTCTGCGAAGTCATCATTTAATGGGGCCACCTTCCCTGCCGGGATTCTTTTGCGTGCTTGCCGCGCCCGGTAAAGGTCCAAAATTTTGTTGACCAGGCTCTGCTTGTAAAAACCGCCGAACTGGCTATCATTTGTCCCGGTATAGGAACGAATGACCTTGATCAACACTAGTTGTGCTTCCTGCTCCCAATCGGCTAATTCCAGGCCCGGCACATAATAGTGTTGCCATATTCGCCGAACTAAGGGCAGGTACTGACGAAAGAGGAGGATGAACTCCTCATCGCTCAAGTCCGCACAAAATTTAATCAGATCCCCTTTTTCTTCATCCAAACGCATCAATAAAACTCCCTAAAGATTCAATTAACCCGTCACGATTTTAACCCCGGACACAATGCCGGTAGTTCCCTAATAATGGTATTTACCTTCCCCATTATTGGGTTTAGAAATGTCCCGATAAACCTTTCCAAATTAAAATCCACGTGTCTGTTGCTAATTTAACAAAGCAGTCGGGACGAGACAATAAATGGTCCACCTTTAAAAAACACGCGATCGAACGCTAACGGCCACTTTGGCCACCACGTAAGGGAAAAATCGACTGCGATGTTAAATGGAAAATGTGAAAGCCCTTACAAGCAATAATGCATCGATAAACAAATATGGGATTTAAAAAGACAAACTTTAGCGGTGATCACTAGAGTTTGTCTTTTCAATTTATGCTAATGGGTGCCGGGAGTTAAAGCCCTGGTATATCAACAGGCTGGCCGCTACACTGGCATTTAGGCTTTGGACGTGACCAATCATTGGAATTGTCAGCATCTCGTCGCAGGTTTTCTTCAAAAGGGACGAGATTCCCTTTCCTTCGTTGCCAATCACGAGGGCCACCGCACCATGCGCATCCCAGGTCCGATAGTCCTTACCACGCATGTCAGCCCCAAACAGCCAAACACCACGCGACTGGAGCTCCTTGGCAGTCTGCACCAGGTTAGTCACCCGAGCAACCGGGACATGTTCAATGGCGCCCGTGGACGTCTTGGCCACCACGGAGGTCAGACCGACTGCCCGCCGCCGGGGAATAATGATCCCGTGAACCCCTGCTGCATCCGCGGTCCGGATAATTGAACCCAGGTTATGGGGGTCTTCCAACTCATCCAGGATTAAGAAGAAGGGATCCTCCCTCTTCTTCTCGGCGTTAGCAAAGAGGTCGTCAATGCTGGCGTAGTGGTAGGCAGCAACCGCTAAGACCACCCCCTGATGGTTCTGGTGGTCGGTCATCTGGTCCAATTTGGTCTTGGGCACATTAGAAATTACCAACCGCTTTTCCTTTGCTAACTTAATAATCTGGGCAATGGCATCTGCCTTAAGGCCAGACTGAATGAAGACCTTATTGATCTCCTGGTCCGACTTCAACGCCATTACTGCCGGGTGCCGGCCAATAATAAAATCAGTATGCTCAGTCTTCATGCTTGATCCGTCCCTCCTCAACTTGTTTAATACACCATTCGGCAAGTTCCGCTAACCGGTCCTGCTGCCCCGAGAGCTGCAGGTAACCCATCAAGGCCTCAAAGCCGGTTGAAATCCGGTAAGTGAGGACCGAAGTGTGCTTGGCATGGGTGTGACTATTGGCATTCCGTCCACGTTTGAAGTAGGCCCATTCCTCATCACTTAGGAGCTGGTCGGCCTTCATCAGGTCAATCAAAGCTGCCTGGGCCTTGGCAGAGACGTAGTGGGTCGCCAAGTGCTGCAACTTTGTGGGCTTACTAAGCCCCTTGCTTAATAGGTGCTGCCGAATGAATACTTCATAAACGGCATCCCCAAGGTAGGCCAAGGCAATTCCGTTTAACTGCTGATAGTTTACTTTTTCCATTACTTCTTTTGTTACTCCTTCTTATAACGAGTTCCCTGGGGGGTATCTTCAAGGATAATCCCCTGCTTCTTCAGGTCATCACGAATCTGGTCACTCCGGGCAAAGTCCTTGTTCTTCCGGGCTTGGTTCCGCTCCTCAATCATTGCCTTGATTTTTTCGTCATCGATCTCGTTGTCCGTGGCCACCAGTTTAATGCCGAAGATGCTGATAAGCTTGACCATCGCTGTTTCAAACTCTTTCAAGCCACCACGATAAACAGTTGCCGCTTGGGCATAGGTGTTGGCCGCCTTCACGAGCTCATAGACCACCGCAATTCCGTTTTGGACGTTGATGTCGTCGTCCATTGCCTCAATGAAACGGTTCGTATACTCGGTTACTTGCTTTTGCACGTCAGCATCATCACCATCCCGGGCGTCCTTTTCCCGGTACTTCAGGTTGTCAAAGGCGGTTTGAATATGCTCAAGGTTGTTCTTAGCATCCGTGAGGTTAGCTTCACTATATTGGATTGGCCGTCGGTACTGGGTGGTGGCCATGAAGAAGCGCAGCACTTGCGGGTCCACCGTCTTAATGATGTCGTGGACCGTAATGAAGTTGTGTAGGGACTTGCTCATCTTCTCGTTGTCATTACCAATCGTCACAAAGCCGTTATGCATCCAATAACGGACAAACTTGTGACCGGTAGCGGATTCACTCTGGGCAATTTCGTTTTCGTGGTGGGGGAACTCCAGGTCCTGGCCACCAGCATGGATATCAAGGGTGTCACCGAGGTACTTAGTGGACATTACCGAGCACTCAATGTGCCAGCCGGGCCGTCCCTTTCCCCATGGTGAATCCCACGAAATTTCCCCTGGCTTAGCCGCCTTCCAAAGGGCAAAGTCCATTGGGTCCTCCTTCTTGTTGACCTCATCGGCACTAACGTGTTCACTCGCACCAACTTCCAAGTCATCAATCGATTGTCCGGATAATTCACCATAGTGGGCAAACTTACGGGCCCGGTAGTAGACATCCCCGTCCTTTGCGTATGCGTAGCCCTTATCGATTAGGCGCTGAACAAAGTTGATAATCTCCGGGATATGCTCGGTTGCCCGGGGGTGGCTCGTCGCCGGTTCAATGTTGATTGCCGTGGTGTCTTCCATGAAAGCCTTGATATACTTATCCGCCAGCTGGGGAACGGTGATTCCCTGTTCATGGGCCGCCTTAATCATCTTATCGTCAACGTCCGTAAAGTTAGAAACGTAGTTGACCTGGTAACCCTTGAACTCCAGGTACCGCCGGACAGTATCAAAGGCGATTGCACTCCGCGCATTGCCAATATGAATGTAGTTATAAACGGTGGGACCACAGACATACATGTTAACAATCCCCGGGTGCAGGGGTTTAAATATTTCTTTCTTCCGTGTCAAGGTATTGTAAATTGTTAGCATTTTAACCTACTCCCATCCGTTCATTGATTTAAAATTTCTTCTCAATAATTTTAACACATTCGCTTTCATGACGCGGCCGTTATCGCCAAACGAATGCTTTTACCCCCGCTAAAAGATATTTAACTGTTTGGTCATACTTTCTTCACATTCTATTGTTAGTATATAAAGCGTAGAAAGTTAATAGCTTTCTACATCAATGAAACCTATTATTTTTCAATTACTCCTCCCAATAGTAACGAAAAAATAATTACTTATGATAATCTCCCCCAAGGTTATCATATACTCCCTAACGAGATAGCATTCCCAAGCTATCTCTTTTTTGTTTTAAACCAAAGTAAAGGGCCCCGGGTATCGTGAATATTCACGATACCCGGGGCCCTTTACTTTAATATTTACTTGTGTCCCTTACCCTTTTGGGGCTCAGGCTTGTCTTTGGAATTCTTCTTCGCCGCTGGGCCATTGTCGTGTTGCTCATCAATTCCCCGCTGCGAATGGAGGGGCCGGGCGAAAATCATCCGGCCGGCATCGGTCTGGAGGGCACTGGTAACCTCAACTTCAATCGGCTTGTTCATGAAGAACCGGCCGTCTTCAACAACCACCATTGTGCCGTCATCAAGGTAGGCAACCCCCTGCTGGCGCTCGGTCCCCTTCTTGACGACAACCACCTTCAGGGTTTCGCCAGGAATAACCCGCGGCCGCAGGGACTTGGCCAGGTTATTGATGTTTAACACATCCACGTTTTGAAACTGGATGACCTTGTTGAGGTTGTAGTCGTTCGTCACAATTACCCCATCAACCTTCTTGGCAAGGGCAATCAGCTTGCTATCAACCTCGGGAATATCCTCAAAGTCACCGTCATACATCTCAATTGGGACGATCTTTTCGCTCCGTAACTTGTTAAGGATATCCAGGCCCCGCCGGCCCCGAACCCGTTTGATGCTCTCGCCCGAGTCCGCAATGTACTGCAACTCATAGAGCACAAAGTTGGGTACCAGTAAGGTTCCTTCCAGAAAACCGGTCTTAACAAGGTCGTAGATTCGCCCGTCAATCAGGATATTAGTATCCAGGATCTTGTAGTGGTGATAGTTATCATCCTGGCGCTCCAGGACCTCATTTTTACTGTCTTTGCCCCGCTTGACCATTGCCAAATTCTTCCAGTCATCTAAGCGGGAAGTTCCAATCTTAAAGCCGTAGTAACTGAAAACGACCATTAGCAAGATTGGTAAGATGTTATTGACCACCGGAATCTTGGTCCGCCACAAGGGAATCGATACTAAAACCGCAATGACCAAGCCCAGAATCGTTAGTAGGGCCCCAAAGAAAATATACTGGGGACTTTTACTTGTCAGGTCGTGTTCGACCCGGTGAATAACGCTGACCGTTGGTTTCATAAGTGCTAAAGATAATAACCAAAAAATAATTGCACCAATTAAAACATCTAAGAATACCAACAGTGGACTGTAAATGTGTAGCTTAAACAAGTCCCACAGTGTCGGCAGGTAATAAAAGCCCACTGCGGCCCCTACTAAAATATAGAGTAAACGAATAATCCGTTTAAGCATTAGCATTCCTCCTTTTCTCTTTCTAGCCAAGGGCCATCCGCAGGGCCTCACGGAGGGTCCCCACACCAATGACCTCAATTCCTGAAGGTGGGTTCCACCCCTTCAGATTGTTCTTTGGAACAAAAATCCGCTGAAAGCCAAGTTTCTGCGCCTCAGCGACCCGTTGTTCAATCCGGTTGACCCGCCGGATTTCACCAGTCAAACCGACTTCGCCAACGAAGGCGTCTGCCGGCCGGGTTCCCTTGTCGCGGTAACTTGAGGCGATACTGATGGCGATTGCCAAGTCGATTGCCGGCTCGTCCAGTTTAACCCCACCAGCAGCCTTTAAGTAAGCATCCTGGTTTTGCAGCATCAGGTTGGCCCGCTTTTCCAGAACGGCCATTATTAATGATACCCGGTTCCTGCTCAAACCGGTAGCAGTTCGCTGGGCATTTCCGTAAACCGTCGGCGTCACCAGAGCCTGGATTTCAACCAGGATTGGCCGGGTCCCCTCTAAAGAAACCACCACGGCCGAACCCGTAGCGTCGGCTAAGCGCTCCTCCAGAAAAATCTCGGAAGGGTTCTTAACCTCCGTCAACCCGTTGGTGTGCATTTCAAATATTCCCAGTTCGTTTGTCGAGCCGAAACGGTTCTTAACTGACCGCAAAATCCGGTAGGTATGGTGGAGATCCCCCTCAAAGTAGAGAACCGTATCTACCATGTGCTCCAGAATCTTTGGACCAGCCAGGGCGCCCCCCTTGGTAACATGACCAACCACAAAGATTGTGATGTTATTACTCTTGGCAATCTGCATCAACTGGGCGGTAACCTCCCGAATCTGGGAGACACTCCCGATAGCTGACGTCACATCCGTTGCCTGCATGGTCTGGACAGAATCGATAACCACGTAGGACGGCTTAATCTCACGGATAGTGTCCTTAATGCTGTCCATGTTCGTCTCCGGATAAACATAGAACTCATCCCCCGCAACACCGAGGCGTTCCGCCCGCATCTTGATTTGCGTACCACTTTCCTCTCCGGAAACATAGAGGACCCGGTGACCTTCATCACTGAGCTGACCAGATACCTGTAGTAGCAGGGTGGACTTCCCGATTCCCGGGTCCCCACCAATCAGAATCAACGAGCCGGGGACAATTCCGCCTCCCAGAACCCGGTTAAGTTCATTTAACTTGGTCTTGACCCGCGGCGTTTCCTTGCTGTTGATCTCGTTAATCTTTTGGGGCTTAGCAACGAGGCCCGTTAAGGTGGTTGTCGGCCGTGCCTTGGTAGCTGTTGTCTTCGTCTGAACCTGCTCCTCAACTAAGGAATTCCATTGACCACAGTTGGGGCACCGGCCAAGATAGCGGGGTGAACTGTACCCGCAGTTTTGACAAACGTACTGCGTCCTTACCTTTGCCAATTTCTCTCCTCCTTACTTTTTAGTTGAGCCAAATCCACCGGTCCGTTGAGCGTGTGGTGCCGTCTCACCATCGGCCAAGAGGAATGGCATAAAGATTCCCTGGCCAATCCGTTCGCCCTTCTTGATATGGTAGTCGCGCAGGCCAAAATTAATCAGCTGAAAGAAAATTTCCCCCTCGTTACTGTCGTTATCATAATAATCCGCGTCGACGATTCCAATCCCGTTGGGTAAAATCAGCCGCCGTTTTAAAGGGCCACTCGAGCGGTTGGCCAACAGGAGGAATTCATTATCCTGCATGTAGGCTTTGACCCCTGTAGGTACTAAATACGGTTTTAAACAAGCGTCCGCACTTTGAAAATCTTCGTCGCTGACTTTCTTTTGCTTAAAAAGCGCCCAGAGGGCCTTTAAGAAGTTCCCCTTCCAGATTGAAGGGAGGGTAAAGTCTTCGGAAGCGGCGAAGTCATAACCTGCCGCCTTAGCTGTCTGCCGCTTGGGGAGGGACAAGCCATCGTTGGCCTTTTTTGACACGATTTTAAATCCGCGTTTCACAGTTATTTCACCTCATTAATAAATCACTATTGTAATATTATAGGATAGATTGGTTACCAATGGTATTGGTTAGCTTGACTTTTCGCCCGACTTTATCGAAAATTAAATTTGAATGGATGTGATAGTGATGGAATTTGTTGTTGATGAAAATAAACTCATTGCCAAGGACCAGTTTCACCCCCTAATTGGTGAACTAAGCTTTCCGGCCGTTGCTGACGACCGGGTCGTGGTCGAACGGGTCTTTGTCCACCCCGACTTTCGTGGACAGGGGATTGCCAACGAGCTCGTGCGCCATTTCGTGGACTACGCAAGTGAGCACCAGTTAACGGTAAAACTAATGTGTCCCTTTGCAAAGGCGGAGTTTCGTCGTCATCCCGAATACCAAAAGCTATTATCACCGGATGACCGCACAATTTAGGAGGATTTACGAAAATGAATCAAGACGAATTAAAGGCCCAAACCGGCCAGGAATCGGTTAACTACATTAAGTCAGGAATGATTGTCGGCCTAGGGACCGGGTCAACCGTCCGTTACATGGTTGACGAACTTGGCAAGCGGGTCCAAGCCGGGGAATTAACCGGCATTACCGGGGTCACGACCTCCAGCCGGACCGCCAAGCAGGCCAAGGATCTGGGAATCACCATTAAGGACATTGACGACGTTGACCATATCGACCTCTGTATTGACGGGGCCGATGAAGTTAGCGACGACTTCCAAGGAATCAAGGGTGGTGGCGGTGCCCTCCTCTGGGAAAAGATCGTTGCCAATGCTTCCGACAAGATCATCTGGATTGTCGACGAAAGCAAGTTGGTCCACCAGCTAGGGAAATTCCCGCTACCAATTGAGGTAATCCCGTTCGGTGCCCAGCTAGTCTTCAACCGTCTGGAAAAGAAGGGCTACAAGCCGAGCTGGCGGATGGACGGCAGCAACAAGTTCTTGACTGACGAAAAGAACTACATCATTGACCTCCACCTGGGCAAAATTGACCATCCGGCCCAACTTGCCGATGAGCTGATCCACATGGTGGGCGTCGTTGAGAGCGGTCTCTTCTTGAACCGGGTCAACGACGTGATTGTTGGTACACAGAACGGCCCGAAGATTTTACATGCCCGCTAACAACTAATTTAAATGCGCCTCGCGATTAGGTCTTCCTAACGCGTGGCGCTTTTTTGAAAACGGGCAAAGGGGTTGTGACAAAAAGCCTCTGAATCAGAAGCTCCATTCGGAATTTAACAA